>JADLBD010000149.1 GCA_020847975.1 Bryobacterales bacterium | reverse complement strand
TGACGGGCGCCTGCTCGCGCTCCCAGTCCAGGTGGCGCAGCTCGTAGGCGTCCAGGCGCCGGCGGAAGGGGCCGTGCAGGAAGCGCGGCACGAAGCCGCGGACGAACAGCACGCCGGGCGAGGGCCACGCCTTCACGAGGTACTCGCGCTCGCCGTCGGCGCCGTGCACGGAGGGCGTGATGGCGCCGACTTCCGGGTGCGCGGCGAGGTAGCGCAGGCCCGCGTCGATCGCTTCGCGCGCCACCTCGACGTCCGGGTTGAGCACGAGATGGCAATCGGCCGCGGCCTGCGCCAGCGCGAGGTTGTGGCCGCGGCCGAAGCCCACGTTGCCCTGGCCCGTGACGAGCTCGAAGGCGGTGCCGGGGGCGCGGGCGAGCGCCGCCTCGGCGAGGCTCGCGAGCGTGGGCGCGAGACCGTCCGGACCGTTGTCCACCACCTGCACCTTCGCCTCCCCCAGCGTGCCGTGGCCGCGCGCGACGGCGACGGCCTCGGCGACGCTCGCGAGCGTGCGCGCGAGCAGCCTCGGATCCGGGGCGTGCGTGACGATCGCGATGGAGAGGGCGGGCGGCATGGGTCGCCTCAGGGGGGCGCGGCTCCCGGTGAACCCACGTAGAATTCCGTGAGCGCTGCGGGAAGGATGGCCTGGCCCCACGCGGCCGCGACGACGACCAGGAAACGGGAGAAGCCCCGCAAGGGGGCGGCAAGCGAACGCATGGCGAGGCCAGGTCGGGAACCGGCGGAAATTCTAACAGGCGGCCCATCGCCCAAGGTCGCGGTCGTCCACGAGTGGCTGGACACCTGGGCGGGATCCGACCGCGCGGCGGCCCAGATCCTCGCGATCTGGCCGCAGGCCGATCTCTTCGTCCTCGTCGACTTCCTGCCCGAGGCCGACCGCGCCCCGTTCGCGGGCCGGCGCATCACGACCTCGTTCCTGCAGCGGATGCCGTTCGCGCGGCGCCACTTCCGCAAGTACGTGCCGCTCATGCGGCGGGCGATCGAGTCCTTCGACCTCTCCGGCTACGACATGGTGATCTCGAGCGCCCACGCCTTCGCCAAGGGGGTGCGCACGCGCGCCGGGCAGTACCACCTCTGCTATTGCTACACCCCCATGCGCTATGCTTGGGCGATGGAAGGCGAGTACCTGCGGGATTTCGGCCTGGCTCGGGGGCCGCTCGCGTGGCTTGCGCGTCGCGAGCTCGCGACGCTGCGTGAATGGGACCGCGCGGCGGCCGCCCGCGTGGACGACATCGTTGGCATCTCGCGCTTCATCGCGGATCGCATCCGCGTCGCCTACGGTCGCGAGGCGTCCGTGATCCATCCCCCGGTCGACGTGGCGGCCTTCACTCCCGGCGGCCCGAAGGAGGACTTCTACGTGGTGGTCTCGCGGCTCGTGCCCTACAAGCGCGTGGACGCTGTCGTGGAAGCCTTCCGGGCCATGCCGGGGCGCCGCCTCGTGGTCATCGGCGACGGGCCGCAGCGCGCGGCGATCGAGGCGCGGCGGCCGGCGAACGTGCGGCTGCTCGGGCACGCCCCGCAGGAGGCCGTGCTCGACCACCTGCGCCGCGCGCGGGCGTTCCTGTTCGCGGGCGAGGAGGACTTCGGCATCGCGCCGGTCGAGGCGATGGCCTGCGGCACGCCCGTGATCGCGCTCGCGCGCGGGGGCCTCCTCGAGACGGTCGTCGAGGGCGAGACGGGGACCTTCTTCGACGAGCCCTCGCCGGCGGCGATCGCGGCCGCGGTGGAGCGCTTCGAGGCCGCGCGCGCGATCGACCCGGCGCGGTGCCGCGCGCGCGCGGAAGCCTTCTCCGAGCCCCGGTTCCGCGACGAGTTCCGCGCCTTCGCCGAAGCGGGGCTGCGGTCGCACGGGCGAGGCCGCGCGCCATGAACCGCGGCACGCACCTCAAGGAGAACGCGGGGCTCCTCGAGGCCGTGTTCCGGCTGGCCGATCCGGTGGTCGTGGTTGCCACGGGGTGGCTTCTCTTCCCCGTGCTCTTCACGCTGGAGGAGTTCAATCGCGGCTACGGGCTGGGCCTCGCCGTGGCCTTCGCCGTCGTGTTCGCGGTGTTCCCGTTCTTCCGCATCTACCAGCCCTACCGCGGCACCAGCCTCTGGATCGAGGTGCAGGGCCTCTTCAAGGCCTGGCTCGCCACCGTGGCGATCATCGCGGTGCTGCTCATCCTCACCAAGACGACCTACGTCTTCTCGCGGCTCTGGCTCATGACCTGGGCGGTGGCGAGCTTCGCGGCGCTCGCGGCGTTCCGGATGCTGCTGCGCCTCGCGCTGCGGTCGGTGCGAAGGCGCGGCTACAACCTGCGGCACATCGTGGTGGCGGGCGCGGGCGCGCTGGGCGTCGAGATCGCCCGCCGCCTGCGGGCCGCGCCGTGGACGGGCCTGCACGTGGTGGCGTTCTTCGACGACCGGCCGGAGCTCGCGGCGGGCGCCGTGGAGGGCGTGCCCGTGGGCGGCACGCTCGACGAGCTGGCGGCCTTCGTCGAGCGCGAGGGCATCGACCAGGTGTGGATGGCGCTGCCGCTGCGCGCGGAGCTGCGGGCGAAGCAGGTGCTGGCCGCGCTGCGCTCGACCACGGCGGAGGTCCGCTACGTGCCGGACATCTTCGGCTTCCAGCTCCTCAACCACTCGGTCACCGAGGTCGCGGGGCTTCCCGTCATCAATCTCACCGAGTCGCCGATGTCGGGCACGAACGTCCTCGTGAAGGCGGTGGAGGACTACGTGCTCGCCGCGCTCATCGTGCTGGCGATCAGCCCGCTGCTCGCCGCGCTCGCGATCGGCGTGAAGCTCTCCTCGCCGGGGCCGGTGCTGTACCGCCAGCGCCGCGTGACCTGGAACGGCGCGCAGTTCGATATGCTCAAGTTCCGCTCGATGCCGGTGGACGCCGAGGCCGGCCCGGGGCCCGTCTGGGCGCGGCCGGGCGAGGACCGGGCCACGCCGTTCGGGCGGTTCATGCGGCGCTGGAGCCTGGACGAGCTGCCGCAGTTCCTCAACGTGCTCCAAGGGGAGATGTCCCTGGTGGGCCCGCGGCCGCCCGTGCCGTATGAGTTTGAATGCTATAGCACCTGGCACAAGCGGCGGCTTCTGTCGGTAAAGCCGGGGATCACGGGCCTGTGGCAGGTGGAGGGACGCAGCAAGGTCAAATTCGACGACATGGTGCGGCTGGATTTGCGGTATGCCAAGTCATGGTCCGTGTGGATGGATATCAAGATCCTGCTGAAGACGCCGCGGGCGGTTGTGTCGGGCGCATACTAACAAAGCTTTATGAACGAATTTGTCTGTATCGCCTCCGATGTGAAGCTGGGGGAGAATGTGAAGCTGTCGCGGTTCATCAACTTGTATGGTTGTGAGGTCGGCGACCAGACCAAGATTGGGGCGTTTGTCGAGATTCAGAAGAACGCCAAGGTCGGGAAGAACTGCAAGATCTCGAGCCACACGTTCATCTGTGAAGGGGTCACGATTGAGGACAACGTCTTCATTGGGCATGGGGTGACGTTCATCAACGACACTTATCCCCGGGCGACAGCGGCGGATGGGCAGTTGCAGACGGAAGCGGATTGGAAAGTGGAGCCGACGCTGGTGAAAAAGGGGGCTTCGGTTGGGTCGGGTGTGACCGTACTTTCGAATGTGACCATTGGGGAGCGGGCGATTGTGGGGGCGGGGAGTGTGGTGACGAAGGATGTGCCGGCGGACACGATTGTGGCGGGGAATCCGGCGCGGGTGTTACGAGGGGTCCCAGACATAGACGTAGCACCGACCGCGGGGGCGGCGTAATACAGCCGCATCTCATTCGCAACCTAACGGAGGTATTTACATGGAAAGCGCACCGGGCGAACCGGTTACGAACTGCCCTGCCAGTGTGGCTGTTGTGGGAGTAGGTTATTGGGGGAAGAACCTGGTACGCAACTTTCACGACCTGGGAGTTCTTGCGGCACTTTGTGATGCAGAGGAATCCGTCGAGGCGAACTCCAGGCGCCAGTACTCGGGTGTCAAATTCTACCGCCAGTTCCACGCGGTTCTTGCCGATCCCACCATCACAGCAGTGGCATTGGCGACACCAGCAGTGACGCACTTTGAAATGGCCAAAGCAGCCTTGCAGGCCGGAAAAGACGTTCTCGTCGAAAAACCACTCGCCATTGATGTGAAGCATGGCGAAGAGCTCGTCCGCCTGGCGGCTGCTAATGGCAGAATCCTGATGGTGGGCCATATCCTTCGCTACCACCCAGCGATTCTGAAGCTTCAGCAACTCATTCAGAACGGCGCTCTCGGCAAGATCCACTACCTGTACTCCAACCGTTTGAATATCGGCAAGATCAGGAGTGAAGAAAACATTCTATGGAGCTTCGCTCCGCACGACATCTCCGTAATGTTGTCGTTGTTGAATGAAATGCCTGTTCGCGTGTCCTGCCAGGGAAGCGCTTATCTCAGCCGGGATGTAGTAGACGTCACGTTGAGTCATTTCGATTTCCCGAGCGGAGTACAGGCACACATTTTCGTAAGCTGGCTACATCCGATCAAGGAGCAACGGCTGGTGGTTGTGGGGTCGGAAAAAATGGCAGTTTTCGATGACACAGCCCAGCACAAGCTCGTGTTATATCCCCACAGGGTGGAATGGCGGAACCGAATTCCAACGGCGGTGAAGGCCGAGGGAGAGGCCGTGGAGCTGGACAGCCGCGAGCCGCTGAAGGCGGAGTGCCAGCATTTTCTCGACTGTGTGGAATCGCGAACCCCGCCCATCAGTGACGGCACGGAGGGGCTTCGAGTGTTGCGGGTGTTGGATGCCTGCCAGCGCGCTCTCGCGAACGGGACCATCCACCTGGACCACTTGAACGGACACCACGAGAAAAAGGAACGCCCCTACTTTGTGCACGAATCAGCATACGTAGACGAGGGGGCTGAAGTTGGCGCCGGCACGAAGATCTGGCATTTTTCTCACATCATGAAAGGCGCTCGAATCGGCCAGCGATCCATCATCGGTCAAAACGTGAATGTCGACGGCGGGACCGTGATTGGAAACAATGTCAAGATTCAAAACAATGTTTCTGTCTACACGGGCGCAGTGATAGAAGACGATGTCTTCCTGGGACCTTCCTGTGTTTTGACTAACGTTTCCAATCCCCGTTCCCAGATCAACCGGCATTCGTTATATGAGACTACGCTGCTCAAGCGCGGATGTACCATTGGCGCCAATGCAACGATCGTGTGTGGAGTCACCATTGGACGCTACGCATTTGTAGGAGCCGGCTCAGTGGTGACGAAGAGCGTTCCTGACTTTGCGTTGGTGCTAGGCAACCCGGCCCGTCAAGCGGGATGGATGAGCCGGCATGGCCACCGTCTCGAATCACCTGATTCCGATGGAGTCATGCGGTGTCCGGAAACAGGCTACCGCTATAAGGAAGTTGAGCCTGGCGTCCTCCGCTGCCTTGATCTCGATGAAGAGGTTCCATTGCCCGCCGAGCTGAGCATCGGCTCGAAGTCTTATCGAACTGTAAAGGAGGAAGCGAAATATGAATGTTCCGTTGCTCGATCTTAAGGCGCAGTACTCGGCTATCAAAGCCGAAGTGGACGTCGCCATCGCCGAGGTACTGGAATCCCAGCACTTCATTCTGGGGCCGAAGGTGGAGCAATGCGAAAAAGCGATCGCCGCTTACTCGAACTGCGCACACGCAATTGGAGTGTCGTCCGGCAGCGACGCACTGCTCATCTCTCTCATGGCCGAGAACATCGGCCCTGGCGATGAAGTGATCACCACTCCCTACACGTTCTTTGCTACCGCGGGCGCAATCGCTCGTGTTGGCGCCAAACCCGTATTCGTCGATATTGATCCCGTAACCTACAACCTCGATGCGTCGCAACTCCCGTCAAAAGTGACAGCCAAGACCCGGGCGATCATCCCCGTGCATCTTTATGGACAGATGGCCGAGATGGACGCAGTGATGACTGTAGCGGCTGAGCATGGTCTCGTGGTGATTGAGGATGCCGCACAGGCGATTGGAGCAGAATACAAAGGCCGCCGGGCCGGTTCCATCGGACATTACGGGTGCTTCTCATTCTTCCCATCCAAGAATCTCGGATGCGCGGGCGATGGGGGCATGGTAGTCACGAACGATGCACAGCGGGCGGAGAAGTTGCGCTGTCTCCGGGCCCATGGATCGAAACCGAAGTATTACCACAAGATTGTCGGCGGCAATTTCCGGCTCGACGCGATTCAAGCAGCGATTGTTTCCGCCAAGCTGCCGCACCTGGATGATTGGACGGCTGCCCGGCAACGCAACGCAAAGCAATACGATGAACTGCTTCGCGAGGCTGCCTCGCCGGTAGGGTTACCCACGGTGGTGACGGATCGCCACATTTTCAATCAATATGTTATCCGAGTGTCCGACCGCGATGAGCTACAGGCGGATTTGAAAAAGAAGGGTGTAGGCACGGAAGTGTACTACCCTGTACCGATGCACTTGCAGGAATGCTTCTCCTATCTCGGCCTGGGAGAAGGATCGTTTCCGGAAAGCGAGCGCGCGGCCAAGGAAACCCTCGCACTGCCCATCCATCCCGAACTGACGGAGGCACAAGCACGCTTCGTCGTGGAGTCTATTGGTGAGTTTTGCGCCAGGAAACACCCGTCCGTAGAAGCCCTGAGCCTCGCATAAACAGCACTCGTCGTAGCCAGCATGGTTACCCTACCAAGATACGTCCTCATTACACCGGCACGGAACGAGGCACAGTTCATTGAACTGACCTTACAGTCCGTGGTGGCGCAAACTGTGCAGCCGGTCAAATGGGTGATCGTCAGTGACGGTTCTACAGATGGAACCGACGACATCGTAGGGAGGTATGCTGCCGAATACCCATGGATTGAACTGGTGCGGATGCCGGAGCGCCGGGAGCGGCACTTCGCCGGAAAGGTGCATGCTTTCCAAGCCGGATACGCCCGAGTCACAGACATAGAGTATGAAGTGATCGCCAGCCTGGATGGCGACATCTCCTTTGAGGAAGACTATTTTGTTTTCTTGCTCCACAAGCTTGCCGAGGATGGCTCACTCGGCCTGGTCGGAACGCCTTTCCAAGAGGATGCCACCCCAATCTACGATTACCGCTTTGTGAACATCGAACACGTGTCCGGCGCCTGCCAAGTGTTCCGGCGGCAGTGTTTCGAAGACATTGGCGGATATGTCCCGGTAAAGGGAGGCTGCATCGATCACATTGCAGTTCTTACGGCGAGGATGAAGGGCTGGAGAACAAGGACGTTTCCCGAAAAGGTATGCCTGCACCATCGCACGATGGGAACGGCGCAAAGCGGCGTGTTGTCAGCCAGATTCAAGAATGGCGCCAAGGACTATGCCATCGGAAACCACCCGTTGTGGGAGATCTTCCGAGCGGCGTATCAAATGACGAAACCCCCGTATGTGATGGGAGGCTTCCTGCTAGGGCTTGGCTACACATGGTCGATGCTGCGTGGATTGCAGCGTCCAGTCTCCGCGGAGTTGGTTGCGTTCCAGAGACGGGAACAGATGGAGAGGTTGAGGCGATTTCTGACTGGGAGAAAGACTCCTCATCCGCAGCGCCTCGCAGCGTCCTAAGGAAACGACCCGGTATGCTGATCGTAAATGCTGACGACTGGGGGCGCGATACGGAAAACACCGACCGCACACTGGAGTGCATCCAGGCAGGGGCAGTTTCGTCAGTGAGCGCCATGGTGTTCATGGAAGACTCCGAACGGGCGGCGGGAATTGCCCGTGAGAAAGGGATCGACGCGGGGCTTCACTTGAATTTCACGACTTCATTTTCCGCACTGGGTGTCTCCACGCTGCTTACCGAGCACCAGCAACGCCTCTCCCAGTATCTACGCCGGCACCGCTTCGCCCAGGCTGTGTTTCATCCAGGGCTTATCCGTTCCTTCGAATATGTTGTCTCCACGCAGATCGGCGAATTTGTTCGGCTATATGGAACACCACCCAGACGAATTGATGGCCATCACCACATGCATCTCTGCGCGAATGTGCTTGCGAGTGACCTTCTTCCGGCTGGCACTCTTCTGCGTCGCAATTTCTCTTTTGAGCCTGGAGAAAAGAGTTTCGTGAACCGTCTGTACCGGAAGATGGTGGATACCATCCTACAGCGCAGGCACCGCCTACCGGATTACCTTTTCTCTCTTGCCCCATTCGATCCCCCAACACGCTTGCGCCGAATCTTTTCTCTCTCTCGCAACTTTGTTGTAGAAGTAGAAACCCACCCTATCCACCCAGCTGAATACCGGTTTCTTGCAGGACGTGAAATCTTTTCCTGGGCAGCGGATCTCACCGTTGCCCCCCGATACGAATGGCCGGCCAACCCGGGGAGCCAATGCTGACCCTACCGCACATCTCCGTCTGCATTTGCACCTACAAACGGCCAGACTTGTTGAAGCGCTTATTGGACGCCCTCCGCGAGCAGGAAACGGGCGGTCTATTCACCTACTCCATTGTTGTCGTGGACAACGATGCTCTTCAATCCGCCAAGGACGCAGTTCATGCTTTCAGCGCAACCGCTAGCATTCCGATCACTTATTGCGTAGAGGCACAACAGAGTATTGCGCTCGCACGCAATAAAGCGATCGAACACGCCTCTGGGGATTATGTTGCGCTCATAGACGATGATGAATTTCCGATCACGCACTGGCTCTCCATCTTATTCAACACCTGCAACAAGCACCATGTCGATGGTGTTCTCGGTCCAGTGAAGCCACATTACGATGTGAGCCCTCCCCAGTGGGTCTTGGACGGTCACTTTCACCAACGTGCGACTTACCCAACCGGCTATGTTATCGCGTGGAGAAACGGTAGGACAGGAAATACCTTCCTGCGAAAGGCAGTTTTCGCTGCATGCACAGAACAGCCATTCAACCCTGAGTTTCGAACTGGAGAAGATCAGGAATTTTTCTACAGAATGATTCAGCACGGCTTCCGGTTCATTTGGTGCAATGAGGCGCTAGCATATGAAGTTATCCCTCCAATCCGTTGGAATCGCAGATTCATGTTACGCCGGGCATTGCTGAGAGGAACGCTAGAACCGAAAGCTCCGACCTTCGGATCTCGAGACATCATTAGATCTATCACAGCTGTACCAGTGTATATCTTACTGCTCCCATTTGCGCTCCTGAGGGGGCAATCGTGGTTCATGACCCTCCTCATCAAACTGTGTGACCATTTGGGGAAGCTCTGTGCCCTAGTCGGAATATCCACTGTTACAGACCCTTACGTCACGGAATAGCCCCTTATATAAGCACCTGCCATATTGACAATCATATCATGATGTACGCATACCCTCATCCTTTAGACGCAGGTTATACTATTGAGGTTAGTCACCTATCTGAACCCGTCTGGCATCGACTACTAGAGGACTTCACCGATGCAAACCTTTACCAAACTTGGGCATACGGCGACGTCACCTCTAGTCATTTCACTCATCTTATTCTACGTCAGCATACTAATGTAGTCGCAATCGCACAAGTACGCATCGCGCGGTTACCGCTCATTCCAGTTGGCATAGCATACGTCCTATGGGGCCCTTTATGGAAGCGCTCCATAGATCCGCCATCCACTAACGTGTTTCGCCAAGCTATTCGTGCACTCCGGAACGAGTTCGTCTGCAACCGTGGATTGACACTTCGGCTGTATCCTGTGCTGTACCAAACGGACTCACCTGACTTCGCGGCGATTCTCGGAGAAGAGCAGTTCGCCCCCCTCACTTCCTTTGGCTCTACCCGTACAATCGTTATGGATCTCAGACCGAGCCTTGATGACCTGCGCGCACATTTGGGTCCCGACTGGAAGCGCAATTTGAAAGCTGGAGAAAAAGCGAGCTTTGACATAATACAAGGTTCCGATGAGAACACTTTTCGAACCTTCGTCAGCATGTATCGAGAGATGGTCTCCCGCAAACACTTCGCAGAACCAAACAACCTTACTACTTTTCAGTCGCTTCAACATAGATTGCCGGAACAGTGTAAGATGACGGTCGCGATAAGTGGCACTGGGGGACAGCCTTGTGCCGGCATCGTATGCAGTATACTTGGGCACACCGCTGTCTACTTGTTCGGCGCCACCACTACTGCGGGACTGCGCGCGCGTGGCTGTTCTCATATTCTCCATTGGCACATGATTAAGCACTTGAAGGAGTTGGGTATCCAACAGTATGACCTAAATGGTATTAATCCAGATAAGAACCCTGGACCCTATAAGTTCAAGAGTGACCTTGCCGGGGCACATGGAACAGATGTGCACTTTCTTGGGCGGTTTGACGCGCACGGTAGCAGGTTAACTCGATATGCCGTTCACTCGGGGGACATCTGGCGCCGCGCACATGGCCGGGTAAGACATGGCGTTGTACAGGCTCTCGCTAGGCCTGTCGACTACGTACTGGCCTTAGCCGACCGTAAACACCTGTAAATATAGTTATGCGGTGCACATCACGATACGTGCATATCACTGGATGGCTAAGGATACACAATCCCGTGGCGCTGACACGGTATGATCTCATTGAGAACTTCTCTGCGACCGATGCAGTGACTGCGCGGCTACGAGGGCATCCTATTACTTCCACCTTGGTGTCGTCCTATCATGTGTCGCTAACACCTATTGGTGTGTGCCGTTGGTGAGCAACAACGCGTTGGATGCAGCGGACGGACCCATCAGTTCGCCCGGTGTGCAGTATGCGTGTGGGTTATACCCTTTGTCGGATGGTGTCGATTTGCTAAATAAGCAACTTATTACAGTGTGCGGTAGAGAGCTTCGCGTCTCGGGGCGCATAGTACGCATGTGCCAACTGGAAGCCGACGGTTATGAGTTCCTAGGGGCCCCCGAACCGATCCTCGAAGGCCTGCGTCAGACGGCCACACGGGTGGACTTATTCACCTTCACTCAAAAGTTGGTGGACATACCCCCACGCTATGTATACCCTATGGAGTGGGATAACTTCGCAGCATTGCGAGTGACCAGCTTTGACAGTTGGTGGAAAGAGATCCGGCCAGAGGCGCGCAACAGGGCCCGCCAAGCTGAGAAGAAGGGTGTTGTACTTCGGGAAGTCCCATTCAGCGATTCACTTGTGAAGGGTATTTGGAGGATTTACAACGAGTCACCTGTCAGACAGGGACGCCGATTTCCGCATTACGGTAAAGATGTCAGTACGGTATATCACGAAGAAGCAACCTTTCTGGACAGCAGCGTGTTTATTGGCGCATTCCTTAACGAGGAGTTGATCGGGTTTGTAAAGTTGACTGCGGATGAGGAGAACACACAAGCGAACCTGATGAATATCCTGTCACTACTGAAGCACCGGGATAAAGCGCCCACGAATGCATTAATCGCGCATTCCGTTCGAGCTTGCGCCACTCGGGGCATCTCCTATCTCGTTTACCAAAGCTTCTCCTACGGGAAGAAGGAGTGGGATGGAATTATGAAGTTTAAGGAGGTGAACGGATTTAGCCGAATTGACGTGCCGCGATATTACGTCCCCCTCACCCCCATTGGATGGTGCGCCCTGCGCCTTGGCCTCCACCGCCGCCTCGTGGACCGGCTTCCCGAACCCGTGACGGCTAGGCTCCGGGCAATTCGCAATCTTTGGCACAATCGCAAGCTTCACTTCATGCGGGAATCAGCCTAGGCGTTCAGTATGCCTGGTATTGTAGGTCTCATCACAACAGCGCCACGCGACCAAGCTATCCAAGACTTGTCTGCAATGGTGGCTGTTTTACAACACGAATCCTTCTATACAAGTGGCACATGGATAGACGAGGGCTTGGGAGTGTACGTGGGATGGGTTGCGCGCAGCGGCTCCTTCTCCGATGGCATGCCTATTCACAATGAGGGGCGAGATGTCACGCTCGTGTTTTCCGGTGAAGACTACCCCGATCCACGAACTTCGACTGATCTCAAGGCACGAGGCCACACCCTCGACACGGACGGCCCATCTTACTTGGTACACCAATACGAGGACGACCCAACGTTTCCCGCCTGTGTGAACGGTCGGTTTCACGGACTCCTCATTGACCAAAGACGACGGCTGGTACTCCTGTTCAATGACCGCTACGGCCTACAGCGGCTTTACTATCACGAAGAAAAAGATACTTTCTATTTCGCCGCGGAGGCGAAGGCGATTCTTGCCGCCCGCCCGGAGCTCCGAACTACCGATTTCCGGGGTCTCGGAGAATTTGTTTCGTGCGGCTGTGTACTTGACAACCGGACGATCTTTGCGAACATCTACACTCTGCCACCCGCTTCTGCCTGGATCTTTCATGGCGGTTGTGTGAGGCGCAGGGGAGAGTATTTTCAACCCTGCGATTGGGAGAATCAATCTCCCCTTGAGCCGGAGACGTATTACGGAGAGCTACGGGATGTGTTCTCGACGCATCTTTCACGGTATTTTCAGGCGCCCGAGCGTGTAGGAATCTCCCTGACAGGTGGTCTTGATACCCGAATGATTATGGCATGGCACAAGTCTCCCCCTGGATCCCTGCCATGCTACTCCTTTGGAGGCATGTTTCGCGATTCCCACGACGTTATTCTAGCCCGCAGAGTAGCCGAGACATGCTCCCAGCCACACGAAACCATTCGTGTCGGAGAAACCTTTCTCTCTCGCTTTCACCAGTATGCGGAGCGCGCTGTATACCTCACAGATGGCTGTATTGATGTCAGCCATTCTGCAGACCTTTATGTGAACCAACAAGCTGCCAACATCGCGCCTATCCGCATGACGGGCAACTACGGCGGAGAAGTCCTCCGCCGTGTTAGGGCATTTAAACCCGTAGACCCCACTCCGCATCTCTTTGCACAAGAGTTTCTTGGCCATATTACGAACGCCACGAACACATACTACGAATTAGTGAAGACGCATCCACTCTCTTTTGCCGTGTTCCGTCAAGCGCCTTGGCACCATTACGGACTCCTCGCACTCGAACAAACCCAACTGTCTCTGCGCTCCCCTTTTCTCGACAATGCACTCGTCCGAACGGTCTTTCGCGCTCCCGTATCCTCCTGTGAAAACAATAACATTTCACTCCGGTTGATACAGGATGGCGACCCCACATTGGCCGGTATCCCCACCGACCGGGGCGTAATCCCACACCGGAGCACTATCTACACGCTGGGCGTCAAAGCAATAATGGATTTCACCGTAAAGGCGGAATATGCATACGACTACGGTATGCCTCACTGGCTCTCCCGTATTGACCGTGCTCTCGCTCCCTTAAATGTCGAACGTCTTTTTCTAGGACGACACAAGTTCTACCACTTCCGTAGCTGGTACCGCGGCGTCCTGTCCCAGTATCTTCGGGACATCCTCCTCGACCGCCGCAGTCTTTCCCGCGGCTATATACAACGTCGCACACTTGAAGCTGTAGTTCATGATCACACAAAGGGTCTCCGCAACTACACAACCTCACTTCATAAACTCCTGACCTTAGAATATATCGCCAGGACCCTGCTTCACTGACAATGACCGTCGCCAATGATATACGGTAGTCATGTAATGACTAACGCACAGGGCCGTATTGTCGCGCTGGACTTCACAAAAGGTGTATTGGTCCTCTTAATGGTGGTGTACCACTGGCTAAACTATTTTGTGAGTACCACCGGTAGTTTTTACAAGTACCTGCGCTTTCTGACTCCATCTTTCATCTTCATCACCGGCTTTATTATTTCACACGTATATCTCCAGAAGTATGCATCCCGCAACCTCGTGTTGTCCCGGCGTCTACTGATCCGCGGCCTTAAACTATTGTTTCTATTCTTGATCGCCAATATTGCGATCCGCTCAGTGATACCTACGGGCCGTGCACACTCATCAATAGAAGCTGTTGTTTCTATGTATCTTACAGGACAGGCTATAGTCTCTTTCTCAATACTGGTACCGATAGGTGAGTTACTCATCCTGTCTGCGGTTCTCGCAATATTATCACCCTATTGCCAGCACATCTTCCACCTAGCCGCATTGTGCGGCATTCTTTTCATCGCAGCCTTGCATGCATGCGGCACCAGTAACACGTATGCGGAGCTGGTTACCCTCGGCGTTCTTGGCATTACCGTCGGCTACGTACCACACTCTTCGTTACGCTATCTTAACACTCACTCCACTGTTTTGCTTGTTCTATACGGTTGTTATCTCGCCGCCATCACTGTGTGGGCGGAGATATACCCACTACAGGTGATGGGTGTATGTGTAAATCTTGCGCTTATATACCTGATAGGCACACTACCGGTCTATACCGAACATCCGCTGAGGACAACCATCATTCTTCTAGGGCAATACTCACTATTTGCCTATATCCTGCAAATCCTAATTCTCCACGCCCTCCATTTCAGTCTCCGCAACACAGGCCACATACAGCGCTTGCTACTGTCCTTCCTCGGAGGCCTCGCGATAACAATTCTTGGCGTTCTCTGGGTCAGACATGCGCGGCGCTCCTGGAAGACCGCTGACCGACTGTATTCAGTAGTATTTGCCTGATACGAACTGCTGTTCACCGAACACATGCCGTCCCAGTTAGCCGCTCTGACTTGTACTCTCGGAATCCTTGGCCTGTTGTATCTACATCGCGATCCTAGTGTTCGGACATCCCGCGCGCTATGGATACCTGTGGTCTGGTTATTGATCGCTGCGTCAAGGAATGTGAGTGAGTGGCTTCAGTTAAGTGGGCCAACGGACAACGTGGAACGCTATATGGAGGGTAGCCCAGTCGACCGCGACGTGCTTGCAGTGCTCATGTTTCTTGGCGTCCTCGTTCTCACGCGTCGCATCGCATATGTGCGCAGCATTGTCGCCGCCAACACGCCCCTCGCCCTCTATTTTCTCTATTGCTGCATCAGTGTCCTCTGGTCGGATTTCCCTTTAATCAGCCTAAAGCGATGGTTTCGAAGCCTCGGCGATGTCATCATGGTAGTGGTAATGATCACCGATCCCTTCCCCTTGGCAGCAGTGCAACGCGTCTTTGCTCAAGTTGGGTCCATACTCATACCAGCATCGCTCCTCTTCATCCGGTATTTTCCCGACCTCGGTCGAGCTTATGGCCTAGATGGCAGCCTGTATTGGACAGGCGTGGCAACAGGGAAAAACTCACTTGGGATGTTGTGTCTGATTTTTGGCATAGCGGCTGTCTGGCGCCTGTGCCTTAACAGCGAAGTAACTTCAAAGGCCGTCAGGAGACGAAGGCACTTTGCCGACGCGACTCTGCTCATCATGTCGTTATGGCTTCTTTGGATCGCCGATTCCAAGACGTCACTCTGCTCCTTTTTCTTAATTGGCGCATTACTCGTTGGTGTGCATCGTTATATGTTCATGCGCCGTCCCGCAATCGTGCGACTCTGTATCCTTACCCTCATTGCCGCATCGTTTTCAGTCTTGTTTCTGGGAATCGGGGGTGCAGCATTAACAACGATTGGACGCGACCCTACACTCACCGGACGAACGGATATGTGGCATCTGGTGCTTCAGTTCGTTGTCAATCCGTGGGTGGGAGCCGGATACGAGAGTTTTTGGATGGGTCAACGCTTGGCTGACATCACCCGTATCAATGGGGGCGGCAATCAAGCCCACAACGGCTATCTGGAAGTGTATCTAAATCTAGGATGGCTCGGTATTATCATACTTGGCATCCTTCTCGCCACCAGCTATCGCAAGGTGATGCGAGCGGTCGCTGCCTCCTCGGAGTTCTTTGCGCTTCGCTTAGCCTACTTTGTGCTGGCGATTATCTACAATTTCACCGAGGGGTCGTTCAAGATGATGTCTCCTGTATGGATCTCCTTTCTTCTCTCTATTATCGCTCCGCCCACTTGGTTCGCTGGACATCACTCTAGTGTGACATATTCCCTTCCAGGCCGCCGATCAACAGCAGCGACCAGCCCTGAAGAGCAGCATTCCCATGCTGGGTGATGATATGGCACTAGAACATTCATCAGAGATCGCTGGTCGGGAGCCCGTGGGAGCGCACCTGATACCACGCCGCATTATACAAACCGGGCCTTCGAAACTGCCATTACTTCTCGAGGCTGCTCTCGTGAATGTACGTTTACTACATTCTGAGTACGAGTACATGTACTTCGATGATGCAATGGTAGATGCGTTCATAGAGGAGCAGTTGCCAGAGCACCGTGCAGCCTACCGTTCCTTTCCTTACCGTATACAGAAGTATGACTTCTTTCGTTATCTGGCCGTGTATCGTTACGGCGGCTTTTATCTCGATCTCGATATGTTCCTCGCGAGGTCCTTAACTCCACTGCTCTCATGTGAATGCGTGTGGCCATTCGAGGAATTGAGCGCCATCAGATATTTGTGGAGCCAGTTCACTATGGATTGGCAAATCGGCAACTATGCGTTTGGCTCCATCCAATCTCATCCCTTCCTAGCGGCTGTCATCGACAATTGTCTGCGTGCGCAGGCTGACGCTACATGGGTGAAGCCAATGCTGAACGCTATACCGTCGCCGTTTCGTAAACAATTTTATATTCTGAACACTACCGGGCCTGGACTCGTATCACGCACCTGTGCTGAGAATCCGCTCCTCGCCAACAGGTTGACTGTCCTCTTTCCCGACGATGTCCGTGATCCTTGTACTTGGCATCAATTTGGGCCATTTGGCGTCCATCACATGTTAGGATCGTGGCGCGACAAGCAGAATTTTCTTTCCCTACGGCTGACCAGGCTGTGGGAGGGCTGGACTCTCCGTCGCGTACTTGCGCGCGGTACACCCCTCGGTAAGACGCGCCGCTATGGCCTTGCTGCTCATTAGCTCTTACGATAGCTCAGACTCCACTCCAAATGATCGGAGGCGTCAGCATTGTGACAGAGATATCGTTCAACCAGCCACTGGTAAGCATCATTACACCGCTCCATAATGAAGAACTTCATTTGGCCGAGAGTATTGAGAGCATTCTCAGACAGTCGTATGTAAACTGGGAATACATTGTGATTGACAACAACAGTACGGACAGATCTCCCGAGATCTGTGCCCGGTATGCGGCACGGGATCAACGAATCCGGGTGTATAGAAACCCTACGACGTTATCCCCTATAGTGAATCATAATGTTGGGCTCCGATACATATCCGCCACCAGTAAGTACTGCAAGGTGGTATTTGCTGATGATTGGATTTTCCCGGAATGCATCGAGCGCATGGTAGCGGTGGCCGAGGCGAATCCCACCGTCGGCATCGTCAGTGCCTACACCTTAGAGGGGCGGCGTGTGACCTTGACAGGATTACCCTACCACACCAGCGTGATAAATGGCCGATACATTTGCAGGAGTCATTTGCTCGATGCGCTGTATGTGTTCGGATCAGCGAACTCAGTCCTATACCGCGCTGATCTAGTGAGACAGAGGCATTGGTTTTTTAATGAGGCTAACATTCACGCTGACACAGAAGTGTGTTTTGACTTATTGCAGAGCTCTGATTTTGGCTTTGTACATCAAGTGTTAACGTTTACACGGGTGCGGTCAAACTCCCTGAATAGTCGCTCGACGGACCTACACAGCAATTTGACGGCTATGCTGCATATTCTCATGTCATACGGTAAGGTGTATTTGAGTGAGAGAGAGTGGGAGGAATGTTTACGCACTCACTTAGCAGCATATTATCGCTTTCTTGGCAAGAGTCTGCTCCTCGGGCGTGAGCGGGCGTTTTGGGCCACACATAAGAGAGGAATCCGGGAAGTTGGTTTGCCCTTCAGCGTGCCACGCGTTATCCGCGCAGCGGCAGCCGAGTTGGCGGATTGTATTTTGAATCCAAAGCTTACGGCGGAGCGCTTTCTTGCCTCTAGGCAGAGACAGCGCTCCGCAGCCCGGTGAGAATCTAGAGGCGCGAATGGAGATTTCCCTGGAACCTTCGCCTAGTCCAATCGCGCATGGCCACTCATCTGGAGCGCTTGTAGGGCAACGGTCCGTAGCGGGGCATGCTAAGTAATGACAGCACAATTCAAGGTCGGTGACTGGGTAGAAGTTCGCAGTAAGGAAGAGATTCTCACAACCCTTGACCGGAATGGACAACTGGATGGAATGCCGTTTATGCCTGAGATGTTCGCCTACTGCGGGAAGCGGTTTCGTGTGTATAAACGGGCTCACAAAACCTGCGACACGGTATTTCCAACACGAGGCCGCCGTGTAGAACGGACTGTCCATCTGGAAACACGTTGTGACGGGAGCGGTCATGGAGGTTGTCAGGCTGGATGTCTGATTTTCTGGAAGGAGGCATGGCTGAAGCCGGTTGTGGACAACGCTGCGGACACGCATCACTGTGATGTGCTGGTTACCCTGCCGCAGGTAGCCTCAAGGACCTGGTGCGGCGAGAATGACGTCTGGAGAAGCGCGGAAACCTCCGGTGCAGCCGGCGCAGAGCCTACTTACCATTGCCAGGCAACGCGTCTTCCCTACGCTACGTCCCATCTCGACTGGTGGGATGTCCGCCAATACATTGAGGATTATCAATCCGGAAATGTGCGCCTTGTGCAGATGTTCCAGGCTCTAGTTTATGCATGCTACTACAGCCTTAGCCAGGCGGGAATCGGTCTTGGTCCTCCTATGCGATGGCTCTACAATACGTGTCATAGCCTGTGGGGTGGTCCACAATTTCCCCGAACATCGGGCACCATTCCGGATGGGAAGCCTACACCCAGCACCGCCCTCGATCTGCAACCCGGTGAACTCGTTCGCGTGAAATCACACGAGGAGATTCTGGCCACACTAACTGTTGGAAGCAAGAACCGCGGGCTACTGTGGGACGCTGAGATGGTGCCGTATTGCGGAGGCACGTATCGCGTGTTGAAGAGAGTCACACGAATCATCAACGAGAATACCGGTAAGATGCAGGATATGAAAACCCCGTGCATCATTTTGGATTCAGTGATTTGCCAAGCCAAATACAGTGGCTGTCGTACCTTCTGCCCCAGGGGAATCTACCCCTACTGGCGCGAGATCTGGCTGGAGAGAGTGCAACCATCCCAGATTACCGACAGTGGAAAGATCAGACATAGCTCTGACGCCCACCACCACGAGTCATTCACGAGCACCAAGAGTGCTCTAGTTGCTCTTTCTCACCATCTCTCTGCTAAGCCTCCACAAACGGAATGAGGTGTCCGAAGGAAGACCCCCACGCGATCAGAGGAAGTGGGCGAGCCGAACAATAGGAGTTACGTTATCGCTATGCAATTCTTGAAGAGAACAATCACCAAGGAAGAGAGCCGGGACACTGGAATGGCGATGGTACTACTGATTCTGCTCCTCTACATGGTTCAAAAACGGGAAGTGCTGATTGCTGCTGCAATTGCGTTACATGTCTTGAACATGACCGTCCCCCTAATATTTCGCCCGGTTGCGGTAGGGTGGCTTGGGCTTTCTCATGTGCTTGGGATAGTCATGTCCAAGGTTTTACTTGCCATCGTATTTTTCCTCATCGTCACCCCGATGGGAGTTGTGCGCAAGATCACAGGGAAGGATTCCTTAAAGCTGCGTGCCTTCAAGGCGAGCGAGGAATCTGTGATGTGGGAGAGAAATTATACGTTCGCAGCTCGTGATCTGGAGAAGCCTTACTAAGGGCTAAAGGAGAATCGCCATGTCGTTTCTACAGGATTTGTGGGGGTTTCTGAAGCACAGAAAGAAGTTCTGGCTACTGCCCGTCATCATGATTTTATTGATGTTTGGCGCTCTGATTGTATTTGCCGGCGGATCCGCCATCGCGCCGTTTATTTACACGTTGTTTTGAATCTACGGTATTCCCACGCCGCCAGGGACTGTGGAGAAAGGAGCAATCATGCAACGGGCGATCCTCGGGATATCAGCCTATTACCACGACAGCGCCGCCGCTCTTCTGGTGGACGGAAACATTTTGGCTGCCGCCCAAGAGGAACGGTTTACACGGAAGAAGCACGATTCCTCCTTCCCCATCCATGCCTGCCGCTACGTGCTAGAGGAATCCGGCCTGGAGTACAGGGACCTCGCCGCAGTATCGTTTTACGATAAGCCGTTTCTCAAATTCGAGAGACTCCTCGAGACGTACCATGCGTTCGCACCCAGTGGGCTCGGAAGCTTTCTCTCTGCCATTCCGGTTTGGATCAAAGAGAAGCTCTTCATGAAGAATCTTCTAGACGAGCATCTTTCCAAACTGGGAGATGCCCGCCTGCCGATCTACTATCCGGAGCACCACCTGTCCCATGCAGCGAGTGCCTTCTACCCATCGCCCTTTCCCGATGCCGCAATTCTTACAGTGGACGGTGTTGGGGAGTGGGCAACGACGACCATCGGCCACGGCAAGGGCAAAGAGATCGAGATTCTGAGAGAGTTGCAGTTCCCCCACTCGGTGGGGTTGCTCTACTCCGCCTTCACCTACTACACCGGCTTCGTGGTGAATAGCGGCGAATACAAACTAATGGGCCTGGCCCCATACGGCAATCCGGATTCGCAGCGCACCACGGAGTTTAAGGAGAAGATCACTACCGAATTGGTCGACATCCGCAAGGATGGATCCATCGTGTTGAACATGGATTACTTTGAGTACGCCACCGGACTCAAGATGGTGAATGAGCAGCGATGGGAGCGACTCTTCGGAGTACCACGCCGTAAACCGGAGTCGCAGATCTCACAAGTGTACATGGACATGGCGCTGGCCATTCAGCAGGTTACCGAAGAGATTGTTCTACGCCTGTCTTGTACGGCCCGCAAGCTGACCGGAAGTAAATACCTGGTCCTAGCAGGTGGTGTCGCCCTCAATTGCGTTGCCAATGGAAAGATCCTCAAAGCCGGTATCTTTGATGATCTCTGGATTCAACCGGCTGCCGGCGATGCCGGGGGAGCCGTTGGAGCTGCATACGCCGTCTGGCACATTCATGACGGAAACGAGCGCAGGGTTAACGGGTGCGGAGATGCGATGAGCGGCGCCTACCTGGGCCCGGAATTCTCCGACAAAGAAATTCGACATGCACTAGACAGACGCGGCGCCAAGGCACACTACTACGATGATTTCGAGGAGCTTGCTGAAGACGTTGCGGCAAAGATTGCCGGCGGAAATGTGGTTGGATGGTTTCAGGGCCGCATGGAATTCGGCCCCCGAGCATTAGGGAACCGAAGCATCCTCGGGGACGCACGCAATCCCGAGATGCAGAAGAAGATGAATCTGAAGATCAAGTACAGAGAGGGCTTCCGGCCGTTCGCGCCCTCTGTTCTCGAGGAGGACATCGGGAAATACTTTGATCTAGACCGGCAATCCCCATACATGCTGTTGGTGACGCCGATCTGTGAGGAGAACAAGATCCCTCTGCCGGACGGATACCATGAGAAGCCTCTCTACGAACGGCTCTATTTCCTCCGCTCGGATCTGCCATCTATCACCCATATTGATTACTCGGCACGCATTCAAAGCGTTAGCCAGAAGACGAATCCCCGCTATTGGGAACTGATCCAGCAATTCAAGAAGCAGACAGGCTACGGTGTGATTGTGAACACCAGCTTCAACGTTCGCGGCGAGCCAATCGTCTGCACACCTGATGATGCCTACCGCTGTTTCATGCGTACGGAGATGGATTTTCTGGTGGTAGGGAATTATGTGCTCGCTAAACAAGACCAGCCGCCGTTGAAGGAAACCGGAGACTGGCGGTCTGAGTTCAAGCTGGATTAACTGTAGCGTGAAACTGAAGCAAGTTCTCATAAACCTCAGTGTCATTGCCCTATCGTGCGCCGCTGGACTGATGCTGTGCGAAGTGGGAGCGCGGCTGGTTTTGAATCCTGCGGATTACCTCTCCGTCGAAATGGTCCAGGACAGCATTCTGGGCGCCACCCCCTCGCCGGCCATCAAGCGGTCGGGCTTTGATGCCTGGGGTTTCCGGAACCGTCGGGTACCAGAGACAGCGGATATTGTAGCAATTGGAGACTCACATACCTATGGGAATACAGCCACGATGGAAGACTCGTGGCCATACGTGCTGGGGCGGATAACTGGTCGCCAAGTCTATAACATGGGGATGGGCGGTTACGGACCAAATCAGTACTTCCATCTTCTCAAAACCAAGGCACTCCAGCTCAAGCCTCGAATGATCATCTGCGGCCTTTACATGGGCGACGACTTTGAGAATGCATTCTTAATTACATATGGTCTGGACCATTGGGCGTACTTGAGGAAGCTGCCTGCCGGGAAGGCCGATTTTGATATCTGGAAGACCGCGCCAGCCGAATTGAGCTGGCACAAGAAGATCCGCATCTGGCTGTCCCGTCACAGCCTCACCTATCAACTCGTGTTTCACGGGCCATTTATGGGGCAGGTGCAGGGGGAAGCCCAAATCCGCCATGCAGCCCAACTCTACGACTCAGCTACATCGTTGATTGTTCCTGAAAAGGACATCCTGGAGGCATTCCTTCCTAAGGGGTTGCTTCGCAATCTCGATCAGAAGAGTCCAACAGTTCAAGAGGGGATGCGGATCACGTTCGAGCTGTTGAAGGAGATGAACGACATCTGCCGCGCCCATCATGTGCAATTCCTGGTCGTCGTGATTCCCACGAAGGAACGCGTTTTCTCCAGCTATCTTGAACATAAGCCAAGTCTTCCGCTCGGAACCGTAATTGATAGTCTAATTGCGAACGAACGTCTCGCCGAACAGAAGTTGTTTCAGTTTCTAACAGATTCCGAGATCTCTTATGTGGATGCCCTGCCATCTCTTCGAAGCTCACTCGATCACCGGCTTTACGCCCGAACCGCAGCCGACATGCATCCCAATAGAAATGGCTACCGAGTGATTGCTGAGTCAGTTCTTGAGGCTCTGAAATCGCGACCTTGGCGCAACGGCACCTCGAGCCCGAATGCTGCATCAGCCCTCCAGCTTCCCCACGCAAACCTGTCTGGTGTAAATGATCACGTACCCCGTCCCAACAAACCTCTTGCACGAACCGAACAATAGTTGCTATACTTCCCTCAATCATTTGTTCAGGGTTTCATCCCCTAGACGGAGTACTATCTTTTTCTTCTCCCTGTAGGCTGTTCCCCCCTCCCCGATTCCAAGAATTACGCTCTGTCTTGCGCGTGCGATGTGACCGATAGTTATTTGGTACTAGTACCTGCTAAGCGAGCTATCCAGAGCCTTACTCGCGACAATGCAGTTCTGAAAGGATCGTGGGATAATGCAGAAGTGTAATTTTTCCTTCATAATCGCTGCTTCACTGCTTTGGCTTTTCAGTAGCCTATCTCTGGAGGCCGGCTGCACCGGAAGTGGTAAAGCCTTTACCTGCACGGCTGGAAGCACTATTGCTAATGTTCAATCCGCCGTTGACAGTGCGTCCGACGGAGCTACTATTACTCTTGCCGCGGGATCTTACAACTGGACTAGTGGGACCATCAACATCAGCAATAGCAAAGGTGTCACTCTTGCTGGGGCCGGCGCTGGAAGTTCGATAGTTACCGTGGGTGGTAATACTTTTATTAGCATGAATGGTGCCCTGACTGGCAATAATACTAACACCTATCGTATTACCGGCTTTACCTTTCAAAACGGCTCCGGTATGGGCATCTGGTTTTATGGCCCTGGAATTCTTAACAATATCCGGATCGATCACAACACTTTCAGTAATTGGGCCACGAGCTCCATCGCGGTATTTTTTGGAGAAGTGTCTACATCTGCAAAGTTCTTTGGTGTAATCGATCACAACACTTTCAGTGGGCCTAACAACATAATGTCAATGAAGGTACTGGGGACTAATGACCCCAGCCAGTGGGCAACCTCTGTTAGGGGTACCAGCAACAATCTATTCCTAGAGGACAACGTCTATGACTTTGACAGCGCGACTGATCTCGGCAGTGGCTGCATTGACGCATGGGATAGTGCTGCTGTAGTGTTCCGCCATAATACGGTTAGGAATTGTTTAGTTACGGCACATGGAACAACTCATGGTGGCGGCACTGTGAACTTCGAGGTCTACGAAAATGTGCTTCAACGCCAAGGTGGCGACTCGACATGGCAGGATGGCACCCGATTGGTTCATCATCAAGGTTCTGGTGAGATGTATTTTTGGAATAACGTATTTAAGCATTCCGCATCGCCGATTTCTGGCAATGCTATCTCAGTAACCCACTACCGATCCGCCGATCCGAGCGTCGCTGGATACAGCTCCAGTCTCGGGCGATGTAATGGTACGCAGTCTCGCGATGGCAATACTTCCCCCAGCAGCACGTTTTTGGGATATCCTTGCTGGATGCAACCAGGTAGAGCGCCGTCTGGTGGATCTCCTATATACGGCATATTGGCTCCTATATATTCCTGGAATAATGTAGACTTCTCAACCAACGGCAAGGTATCACTCGCTATCGAAAACCCGTGGAATGCGACAAATCCTAGCGTTACGGATCACATTAAAGCGAACAGAGATTACTACGATTCTGTTTCCGCCTCCGCGCAATCCTCTCCTTCCTCCCCATTCAATGGCACTATAGGTATGGGATTCGGCACACTCGCTAATCGTCCAACGACCTGCGCAACAAACACGAATGAAAGTGGAGGTGGCGTCGGATACTTCGCTACTGATCAAGGTTCACAAGGAACTCTATACCGTTGTTCCGCTCCAAACACTTGGACAGTGCAGTATATTCCTTACACCTACCCGCATCCGCTACAAGGTTCCGGCGGCGGGACATCACAGGTAACGCTGAGTTCACTATCCTGTGCACCGACCACGTTGAATCTGGGCCAGACATCCAATTGCACGGTATCCCTCTCGGGAGCAGCGACTGCGAGCACTACCATTGCAGTTTCTAACACAAGCACTGTAACGCTAGCAGTTCCCGCATCGGTAACAATTTCCAGCGGCCAACAGACAGGAACCTTCACGGCAACGGCGCCAGCAACATCACCCATGGTATCCGGACCTGCAACAATCAATGCAAAGTTAAGCGGTGTTTCGCGAACAGCCACCGTCTCGGTTCCGCCGCCAGCGCCCGCGGTCGATCTCAATCTCATTGTGAGATAGCCGGGGTTCGCGGTTCGTGATCTCTTAGTACGGCATACTTCCGCCAGGGCCTCATTCCTCCGCAGGGGATGAAGCTCCCCGACCTGCATGGCCGTCATCATCCGTCTTGATATCGACCGCCCCTACGGCCGGCGGCCGCTCGCGCGCCACCTGCTCAGCAGGCTCAGCTCAGACCTGTATTTTCCCGCAATTGAAGGTCTCGGCTACCTCGCTGAGGTGCGGACTATGCTCACTTGGCTGAACGCGGAAGGCGCCCGCGCCTACGTGTTCTTTCGGCGCTGCACGCTCCCCTCTCCATCCATCCTTGAACTGCTGGACGCCGGGCGTCATGAAATCAGCTTGCACCTGGAAAACTCCCGCTCCTACGGCACTTTCCTTGAGGAGACGCGCATCCTAGAACGACACACCAAGAGGAAAGTGTCCGCCATGTCCAAACATGGCTCCGGAGAGGCTAAGTTCGGCTTCCATCATTACGCTCCTTACGAACCAGAGAAGTACGTTCAGTGGGCGCAGCAAGCTTCGCTACGCGTGTTTCTCGGGAATCTGGAAGATCCCTCTCTGGAGCCAGAAGGAAGCAGTCCTAGTCTTCTGTTCTTCCCATCGGCGTTTTGGCTCGAGCCCCACTGGCGGGACACCCAGAGGTTTCCAGTGGACTGGCTCCTGGACCACGCCCGGCACCGGGATATTGTGTTGCTGGTGCACCCGGAAAACGTCCTTGCTGATCCTGGGCTAGTCACCGACTTCCGGAACATCATCCGGGCACTCGAGTCGAGAATTGTTTCGTGAACCACCACCCCCAGCGCCGGAAAACGGTGCTCATGCTGGCCTATACCTATTACGAGTCGGATCCGCGCGTCATTCGCGAAGCGGAGGCGGCCGTGGAAGGAGGATTTGAGGTCGATTTTCTGGCGTTGCGCAAGCCTGGCACCCCCCCGGAAGAGATGGTTCGCGGTGTACGAGTAATCCGGTTGCCCCAAGGAAAGTATCGCGGCGGCGGACACCTCCGTTACCTCACCGAGTATGGGCAGTTCTTTCTCCGCTGTTTCGCCAAGAGCACCGGCCTGTTCTTCCAGCGGCGGTATCGGGCCGTTCATGTCAATAACATGCCCGACTTCCTGGTGTTCAGCACCCTTGTTCCGAGACTGTTCGGCAGCAAAGTCATCCTGGACATTCACGATCCGATGCCCAATACGTTCGCCTCGAAGTTCAAAGGGCGGGAGGGAGGATTCTTTTACCGGCTGCTTCTGTGGCAGGAGCGGCTCAGCGCTGCCTACAGCAGCCAAGTCATTACGGTACATCACCCGGTCAAGGAAGGTATCCTTCTGAAGCATGGTTTGGCGCCCGAGGCCATCGAAGTAATCGCCAATTTCGCAGACGAGAAGCTATTTCCTCTCCGGGAGCGGTTTCACATCGAAGGCAAGGTCCGGTTCGTATTCCATGGAACGATCCTGGAACGCTCCGGACTCCGAACGTTGATGACAGCGTTGGCGCAGGTGCGGCATGAAGATCGAATCATTGTAACCATCATCGGCGAAGGAGATTTCAGCGCGGAGTTGCAAGGTTTGATTCATTCCCTGCAGCTCGAGCATGTCGTCGAGTTCGACAACCGCAGTTACCCCGTACACGCCATTCCTGAGCGAATCGCCCATTGTCATGTAGGACTTGTTCCCCTGGAGATCTCCTCTGTCACGAACTACGCTCTACCATTGAAATTGCTCGAATACGTATCGTTGGGACTGCCCGTGGTAACTGTCCGAAGCGCTGCGATTTCATATTATTTCCGCGAGGAGGACTGCATCTTCTTTGACTGGAATGATCCGTCCTCGTTGAGCCGCGCTCTTGACCGGATCGCTGGGAATCCTGACGTTCTCCTTCGGTACCGCGAGCGTTCCGTTGCGCTGCGGGAGCAGTTTTCCTGGGGCGGGGAGAAGAAAAAATATGTGGCGCTGTTACGCCAACTGACGGGCGCGAACGAATCATGAAGAATGTATTGGAGAAGAGCATCCAAGGCGTGACGCGCTGGGTGGAGGAGCATGACTACCGGGCTTACGATCCCGGCGATGGCGACCTGTCGTTTCTTCGCTACTGCACCTTTCACACGCACTTCCTGCGGCGACTGTTGACTGCCGCTGTGTTACGGACGCCTTTCCACATACGTCCGTGGATCGGCATCCAGCCACACACCTCCACAAAAGGCATGGGATACATGGGGTGGGGTTACGTCAAAATGTACGCGCTGACGGGCCTGGAAGAGTACCGCCGCCGTGCCGGGTTTTGTTTCGATTGGTTGATAGAAAACCGGTCACCTGGGTATGAGAACTATTGCTGGGGTAACCATTTTTCGTTCTCGACGCGGGCCGGCACCATTCCGAAGCATACGCCCACCATTGTCTGGAGCAGCTTGATTGGGCTGGCGTTCCTGGAGGCTTACGAGGTGCTGGGAGACCCTAAATACCTTGCTGTAGCAACCAGCACGGCAGAATTTGTGAAGGGTTTGCCGCGGGAACAGACGAGCCGCGGGACATGTCTGAGTTATGTTCCGTCCATGCAGAGTTCGATTCACAATTCCAACATGTTGGGTGCGGCGTTGCTTGCACGGGTAGGGGCCCACACTCAGGATGAGTCTGCGCTCCTCCTGGCTAAAGAAGCTATGGCGTACAGTTGCGCGCGGCAGAATGCGGATGGAGCATGGTTTTACGGAGAGGCGTCAAAGTACCACTGGATCGACAATTTTCACACGGGCTACAACCTGGATTGCCTGAAACGTTATATCGACAGCACCGGCGACCGGGAGTTCGAGGCGAACCTTCAGCGGGGTTTTGCGTATTTCCAACGTCATTTCTTTGAAGAGAGCGGCCGCCCAAAGTACTACCATGACAAAGCCGATCCGATAGATATTCAGTGTGCGGCCCAAGCTATCGACACGCTGGCGTTGTTTTCTGATTCCAGCCGCGATTCGCTTGAACTGGCGATGAAAGTTGCCCAGTGGACAATTGGACACATGCAGGCACCGGACGGCCATTTTTATTACCGCGATTTGGGATGGAAGACGGTGAAGACACCGATGCTTCACTGGGGGCAAGGCACTATGTTTAAGGCTCTGGCACATCTACTCGCCAAAGTGGATTATGAAGAGAAGTCCGCAGCGCAAGGTGATCCGAACACCACTATCGGTGTATCAAGCTGTTGAGGAAGGGAAGCCGTAGTATTGCGCCTTTCCGAAGTGGGGAGACCCGACAATAAGGAATATTTGGTACCCTTATTCCACTTGGCGCCGGAATCCACAGATGCGGTTCTCCAGGTTGTTGGCGGCTGCACGTCGACGAAGTCGTTCTCGATGTTCTATCAGCGCATCGGAAAGAGCGAATGAGTGTGTCGAGAACTTCCGATTCGGCAAATTCCCGGCAGAAGGCCGAAAAGCTCCTAGCCGATCGTTTTCGCTGCCCACTCCATCTCGCCAACTTCCCCCTCGCCGGCACCCTCTCCCCCACCTCCGGCTACTTCCAATTCAGCCCCGGTGTCATCTGCTACGGGCAATGCGCCTCCGGCACCCCCGCCCAGCGCGTCACGGACCCCCTCCACGACGCCCGCCGGTATGTGACCCTAAACGGCGCCCACTCCGTTCCTCTTCCCTTCGATCCTCTCCAAATCATCGATAATCTGCGCTGCGAGCGCTATCTCGCCGATTCTCCCGGCGACGAACAGCCTCTGCCGGCGAATCGCTTCTTCCGCAACGCCTACTACCTGCTCCGTCCGCTCCTCCCGGTCCCCGTCCGTAAGCATCTGCAACAGTTATACTTCCGCAGCCGGGACACCATCCCTTTTCCCAAATGGCCGGTCGATCGAACCGTCGAAAGCGTCTTCGATCAGCTCCTGATTTTTGCCATGAAAGCCGGCAAGATCAGCAGAATGCCCTTCATCTGGTTCTGGCCCGAAGGGGCTCCCAGTTGCACCATGCTGACCCACGACGTCGAAACTGCGGCTGGCGTCGAGTTCTGCCGGCAACTGATGGATCTCAACGATTCGTTTGCGGTCAAGAGTTCGTTCCAGATCGTCCCTGAACTCCGCTACCCGATCCCCGATTCGTTTCTGCCCAGCATTCGAGAACGCGGGTTCGAGATCAACATCCACGATCTCAATCACGACGGCCACCTGTTCACCAACCGGAAGCAATTCCTCAAGCGGGCCGAGCGGATCAACCGTTATGCCCGGCAATATGGCGCCCTGGGGTTCCGATCGGCGGTGATGTACCGGAATATCGATTGGTACGATGCACTAGACCTCGACTACGACATGTCGATCCCCAATGTGGCTCATTTTGACCCGCAACAAGGCGGCTGCTGCACGGTAATGCCGTTTTTCATCGGCCGCATTCTGGAGCTCCCGGTCACCACCACCCAGGACTACACCCTGTTCCACATTCTCAACGATTACTCGACCCGGCTATGGAAGGAACAGATTGCACGCATCCGCAATGCACACGGGCTCATGAGCTTCCTCATCCATCCGGATTACATCATCGATGAGGCCGCACGGCGTGTCTATACCGAACTGCTGCAATATCTTACCGAGCTCCGGGCAGAAGGCGAAACCTGGATTGCCTTGCCGCGGGAAGTCGCCGGCTGGTGGCGCCTGCGGAGTGAGATGGAACTCGTCCAGGAAGGGAATTCCTGGCGCATCCAAGGTAAGGGAAGCGAGCGTGCCCGGCTTGCCTACGCCGTGCTCGACCACGACCGTCTTATCTACGAATTTCGCTGAGATCATTGCACTTACCACGATTCCAAGCCACAAGTCCTAATTTTTGGGATTTCCCTATCCAGCCTCTTTTCCGCCCGGCGTTCCGCTAACCCGCTCATAGGACACGCCTTCTAAACCTGCATAGGGTTTGGACTGCGAAGTGCTTTCACATACCCGGTAAAGGCTACCTCCCGTTTCATGAGAATTCTATTGACTGGCCATAAAGGCTACATCGGCGCCGTCGCCGGGCCCATTTTACAATCCGCGGGCCATGAAGTTGCCGGCATGGACACTGATCTATTCGCCGGATGTGATTTTGGAGAAGTCCCGCAGATTCCAGAAGTTCGCAAGGATATTCGCGACCTCGCCCAGGCCGATCTCGAAGGCTTCGATGCAGTGCTGCACCTGGCCGCCCTGTCCAACGATCCGCTGGGCAACCTCGATCCGGGTCTTACTTACGATATCAATCACCGTGCATCGGTCCGCCTGGCGGAACTGGCCAAAGCAGCGGGTGTGCGCCGCTTCGTTTTCTCCTCTTCCTGTAGTACCTACGGTGCGGCCGGGGACGACTTCCTGGACGAGACGGCAGCGCTCAACCCGGTCACCGCTTACGCCGAATCCAAGGTTTTCGTGGAGCGCGATGTCGCACGGCTGGCGGATGACAGCTTCAGCCCCACTTTCCTGAGGAACGCCACGGCTTACGGCGCCTCGCCCCGCCTGCGGCTGGATGTCGTGTTGAACGACCTGGTGGCATCCGCCTGCACCACGGGAAGAATCTTCATCAAGAGCGACGGCACGCCATGGCGCCCCATTGTCCATATTCGGGACATCATCGGCGCCGCTCTGGCTGTGCTCGAAGCGCCTCGGGAGGCGGTCCATTACCAGACATTCAACGTCGGCCAGACCGAGGAAAACTACCGTATCCGGGAACTCGCCGATATCGTCTCCGAAACCGTTCCCGGCTGTCAGGTGGAATATGCCCCTGGCGGCGGACCGGACAAGCGCTGCTACCGCGTCAACTGCGACAAAATCCGCCGCATGGTGCCTGGGTTCCGCCCGCAATGGACTGCCCGCAAGGGAGCCCAGGAACTCTACGATGCCTACCGTACGGTCGGGCTCACCGCGGCTGACCTTGAACAGGGCCGCTATGCGCGCATCATGAACATCCAGCGCCTCCTCCAATCCGGCCGTCTCGATGCCTCCCTACGCTGGCAGGAGGAGACGGCGGAAGTGGTTTCCCGCTAAGGATCTACCGCCTATGATTTTTACCGAAACCAAACTGAAGGGCGCCTTTATCATCGACATCGAGCCGCGCAGCGACAATCGTGGATTCTTTGCCCGCGCCTTCTGCCAGAAAGAGTTCGAAGCCCACGGCCTGAAGCCCACCATTGCCCAAGCCAATGTGGCTTTCAATCACCACAAGGGCACCATCCGGGGAATGCACTTTCAATTTCCTCCGGCTGCTGAAACGAAAACCGTACGCTGCACTCGCGGCGCCATTGTCGACATCATCGTCGATCTGCGTCCGGAAAGCCCCACGTATTTGCAGCACATTGAAGTCGAGCTCACTGAGGATAACCATCGCGCCATCTACGTTCCGGAGCGTTTCGCGCATGGCTACCAAGTCCTCTGCGACAAAACCGAAACCAGCTACCAGGTGGGGGAGTTTTACACGCCCGGTTCGGAGGGCGGACTGATGTATAGCGATCCCCGGCTTGGACTCTCCTGGCCGCTTCCCCTCACCGTAATCTCCGAAAAAGATCAGGCCTGGCAGTTGTTGGAAGCGCAGGAAACCGAATTGAAAAGGCGTATGAGCCTGTAAGCCGCATCAGGAAGAGGATGCCCCATGATCATTGTTGACACTGCATTAAAAGCTCGCGAGGCGGAAGGCCGGCCGATTCGGGTTGCCAGCATCGGCGCCGGCTTCATGGGCCAGGGACTCACCAATCAAATCATCAACAGCGTCCCCGGAATGCGCATGGTGGCGGCATTCAACCGCCGCGCCCAAAGAGCCGTGGATATGTTTGCCTATGCCGGCCGCGAGGATGCGGTTGTGGCCACCAGGCAGGGCGAGGTGGAAGACGCCATCCGCGCCGGGAAGCCTGTGGTCACAGAAGACGTTTTTCTGTTGACGCGCTCGGAGCAGATTGACGTGCTGGTGGACGTGACAGGCTCGGTCGAGTTCGGCGCGCGCGTCATTCTCGATGCCTTCCAGCACGGGAAAGACGTAGTTCTCATGAACGCCGAGGTTGACGGCACTATCGGCCCCATTTTGCAGGTTTACGCCGAAAAATACGGGACCATCCTGTCGGCCTGCGAAGGGGACGAGCCCGGCGTACAGATGAACCTTTACCGCTGGGTGAAGGGTCTCGGGCTGATTCCGCGCGTGATGGGGAATGTGAAGGGGCTTCAGGATCCTTACCGCAATCCCACCACCCAGCGCGGATTTGCCGAGCGTTGGGGGCAGAACCCGGCCATGGTGACCAGCTTCGCCGACGGCTCGAAGATCAGCTTCGAACAGACCATCGTTGCCAATGCCACCGGATTCAAGGTGCAATCCCGCGGCATGTCCCGCGGCCTCGAGTATCGCGGCGACGTCATGAAGATCGGCTCGCTCTATGACATCGACAAGGTCCGCCAGCTTGGCGGCATCATCGACTATGTTGTGGGTACGCCGCTGACCAAGGTGTACTGCCTTGCGGAGCACCCCGACCCCAAGCAGCAGCATTACCTGAATCTCTACAAAATGGGCGAAGGGCCGCTCTATTCCTTCTTCATTCCCTATCATCTTGTTCACTTCGAGGCGCCCAATGCGATTGCGCGCGTAGCGCTGTTCCGCGACTCCGTAGCCAAACCGCTCGGAGGGCCCGTCGTCGAGGTTTGCGCCGTTGCCAAGCGCGATCTGAAGGCTGGGGAAATCCTCGACGACTACGGCATGTACATGACCTATGGAGAAGCGGTGAATGTCGAAGAGATGAGCAGCGGGCGTTACCTGCCCGAGGGGCTGGTGGAAGGCTGTAAGCTTTTGCGGGATATTCCCAAGGACGCCGTCATCACCTATGACGACGTGACGCTTCCGCCGGATCGTGTGGCCGATCAACTGCGTGCCGAGCAATACCGTCATTTCCGCGCGGAAACCTGGTTGGAGGAACTGCTCGGCGTGCACGCCTGAAGCCTGTTGGCTGGAACAGGGCACGGGGAGGAGGAACCAATGAAAGTCGTTCTCTTTTGCGGCGGAGCCGGCATGCGACTGAGGGGCTATGCCGACGATGTGCCGAAGCCCATGGTGCAGATCGGCTCACGGCCCATTCTTTGGCACCTCATGAAGTATTATGCCCATTTCGGACATAAGGAGTTTATTCTCTGTCTTGGCTACAAGGGTAGCGTCATCAAAGACTACTTCCTGCATTACGACGAATCCGTCTCCAACGACTTCGTCTGGTCGCAGGGCGGCAAGAAAATCCAGTTCCTCAACCGCGACATCGACGACTGGACCATTACGTTCGTCGAGACAGGCCTCAATGCCACCATCGGCGAACGGCTCAGAGCCGTCGAGCCCCATCTGGATGGCGAGGAGATGTTCCTGGCCAACTATGGAGACGGTTTGAGCGACCTCGAACTTCCAGCGATGATCGATGCCTTCCGCCGAACCAATGCCGTTGCTTCTCTTCTCCTGGTGCAGCCCACAGCGAGCTTCGACCTCGTCCAGGTGACTCCTGAGGGCGCCGTTGCAGGCGTCTCCGCGCTCACGCAATCCGATATCTGGATCAACGGCGGCTTCTTCGTCATGCGCAATGAAATCTTCCGCTACATCCACCCCGGCGAGGAACTGGTGCGCGAGCCCTTTCAACGGCTCATTGATCAGCGGGCTTTACTGGCTTATAAATGCACCGGCTTCTGGCAGTGCATGGACACCTTCAAGGACAAGCAGTCTCTCGAGGAGTTAAACCAGGGCAAGGCGCCGTGGAAGGTTTGGCAGAAAGCGCCAGTTTCGGTTTCTAACGGCTCGCTTGCCGTCCCGGTCGGCGCATGATCCATCTGAGCCTTAGTGGAGACGCCACTGCACCGCTGCAGATCCTGTGCTTGGGCGCCCATTCCGACGATATCGAAATCGGGTGTGGTGGTACCATCCTCCGGCTGGCCGAGCATTACCCGAACTGTTCGATTCACTGGGTAGTATTCAGCGCTACCGGAATCCGGGAAGCAGAGGCGCAACGCGCGGCTGAGCTGTTTGCGGGAGCCAAACTCCGCGGGCCGCTGCTGAAGGACTTTCGCGACGGCTTCCTGCCGTTTGTGGGAGCCGAGGTAAAGACCATTTTTGAGGAATTGAAGAAGTCGGTTGCTCCTGATGTCATCTTCACCCATAACCGGAAAGATGCCCATCAGGATCACCGCTTATTGTCGGAGTTGACCTGGAATACGTTTCGCGATCACCTGATTCTCGAATACGAGATCCCGAAATATGACGGCGACATGGGACAGCCCGCACTGTTTGTTCCCCTGGAGAAAGAGCAGTGCGAAAGGAAGGTTCAATACCTCATCGAGGCCTTCCAATCCCAGCACGCCAAGCGCTGGTTCGAGCAGGACACTTTCCTCTCTCTCATGCGGCTCAGAGGAATGGAATGCAACGCTCCCAGTGGCTATGCCGAAGCGTTTTACTGCCGCAAGATCGTGCTCTGATTGGCAATGCAAGATCTGACGCAAAAGACAATTCGCGGCGGCTTCGCCAAGATCTGCTCCCAGGCAGCGAACTTCGGTCTGCGCATTGGCTCGCTCATGGTGCTAGGCAGACTCCTCGATCCAAAGGATTTCGGGCTTGTCGGCATGGTCACGGCCGTCATTGGAGTGTTGAACCTCTTCAAGGATTTCGGGCTTTCCACCGCCACCATTCAGCGTAAGACTATCTCTGGGGAACAACTCTCCACGCTCTTCTGGGTGAACATGCTGGTCGGCGGTGTCCTGGGGCTTCTGTCCTTGCTGCTGGCGCCGGCGATCGCTGCTTTCTACCACGAACCTCGCCTCGTCTGGGTAACCTCTGTGCTGGCGGTCAGTTTCCTCTTCAACGCCGCCGGAGTTCAGCATTCCGCGCTCCTCCAACGCCAGATGCGCTTCACCGCAGCCGCGGTGATCGAGATCATCGCTCTCGTAGTCAGCATCGCCATTGGAATCGGCATGGCGTTCGCCGGCTACAAATACTGGGCGATCGTTGGCATGACCGTCGCTTCCCCTTTGGTCTCCACCATCGGCGTCTGGATGGCTACGGCATGGGTTCCCGGGCCGCCCGCTAAACGCACTGAACTCCGTTCCATGATGCGTTTCGGCGGTACCCTTACATTGAATGTTCTTGTTGTCTATGTGGCGTATAACTTGGAAAAGATTCTTCTCGGCCGCTTTTGGGGTGCAAGCGCACTCGGTATCTATGGAAGGGCTTATCAACTCATCAGCATCCCCACAGATAATTTAAACAGCGCAGCGGGTGGAGTAGCTTTTTCGGCGCTATCGCGGGTTCAGGACGATCCCAGCCGCTTCAGGAAATACTTCTTAAAGGGTTATTCTCTTGTTCTGGGTATGACCATTCCCGTCACGATTGCCTGTGCTCTCTTTGCCGGTGATTTGATCCCCGTCATCCTCGGACCAAAGTGGCACGAGGCGATTCCCATTTTCCGATTGCTGGCACCAACGATCCTAATTTTTGCCATGATCAATCCCCTCGCCTGGCTCCTCTTTGCCCTAGGGATGGTCGGCCGGAGCCTCAAAGTTGCTCTCGTGCTAGCCCCTTTAGTGATTGCGGGCTATCTCATTGGGTTGTCGCATGGTCCCAAGGGTGTGGCTTTCGCCTACTCCACCGTGATGACCTTGTGGGCCCTTCCCCATATTGCCTGGTGCGTCCACGGCACTGTTATTTCCTTCCGCGACATTCTCGCTACCGTAAGCCGGCCCTTGATTTCCGGCCTCGTAGCGGCGGGGCTTGCGTTCGTGGTGCAATTCTCGTACGGTCATTTGTTGTCCCCACTTCTTCGGTTGCTGCTGGGAGGCTCCCTCCTCCTCAGCGTCTATCTGGGGATGCTTTTGTATGTCATGGGGGAGAAGGATCTCTACCTCGACCTTTTTGCAAAACTGATGAAACGTTCTCCTACGGAAGAGAACGCCCCGGTTTCGGTTTGATCCGTTTACCTAACTTGCACAACGCGCCACAGTCCGTGGTAAGCACTCACTCCCGTTTACACGGGGCAGTGACTCTTGCCAAGCAGGTGGAGATTCTCGAATTAAGGGACTGGCGTGATCCCCATCTCCAACAACATCGGTAACCGTATCCATGAGGAATGTAGAGGAAGCAATGTCACGTGACTTGACGTCTCGCCTGGCTGACAGGATCATCCCCTTACTGATGGCATTTGGCTTTATCAGTATTGCGACGTTCACCCCCCAACCGCTGCCAGCCCAAACCACCGGGTTGGTTGCCGCCTACTCCTTCAATGAAGGAACCGGCACGACAGTCACCGATCTCTCGGGCAACAACAACACCGGCACGATCTCCGGCGCGACATGGACCGCCGGCAAGTATGGTGGCGCTTTGCGGTTCAACGGATCCAGCAACTACATCGACTTGGCGAATCCTACCTCGCTCCGGCTCACCGGCAGCATGACCCTGAGCGCCTGGATCATGGCCACGGCGAATCCTCCCGACGATGGGCAGATTATCGCCAAGTCCAACAGCGCCGCCGGCTGGCAATTAAAGACCTCCCCGGACACCGGCCCCAATACTTTCGGCATTGCGATATCGGCCAGCAGCAATTCCCACGCACAGCGCTACAGCAACACCGTTCGCGCACTCAACACCTGGTACCACGTCGCCGGCGTCTACAACGCCACTGCACGCACACTCGATATTTATGTCAATGGTGTTCTGGATGACGGCGTCTTATCAGGGACAGTTCCCGCCTCACAATACAACTCCAGCGTCAACGCCAATATCGGCCGGCGGTCTGGTGGATTCTACTTCAATGGCATCATCGATGAGGTACGCATCTACAACCGCGCCCTCAGTCAGGCCGAAATCCAGACCGACATGAACACTCCCCTGGGAGCATCCGGGCCTGACACTCAACCTCCCACCGCCCCTAGCAACCTCACCGCCACCGCCATCAGCGGAAGTCAGATCAACTTGAGTTGGACAGCCTCTACAGACAATGTCGCAGTTACCGGCTATCTGGTCGAGCGTTGCCAAGGCGCCGGCTGCACCACCTTCACTCAGATCGCCACTCCCACCACCACCACTTTCAGTGATTCCGGTCTGACCGCCGGCGCCAGCTACAGCTACCGCGTGCGGGCGACCGATGCCGCCTCCAACCTCAGCTCCTACTCGAACGTCGCCACCACAACAACGCCAGCGCCCGACACCCAACCTCCCACCGCACCTAGCAACCTCACCGCTACCGCCGCCAGCGGAACCCAGATTAACCTCAGTTGGACGGCTTCCACGGACAACACCGGTGTCACCGGCTATCGCGTCGAGCGTTGTCAGGGCACCGGCTGTACCGCTTTCATCCAGATCGCTACCCCCACTACGACTACCTTCAGTGATTCCGGCCTGACAGCAGGCACCAGCTACAGTTACCAAGTGCGCGCGACGGACGCCGCCGGGAATCTCAGTCCATACTCGAATGTCGCTACCGCCACCACTACCGCCCCCGACACCCAACCTCCCACGGCGCCTACCAACCTCACCGCCACCGCCACCGGAGCCGGTCAAATCAACCTCAGTTGGACGGCTTCCACGGACAACACCGGCGTCACCGGCTATCGCGTCGAGCGCTGTCAAGGCGTAGGCTGCACCACCTTCACCCAGATCGCCACGCCCACCACAACCACTTTCAGCGACTCCGGCCTGGCTGCGAATACCAGTTATACCTACCAGGTGCGGGCCGCCGATGCAGCGGGGAATCTCAGTTCCTACTCCAATACAGCCAGTGCCACTACTCTGGCCACCATCTCCGGCCTGGTAGCCGCCTATTCCTTCAATGAGGGCAGCGGCTCTACTGTCACCGACTCCTCCGGCAACGGCATCACCGGCACAATCTCCGGAGCCACCTGGACCACGGCGGGTAAGTATGGCAGTGCCCTTTCCTTCAATGGAACCAGCAGCTATGTCGACCTCGGCAATCCCACCGCCCTGCAAATTACCGGCAGCATGACCTGGAGTGCCTGGATCAACGCCGCTGCCAATCCACCGGATGACGGACAAATCGTTGCCAAATCCGATGGCTCCTCCGGCTGGCAATTTAAGACGTCCCCCGACACGGGGACACACACCTTCGGCGTAGCCGTGTCCAACTCCAGCGGTTCCCCTGTGCAACGCTACAGCGCCATCACCCGCTCCCTCAACACCTGGTACCACGTCGCGGGTGTATACAATGCCACCGCCGGAACCCTGGATATTTACGTCAACGGAGTGCTGAACGACGGTGTCCTGTCCGGAACAGTGCCAGCCTCCCAGTTGAATTCTGCTGTCAACGCCAACATCGGCCGGCGCACCGGCGGGTTCTACTTCAACGGCATCATCGATGAGGTCCGCATCTACAACCGCGCCCTCAGTCAGGCCGAAATCCAGACCGACATGAACACCCCCATTGGCGCCACTTCCGACACACAGCCGCCAACGGTACCCACCAACCTCACGGCCACCCCCATCAGCGTGAGCGAAATCGACCTCAACTGGACCGCCTCCACTGACAACATCGGCGTAACCGGATACCTGGTGGAGATCTGCCAGGGCGCCGGCTGCTCGAATTTCACGCAGATCGGTACCACTACCTCCACAACTTTCAATTCCACCAGCCTCACCGCAGGCACCAGCTACAGCTATCGCATCCGCGCCACCGATGCCGCCGGCAACCTGAGCAACTACTCTTCCGTAGTGACAGCGGTCACTCAGGCCGTCGATACGACACCTCCCACGGCGCCAAGCAACCTCACCGCCACCGCCGCCAGTTCCTCTCAAATCAACCTCACCTGGACGGCATCCACCGACGCGGGAGGCCTTCACGGCTATTCCATCGAACGCTGTCTCACCTCCTCCTGTGTCTTCAGCGTGATCGTTCCCTACATCACCAGCACTGTTTACAACGACACGGGTCTCACTGCCAGCACAAGCTACAGCTACCGTGTGCAGGCGAGCGATTCGGCCGGCAACCTCAGCGCCTACTCCAACACCGCCACCGCCTCCACACCGGCGACGGACACCCAGCCGCCCACCGCTCCCACCAACCTGACGGCAACCGCATCCGGCAGTACCCAAATCAATCTAAGCTGGACGGCATCCACTGACAACACCGCCGTGACCGCCTATCTCCTGGAGCGCTGTCAGGGCGTTGGCTGCTCCACCTTCACTCAGATCGCTTCCACCGGCAGCATCACCTATAGCGACACCGGCCTGACTGCCGGTTCGAGCTACACCTACCGTGTCCGCGCCACCGATGCCGCAGGCAACCTCAGCGGCTACTCCGCCACTGCCACCGCCTCAACTCCCGCCGTCAATCCCGGTTTGATCAGCGCCTACGGATTCTCCGAAGGTTCCGGAACCACCACCGCGGATTCCTCCGGCAACGGTCTGACCGGAACTATCCAAGGCGCCACATGGACCACCTCCGGACGCAATGGCAATGCCCTGGTATTCAACGGCACCACCAGCTATGTGGATCTCGGCACGATGAGCGCCTTCCCGTTAACCTCCAGCGCCACCTGGAGCGCCTGGGTCTTCCCTACCGGAAATCCGCCCGACGACGGCCAGATCATTGCCAAGTCCGGCAGCAGCGACGGATGGCAACTGAAAACAACGCCGGATACCGGGGTCCGCACGTTCGGGGTTGCTATTTCGAACGGCACCAGCAACATCCAACGCTATAGTAAGACCGTTCTCTCCCTCAATACGTGGTACCACGTTGCCGGCGTCTACAACGCCGCCAGCCAGACGCTGGATATCTACGTCAATGGGGCACTGGACAACGGCACGCTCGTTGGAACCGTTCCGGCCTCCCAAAACAACCCCGCATCCATCAACGCCAATATCGGCAGGCGGCAGGGCGGCTATTATTTCATCGGCACCATCGACGATGTTCGCGTCTACAACCGCGCCCTTTCGCAAGCGGAAATTCAGGCCGACATGAACACGCCTGTGGGTTCGGCGCCCGCTGGTCCGGCGGTCAGCCTGAGCAGCACCACCATCTCGTTTGGCAATCAGCCAACTGGTACCTCAAGCGCCGCTCAGCCGGTCACGCTCACCAACTCCGGCAGTCAGTCCCTCACCATCAGTAACATTGCCGTCACAGGTACGAACGCCGGCGATTTTTCGCAAACCAATAACTGCCCGGCAAGCCTTGCGCCTCTCGCCAATTGCACCATCAACATCACGTTCACCCCGACCACCACCGGTACCCGGAGCGCGGCAGTGACCATCACCGATAATGCCCCTACCAGCCCGCAGACCATAGCGCTCACCGGCACCGGCACCGGCTTTTCCGTCAGTCCTAAGGTCACCGTGCTTACCTCCACCTTGACGCAACAATTCACGGTTCTCAATGGAAGTGGAACGGTCACCTGGCTTGTCGACAATATTGTTGGGGGGTCAACGGCCTCGGGTACCATCACCTCCACAGGACTCTATACACCACCCGCCACCGCCGGCACTCACACGGTCACCGCCAATACTTCCACTTCGCAAACGGCCAGCGCCACCGTGTACATCTCCAACTACCCTGTCACCTTCACCATGCACAACGACAACTTCCGGACCGGGGTGAATTCCAACGAAACCGTTCTCACCCCCGCCAATGTCAACTCCACCCAGTTCGGTAAGCTGTTCTCCTTCTCCACCGACGGTATCTCGCATGCCTCGCCGCTCTACGTGGCAAACGTGAATATTTCCGGCATTGGCTTCCGAAACGTCGTCTATGTCGCCACCGAGCATGACAGCGTCTATGCTTTTGATGCCGATGGCCGAAACACCACCCCATTCTGGCAGGTAAGCTTCATCAATCCGGCAGCAGGTATCACCACCGTCCCCGCAGCCGATACCGGCGAAACCGGCGACATCTTTCCCGAAATCGGCATTACCAGCACTCCGGTCATCGACATTGCCTCGAACACGATATACGTCGTCGCCAAGACCAAGGAGGTCTCCGGCGGCTCCACGAACTATCGCCACCGCCTGCATGCCTTGGATCTCTCCACCGGCGCGGAAAAGTTCGGCGGTCCGGTCATCCTCCAGGCCAGCGTGCCGGGAACGGGCGATGGTTCCTCGGGTGGCGTTCTACAGTTCAACTCCCTCCGGCACAATCAGCGGCCAGCCTTGCTGCTCAGCAACGGAGTCATCTACATCGCGTTCGCCAGCCACGGTGATCAGGCGCCTTATCACGGCTGGGTGCTTGGCTACAGTGCCACAACTCTTCAGCAAACGATGGCGTGGTGCGATTCACCCAACGGCTCCCAATCCGGTATCTGGCAGAGTGGCTTGGGGCCAGCAGCCGACTCCTCCGGCAATATCTTCTTCAACACGGCCAACGGCAGCTTCAACGCGAACACCGGCGGAACCGAATACGGCGACAGTTTCATCAAACTTAGCCCCTCTGGCGTCGTGGTTGATTACTTTACTTCCAAAGACCAGTCCATTATGAATTCCAACAACTGGGATCTGGCTTCGTCTGGCCCATTGCTCCTTCCAGACCAGCCGGGTTCGCATCCTCACCTGGTTGTCAGCGCGGGCAAGAACGGGACCATTTACCTGGTCGACCGTGACAACATGGGGCACTTCTCCAACAACGATAGCGGTGTCGTCCAGTCCCTCAGTAACATCTTCCCGAACGGCACGCCGGAACCGGGCAACTACTCGGCGCCCGTGTACTTTAACGGAATTGTCTATTTCGGACCCATCAACGACCGCCTGCAAGCTTTCCAGTTAACCAACGGGCTTCTCAGTACGGCGCCAACGTCTACCTCCGCGGTCATCTATCCCTATCCGGGAGCAGTGATGGCAGTATCCAGCAACGGCGCTTCCAACGGCATCCTGTGGGCCATCCAGCGCAATGACTCCGCCGTCGCCGAGCCAAGCACCAACGCAGCCACGCTACGCGCCTATTCGACATCCAGCCTGGCGGCGGAACTCTACAACAACACGCAAGCCGGCGCAAGGGATACGCTTAGCGCCACGTCGAAGTTCACCGTTCCTCTCGTCGCCAACGGCAGGGTCTACGTCCTCACTCAAACCCAACTAACCGCCTTCGGCCTGTTGCCGTAGATGACCCGCTGGATCTCCTTCATTGCAGTGTGCGCTGCCTTGGCTCAGCAGCCGCACCCGGAGCGCTTCGCCTTCTCACGCGCCGCTCAGTTCGCCGGTCTGCGCGGCCACCACGCGCCAAACAAAGACCTGGGCGATCATCCTGCCCAGGTTCGTGCCGCTGATTACACCCCAGCCTACGCCAAGCAAAACCTGGTCCCGCTCATGCGGAGGTCCGCCGCGGCCGGAAACATCGCCAATGGCCTCCCCGTCATCTATGTCGCCGCGGACGACCGGCCCGGCCTGCTCCTCCAGAGCATCCGCAACGGCGCCTTTCACGATATCTCGGCACGAACCACGCTTCCCGAAGGCAGCCTTTCCGCCGCCTTCGGCGACTACGATCACAGCAGCCGGGGAAGCCTCTTCCTTGCCGGGGCCGAAGGCATCACGCTCTACCGAAACACCGGCAAGCATTTCTTCACCGACGTGACGAAGAAAGCCGGATTGCGAACCTCCCCCGGCACTCTCTACTCCAGCGTCGTTCTCGGCGACCTCGATGGCGATGGTTTCCCCGATCTCCTGGCCGCCGCCTACACCGATCTGAACCACCCGCCCGAAAAGCCCGTCTTCACCTTCCCGAATGACTTCCAGGGATCGGACAGCCGGTTATACCGCAACAATCGAGACGGTACATTTACCGACATCACCGATTCCGCCGGCCTTGGAAAGAATCCCGGCCGCGCCCGCAAAGCCATCTTCGCCGACTTCAACCACGACCAGCGGCTCGACATCCTCATCCTTCGCGATAACAAGCCTCCCGTTCTTTACCTGAACCGAGGCGGCTGGAAGTTTGAGGACAAAACCTGGAGTGCGGGCGAAGATCTCACCACCCATGCCTTCTTCGATGGCGCCGTTGCCGACTTCAACCACGACGGCAAACCCGACCTCGCCATTTGGTCCACCCACAGCTTCCGCGTGCTGATCAACCAGGGCAATGCCGTGTTCGAACACCTCGACTCTCCCTTCCTACCCGATCCAATGACCAGCCTGTTTGGTTTTCGCGGCGCGATTGCCGATCTCGATGGGAACGGATTCGATGATGTGTTGACCGTCGACAGAAGCGGCGAATGGCGCTTCTTCGCCAACAGCAATGGCCACCTTCACGAATCGCCGCTACCCGCGCTCGGAGATAACCTCCCCTTGGATTCCCTGATCCCGGCCCGCTTCAACCAGTCCAGTCTCTACCTGGTTGCCATTCAGCGGGACGAAGGAATCCTATTATGGAAACAGCAGGGAGCGCCCTCGCATTCCACAAGAAAATGACGTTTATCTCCTGAATCCGCTCTCAGACCCTCGTTGGGCCGAGTTCCTGCAACGGCATCCCCGATCCTCCGTCTTTCACACCCCCCCCTGGCTCGAAGCGCTTCACCGCACCTACGGCTACCAGCCTCTCGTCTTCACCACATCTCCGCCCGATGCCCCCTTGCAAAATGGCATTGTGTTTTGCCGCGTCGATAGCTGGCTGACAGGACACCGCCTGGTATCGCTGCCTTTCTCGGACCACTGCGACCCGCTGGTAGATCGCCAGGCGGATCTCGAAGCCATCCTCTCCTCTGTCGCGCAACAGGCCCGCCGGGATCATCTTCGCTACGCCGAGCTGCGGCCACTGTGCCAACTCGACACTCCCAATGCCCCGTTCCTTCCATGCGGCACCTTCTGTTTCCACCAGCTCGATCTCACCCCCAGTCTCGACACCCTGCTCCGCAATTGCCACAAGGACTCCATCCAGCGCAAAATCCGCCGCGCCGAACGCGAGGGCCTTGCCTACGAAGAAGGCCGGTCCGAATCGCTGCTCGATGCTTTCTTCCGCCTCCTGCTTCTCGCCCGCAAGCGCCATCACCTGCCTCCTCAGCCCAAACGCTGGTTCCAAAACCTGATCGCCTGTTCAGGCAACACCCTCAAGATCCGTACTGCGTTCAAAGATCGCGAACCCGTGGCCGCCATCCTCACGCTTCGCCACAAGGACACTCTCGTCTACAAGTACGGTGCCTCCGACGCTCGCTTCCATCCGCTCGGAGGAATGCACCTGCTGTTTTGGAAATCCATCCAGGAAGCCAGGCTGGACAATCTCCGCGTGCTCGATTTCGGCCGCTCCGATCTCGATAACATTGGCCTTCTCACATTTAAGGAGCGTTGGGGCGCTACCCGTTCCCTGCTAACGTACTCCCGCTTCTCCACGGCGCCGCCGGCTCCCGCCACCTCGCGTTGGAAACAGCAAATCGCCGGGCACATCTTCTCGCGCCTCCCTGACCGGCTGCTCTGCTCGGCGGGCAATCTACTCTATAAACACCTCGGCTGATACCCTGACTGAAATATGCGCCGCTCCCGCATTCTTCTACTGCTCGCCATCCTGGCGGTGTTCGCCGTCCTGGTCCGCCGCGCATTGCCTCCCTGGTCCGTTTCTTTCACCCAATCCACCCAGAACCTCGAAGCCTACGATTTCGTCGAACTGACCGCCCAAGCCTCCGCTCCCCATCCACCCAATCCCTTCACCGGCGCATCCATCCGCGGAACCTTCGAACTGCCGGCCACAGGCAAACGCTGGCAGGTGGAAGGCTTCTGCGATTCACAGGACGGAAGCATCTACCGCATCCGCTTCATGCCGCCCGCGCCGGGCGACTATACCTACTCGGTGGAATTTCACCAGGGATGGCCCCGCCGAACCTCTACCGGCACGTTTCATGTGAGCGACGGCCACCGCCGCGGCCCCATCCGCATCGATCCCCGCAATCGTTGGCACTTCATCTGGGAAGGCACCGGCGAGCATTACTTCTTCAACGGCACCACTGCCTACTGGCTCCTCGGCTGGCGCGACGAAAAGATCATCCAGTCCACCCTCGACCGGCTCCACCGTCTCAAGATCAACCGCATGCGTGTGACCATTGCCGGCCGCACCAGCATTTATTACGGCGAACCGGTGATGGCCGGGCCTGCCTGGACCCCGCTCCTCAGACCCTGGCTCGCTGACAACGGTGTGCGCTATCTCCACTATCTGGGCCGCGCCGGCCAGCGCTACGGCTTGGGCATTGCCCGAAACCTGTTCGATGCCATCGCCGAATTGGGCATGTCTGAAGACATCTATCATCCAGGCTTTGACTACACGCGGTTCGATGTCTCCTACTGGCAGAAATTCGAGCGCGCCCTCCGCTTCGCCCGCGACCGCGACCTCATCTTTTCTCTCGTTCTCGATATGAACGACAGCCGCGTCCATCCCGCCCCGGGCAGCGCCGACGAGCATCAATTCATCCGCTACGCCATCGCTCGCTTCAGCGCTTTCTCCAACATCACCTGGGACCTCGGCGACGATCTCGACCAATACCGCAGCGACCAGTGGACACACGACACCGGCACGTTGATCAAGCAGTGGGACCCCTACCAGCACCTCGCCACCAGCCACCCCGTTAACAACATCCACCAGGACCGCGCCTCGGACTGGTTCGACTTCACCTCATTCCAGGAGTGGTCCCGAAAACAGCATGCCTTCATGTTGGCGCAGCGCAAAGAGCAGCAGCGCCTGGGCCGCATCATTCCGCAAACCAACGAAGAATACGGCTACGAGGATCACTACCCCTTATGGGCCGAAGGACCCGGCTCCGAGTCCGCCGATGTTCTCCGCCGCACGGCCTGGGAAATCGTCATGGCGGGTGGATACCAGACCGCAGGCGAGACCTCACGCCGCGGAACCAACGTGTGGCCCGATACGGGCGGCGGATGGATGAACGGCCGTGGCGACGACACCATGACCATGTTCCAGGGCTACGCCCACATGGTCGACTTCTTCACCAGTTTCGATTGGTGGAAAACCGAACCTCATGATGAACTGGTGAACAACGGCAACTACTGCCTGGCCAAACCCGGTGAACTCTACGCCGTCTATCTCCCGCATGCCGGAACAGTCACCGTGCAACTCCAGCCGGGCGATTACCATGCTGTGTGGTGGAACGCAGCCTCAGGCCAGAAGACCTCTCTCCCCCCTGTCCACGCCGCCACAACTTCCTGGACTTCTCCTCCTGCCCCAGGCGCCAATGACTGGGCCCTCCTCCTTCTAAGAAACTCGCTCCCGCAACGGAGCCTCGCCGGCCGGTAAATTCGCGAGTTCCTTCCTCTACTGGTGGGCCGGCGGGCCCTGTGCGAGCTTCAGAAAAAGTAGGGCTTCACCGCGAAGTTCGCGCGTTGCTGCTCCCTCCACCCGCGGCCTTCCGCGATGCCGGCCTCTCCACCTGCCCCTCTGGACTCCACACCAGCGTCACCCGCGTACTGAACCCGTTCAGATTCTGTTGTAAAATCCCTGCCGCCGCCGCTCCTCCCGTCCGCCTGTCCACATAGCCGTAGGTGAAATTCATGGAAAACTGCCGGTTCAGATACCGCGCCAGCCCCACGTTCGCCTGCGCAAATTGGACGTCCCCATAAACCCCGCCCCGCATCCGCTGCAACCCTCCGCTCGCATAAAGAACCCACAACCTCCCTGCCGGCGCCCACTGCCACGATCCTCCCGCCGAATCGTTAGACGCCGATTGAAATCCGAACGTGTCTCCCACCGACCGTGCATAAGAGGCCATGAAACTGTGGTCACCCACCGTGTAGCCAACGTTTCCATCGGCTGCGTATCCCAGCCCGGAAGGCTGGTTCTGAAAACCGGCCAGCAACCCGAGCCGTAAAATCTGGAGGAAAGCCGGCCCGGCGGATGCGCTCGCAAACCAGTGCGGCGTCAGCTTCCGGCTCACAAACAGACGCGCATTTCCCACAATATAACGCCCGAGTGTCGAATCGATCTGGCTGGCGGTTCCCCGCACCCCAATCTGCGTCCGCGGCGATAAAGAGTAGTCCATCGATACGCCGGCTTGCTCTGAAGTCATCCGTGGAATCAGAAAGTTCAACTGCCCTTGCAGGTCTTGTTGCGAGTTGTTGCGCGTCTGCGTGCGGCTCGCGCCCAAGCTGACCTCGAAGCTCAACCGCGGCGAATAACGATGCTTGAGGCTGGTATTCAGTCCGGTGGTGAAGTATTTGGTGCCGAAGACCAGACTCCGGGAAGGCGTCACCACATACGGCGTCCCGGTAAGGAACGACGCCAGTTGATCGCTTGTATACTGCCCGCCGCTGGTCGCGCGCATCAAATCGTCCAAGGTCGCTACCGGAGCGGTGGAACCGCTCAGAATCGCCGGCGTGAACAGCGCCTGGTCCAGGGACGTATCCGACCCCGCCACCGACACAGAGAGGTCCCACCGCGGAGCAATCTGCCGGGACGCCGTCAAATTCAGCGATTGATTGAACGCATTGAGATCCGAATAGCGAACCCTGCCTACGAACGATGGCGAGTACAGCAGCGAAACCGCTCCTTTCTCGCCTTTGTAGTTATACCCGAACGAGGCCGAAGCCGTGCCATCATAATCGCTTTCCAGACGCTGTAGGCTGAATGCCTGCGATTCGAGGGGCAACGCCAGCGTCGAGTAGCCGAACGACCCCGTAACGTTATAAATACTCCACCCCTGCTGACCGCGCCCAAGAGGGCTCGCAGTGGATTGTAGGGAGGACGTAGACGGGCCTTGCGCCCTGCTCCCCCCTGCCAGCACCGCCAGCAGGCACACCGATGCGATCCTCCTCAGGAATCGGGTTCTCATTCGGCCCCTTCCCATACGGTACCCTGCAACGCCTTCATCTTGTACATCAAGGCGCGGTAACTGATCTTCAACGTCTTCGCCGCCCGCCGGCGGTTCCACCGGTGTTGCTCCAGCGTTCGGAGAATAATCTCCGATTCTGCCCGTTTGGCCGCCTGTCGAACCTGCTCTCGCAGCGGGGGCGGCTCTTCCCCACCAGGCCGACGTCCGCGCATAGCCTCGGCGCGCCTCGCCAGTTCCGCCACCAGGCGTTCCGGTTCCGGCGCCACTACGTAACTGCGGGCCATGCTCTCCAGTTCCCAGAAATTTCCAGGCCAGGGATATGCGGCCAGAGCCCGCTCCACCGCAGGGTCGAGCCTGCAGCGAGCACCCTCCGGCAGCAAGGACAGGAAAAGCGCCGCAATGTCTTCGCATCGCTCCCGTAAAGGCGGCACTCTCAACCTACAGGCGGAGAGACGAAAATAAAGATCCGCCGAGAATTCCCCGAGCCTCACCCGGCTTTCGATGTCTTCGTTTGCGCTGGCAATCAACCGCACCCCGCTCTCGCCTCCTCCCTGAAGCACGCGCAGCAGTCCCACCTGCAAGGCGCCAGGCAACAACTGGACGTTCTTCAGAAATAAAGTGCGTACCCCGTGGGCGCCAGCCCGTTCCAGCCATTTCCCTACACTCTCCCAGGGCTCCTCGCGGCCACAATAGAGCCGCAAAAAATCCCCTGGCCCACCATGCAGACAGTGCATGTGTCGCGCCAGGGTTTCCTTCCCCGTCCCACTCTCCCCTTCCATCAACACCGGAATCTCCAGCGGAGCAGCGGCGGCAACCATGCCCTCGAGCTCTTTCATGCACTTGCTCTGTCCAAAAAAGAAAGCAGCCATCGGCGGATGTATTGAGGCAATCCGGCTGCCAATGCACATCTCCCTATCCTTCAGCGCTTCTGTCGATGCAAACGCCTCGGAGTGTGAAGTGAATTTGCACATTGTGCGAAATTCTTTCCGCCAGCCAAGGTACTGCCAAAGCAGTACTAGTATTCGGGGCGCTAAAATCCTCGGGTCTTTGCCCTATAGTCCCATTGATTCTTTCCCCGAACCGGCTGAAGATAGACTCATAGCTCCCTAAGTAGAGCTAGAAACGGCAAGCGGAGTGTTTCCTCCGACAAGCCAGTGTGATATTTCGGAGAACAATTCATGCGAACCATCGTTCGAACTTCGTGGCTGCTGGGACTGGCAACCATAGCTCTCGCCTCTGGCGCATTCGCCGGTACCGTCTCATTTAAATTGACGGGTGTGAGCGGCGCTTCGATGGCTGGCGTCTACACCAGTCCCTACACGGCGACCATCGACGGCGTCCCGGTGCTCGCCATTTGTGACAATTGGCAGGCGGAGAGCTACATTGGCCAGACCTTCCAGGCTGTGGCCACCAATGTCGCCTCACTTCAGGATGAAGCCACGGCGTCCCAAGATGTAAAGTTCGACCAAAGCGATCCCCTCAAGCAGCAGAAAGACTACGTCACCGCCGCCTACCTCGCCGAGCAGTTGCTCGCAGTTGACCAAAGCACCAGCGCGGGACGCACAATAGCCGGCGAACTCAGCTTCGCCATCTGGGGCCTGTTCTATGACCCCGCATTCAATGCTCTCGGCGTTGGTAGCACACTATATAACGCCGCCAGGCAATACCTTACGGATGCTCAGACAGCCACGGCAAATCTCAAGCCAAGCGACTACGCCAATGTCGATATCTACACCCCATCATCATCGATCAAACCGGGTGGTCAAAGTACCTCCCAGGAATTCATCGTTGTCCGAACCGACGAGCCCGAAGCCGCCACCTTGCTCGGCTTCAACATCCTGGTAATCCTCTCCCTCGCCTTCTTCTTCCGCAAGCGTTTGATTCGCGCCGTCTGATCCAGCGGCACAAAAACTCACCCAAAAGCCCCTGCCTCCGTGCAGGGGCTTTTTGCATTCCAGAGGTCCGCCTTCTCCCGCGCCAAGCTGCCCTTACCGCGCCTTCGAAAGCTTCTCCAGGGCAGCCCTGACATCCCCCGCCTGCGCAAACCTGGGGTCCACATTCAGCGCCAACCTCAAAGACTGCCCCGCCAGATCGTACTCCTTCAAAGCCAGGTAAGCCATCCCCAGGTGGTATTGAAACAGAGGATTCTTCGGCGCTCTCCGCGTGGACTCCTTCAACTGCGCCACCGCCGATTGCGGCGACCCCACCTTATAATTGGCCCAGCCCAGCGTATCCGCCACATCGGGTGAATCGGGCAGCCGTTGCTTTGCCTGCTGCGCGAGCGACAGCGCCACGTTGGCGTCGCCGCCGTGCTCCAGATAGAGATACGCCAGTTGATTCGCCACCAGAGGATCATCCGGCGCCGCCTCATGCGCCCTCTCGCACAGCTTCTTTGCTTCTTCCCAGTTCCCTTCTTTCTCGTAGATGCTATCGAGAGCCATGTAATTGAGAACAAAGCGCGGATCCGCCTCGATCGCCTTCCGGAAGTGCATCTTCGCCTTCTCCGCGTCGCCCTGCACGGAGGCGATGTTGGCAAGCATCGTATATGCGTTCCTCGTCTTTGGATCGAGCGCGATTGCCTGCTGCACACTGGCTTCCGATTTGGCCAACTCCCCCAGGTTGAAATAAGCCATGCCAAGCAGCATATTGAGCCCCGCATTCCGCGGTTCCTTCTGCGCCAGAGCCGAAATCCGCTGCACCGCTTCCTGCGGCCTGCCCTGCCGCGCGCTGAGACTCACCAACATCGCCAAACCGGCTGAAGACGCGGGATCCCGTTTCAGCGCTTCCTCGAGTTGCACCGATGCGCGCTGGGTATCCCCCTTTGCCAGTAATGCCTGCGCGCTCGCCAGCGCGGCGCTCACGGAATTCGGATTCGCCGCCAAAGCGCTCGTGGACAGTCTCAGCGCCTCGTCCGCGTAGCCGCTCTTGATGTTCAGCCGCGACAAAGCCACTTTCGCATCGTTCATTTGCGGAGCCAACTCGAGCGCCCGGGCGAAAGAAGTCTTCGCAGCGTCCGAACTGCCCAGCGAGTTCTGCGTCACACCCAACAGATAGTGCGCTTCCGGAGAATTGGGCTCCGCCTTGATCGCCTTCTGAAGCGCCTCGAGCGAGTCCTGGTATTTCCCCTCCGCGATCAGGATCCGCCCGTTCAACACCAGCGCCTGGATATTGGTGGGATCCGCCTTGAGCATCTCCTGGTCCAGCTTCGCGGCATCCTCCATCCGGTTCAGATCGATCAACGTTCCAATCAGCAGCACTTTCAACTGATTGTCCTTGGGCTTGGCCGCCGCAAGCGACCGGAATTCCGCCAGAGCCTTCTCCTTCTGTCCCGTCGCGGCATAGTACAGCCCAAGAGCCTGATACGCCTGTGGATCCTCCGGCGCGGCCGTCTTCAAATCCGCATAAAGCTTCTCCGCCTCCGCTGCCCTGCCTGTTGCCAGATAGATCCTCGCCAACAGAAGCCGCGGCATCACGGCGCGTGCATCCAGATCCGCCGCGGCGCGCATCTCCGCCTCCGCCTCTGCTATCTTGCGTTGCGAGAAGTAATATTGCCCCAAAGTCAGATGCGCTTGTGGAGACTTCGGATTGGCCTCCACCGCTTTCTTCACCGCGGCCTCCGCCTCTTCCGGCTTTCCCGAAGACAAAAGCAGTGCCGCCAAAGCCGTGTAGTTCTCCACCCTCCCCGGCTTCAGATCAATCGCTTTCCGGATCTCCAAAACGGCGTTCGGGAAGTCTTGTGTCATGGCGTACTTCTGCCCCAGGATCACGTGAGCCTGCGCGTTGTTCGGGTCCGCGGCCAGAATCTTCTGCGCGATCGTCTGCGCTTCGTCATACTGGCGGCCGGCGATGAGCAATCCCGCCAACTCCAGGTCGATCCGCGTATCCGCCGGCGCCAGACGCTGGGCCTGTTTCAACTCCTGGTATGCCGCCCGCGGATTGTTCAGTTTCAGGTAGGCCCGGGCCAGTTGATAGTGCGCTTCCGCCGACTTCGGATCCGCCTGCACCGCGTTGCGAAACTCAATCGAGGCTTCCTGAAATCTCTCCGCTTCAAAATACTTCTCTCCGCTGCTTAAATACTTCAGCCGCTGCTGGACCGGATCTCTGGAACACGCAGCCAACAGGGCTGCTCCCAAGACCGCACCCCACAGCTTCTTACCTGGAAACTTCAAACCCATGAATTCTTACCCTCTTGTGATGGTGTTGACATCTCAATCGCCGGCCTCTTGCCTGGCGCCCTGTTTTTCTGACCTTTGCAGTTGCAACAGCAGCGGAATGAGGATTGCCAAAGCAACCAGGGAGAAAAGCGACCCCCAGCGATGATGGAGTTCACCGTAAAGAAAATCCCGGTCCACGTAAATGGCCAGCCACGATAGTGTCACAATCCGCACCGCGTTCTTGAATATGGCAATGGGAACCGTGGCCAGGCACAGCCACACTCTCTTCCATCCGGACCGCAGAAACAAATACCCCGCCAGCACGCTCGTGAGAAACAACGCATTGCTCGATCGTATGCCGCTGCACTCCCTCGCCACCTCAATGGCAACGTTGGGCAAGGCGAACGTGAAACCCTGCCGGAACACAGGCACGCCCAACACTTTGAAGAGAGCATAGGTCATCTCGGCGGATCCCTTTTGCAGAGCATACGTGATCCTGTCCACCACGCTGACCGGGATTGGCGTCATCAGAAGGAGAAAACAGGCGTGGAACGAGGCGGCTTTCAATACCTGCATCCCGTAACAAAACACAAACCCCGCGATCCAGACCAGAACAACTCCCAAGATTACGCCGGACTGGATGACGGATGCCGGCAGCAGCCGCGCACCGGCATACATCCCGATTCCCACTACTAACAAACCAGCACCAGCACGCAGATTCCATCCGGTTTGACGGAAAATCCGCTGCCTCTCCCACCAGACCAGGCACAGGCTGATCACCGGAATGAGGATGAGATGCGAGTAGCGCTCGTCATGCCACGACAACGCCACCAAGTCTCTCAGAGATCCCCGGAAGGCAAGAAGCGACACAAGCCAATACACCAGGAACCATCCGTGCCGCACCGCCAGCCGCGGTTCCTTCCCCAACTGCATTCCGTCTGCGATTTCCTCTGTTACCGGCCTAGAGGGACACATCCGCTCTTCTCGTCTGCCGTCGAAGATCTGACGGACAGCTTTGGCCCTTCGTAAGGTGGTGATTGGTGGCAAAAAGCGCTAAGGACACGCGGTTGGACACGCCGACCTTGCTGAAAATATTCGTCAGGTGATGCTTGACTGTTCGCTCGCTGATGGCAAACTCCTCGCTCACCTCTCGATTGGAAAGTCCGGCGGCGACTCGCGCCACAATCTCCAACTCCCGCGCCGTCAGGTCACAGACCACAGGCGGTTTTGCCCCGTTTCCATTGCTACGCGGCAGGGACTCGCGGAACGCCTCCACCAGGATACCGATCGTTTCGGTGTCCATCCAGTAGCGCCCCTCACTCGCCATACGAATACTGGTGCGGAACACCCGGGGCGCCGCTCCCTTGGAAACGATCCCTACAGCGCCCAGGCGCAGAGCCTCCACAATTTGCATCCGGTCGGGAGAATCCACCATGGCTACCACAGCGGGCGAAAACTCTGCCTGGCTGATGCTTGTCAGTTCCTCCCGTTCCGGTAGAGCCAAATCGAGCATCAACACCTGAGGCCTCAATCGGCGGGTCATGGCAACTACAGTAGGACCATCGGCGGCTTTCCCGACAACCCGGAATTCTCGATTGGACTCGAGCGCCCGCTGCAAGGCATGGCAGCTTTGCCATTCGGCAATCAGAACACCAATGGGGTTAGGAATAGTACCCATGTTCCAAACGGAAGGAGGCTCGTATACTTGGAGAAACCAATAATAATCGATCACCGATTAACTGGCACCCGTCCAAGCACACGCGGAGCACATCCTTTTGTTCTTCTGTTGACGACTCCTGATGAGCAGTTTGCGCTCCAATTCCTTCCCCATCCGCTAACTTACTTCTCTTACAAAAGCTTAACAGTCATCTGCCCAGCCCGCGGAACCCTCTGAAAACTGCTCTTCGAGGACGATTTTTGAGACTTGCTCCCAAATTTTGCGAGAGGAAAGCCCCCCACGCTCCCCCTCCAAAGTTGTAAGCTACTCCTTGCGGTCCGTCTAGGGTTTTCTGATAATAGGAGGAACGTGTTGGGGGTAGTACCATTACTTTGGGTCTATTGTATGCCGGGCTGCAATTCCTCGGTACATCAACCACCACGTCCTTGTCTGGATCGCGGCTTTGGCGCCGGAGAGACATCTCCACCATGGCCTGCGCTAGAACATCGGGGTTACCTCAAATGAGTCTTCTTCATCGATGGGTCGGTCTTCTTAACATCCTACTTGCCAGCGTACTCTGCTCCACCTGGTTCACTCCGCAACCCGCTTTCGCACAGACCAGCGGCCTCGTCGCCGCCTATTCGTTCAACGAAGGCTCCGGAACAACCGTGACCGACTTGTCGGGAAACGGAAATAACGGAACCATCAACGGAGCCACCTGGACCACCGGCAAGTACGGCGGCGCCCTTTCCTTCAATGGCTCCAGCAGCTACGTGGATTTGGGCAACCCTGCGTCCTTACAGCTCACTGGCAGCATGACCTGGAGCGCCTGGATCTATGCGGTTGCGAATCCGGCGGATGATGGCCAGATCGTCGCCAAATCCGATAGCTCCTCCGGCTGGCAATTCAAAACGAGTCCCGATACCGGAACCCACACTTTCGGGGTTGCGGTCTCCCCGAGCAGCAGTTCCCGAACTCAGCGCTACAGCACCACCACCCGTTCCTTGAACACCTGGTATCACGTAGCTGGGGTGTATAACGCCTCCGCGGGGACATTGAACATCTACGTCAACGGCGTTTTGGACAATGGCGTCCTCTCCGGAACCATCCCTTCTTCCCAATTCAACAACTCTGCTGTGAACGTCAACATCGGCCGGCGCAGTGGTGGATTCTACTTCAACGGAATCATCGATGAAGTCCGCATCTACAACCGCGCCCTCTCCCTGACCGAAATTCAAACCGACATGAACGCCCCACTCGGCGCAACTTCCACCATCTCGTCTTGCGATCTGAACCAGGATTCATCGGTGAACGTCGCCGACGTCCAGTTGGGAGTAAACATGTCCCTGGGCTTAGCGCCCTGCACCGCGAACATCTACGGCACTGGGGTGTGCAACGTCATCGTTGTACAGCGGCTCGTGAACGCCGCCTTGGGCGGACCTTGCGTCACCGGCGTCACAACCACTCCCCACTCCGTAACCCTGGGTTGGGCGGCCAGCACCTCATCGAATGTTGTGGGCTACAACGTTTACCGCGGAACTGCCTCCGGCGGACCTTATACAAAGGTCACTGCGTCCCTGGTAAGCACTCTCAACTACACGGATAGCTCTGTCCAAGGCGGCACAACCTACTACTACGTAGTCACCGCCGTCGACAACACCGGCATGGAGAGCTCTTACTCCAACATGGCCACGGCTGTTGTACCTTCTCCGTGAGGGTCCATCCCCGGTCACGTCACAGGCATCCCACCAGGGAAATACTCATAAACCTGTTCGTGCGGTCCTTGCTGAACTTGGCGGAATAACCCCGGATAGGCGTGCATAAGCACCTTGAAGCAATGGCTGTCTGATGGCTTCCAATAGCTTTGACCGTCGTCCTCCTCACTTACCACAATGAGGCGGATATGATTGCGGCGAATTCCCGCCATCAGCAACCCCGGATCCGTCGAGGCAGGAAACCATATCACCCGATGCCCACTGTAATGATAGGCTAGAGCCTCCCAGCGAGCCATCACAACAGCGCCCGAGACACTGTGCCCTCGAATCCATTCCGCCGCTTCTATGGTTGGATTTGATTCCGGAACCGTGCGCAAGTTCTCCAACCCCACCACCGTTTCCGCCCAAACGCCCGTCGCCAGGATACAGGCCACGGCGATGCCTCCGGCCAATACCCCTGCAGACACACGCACTCCTCTCGCTGACACGGTGCTTTCCCGCAGACAGGTCAGCTTTCGCATCACGCCCTGTCCGCCCACCAAAATCACAACCGATAGGCAGGCGGCCAGAAACCAAATTGCAATGCAGGCTACGGCGGCAGGATGCCGGACAGGCCAACCCCAAATGGCCGAACCCATGATTCCCAGCGCTGCGGCCGCAAAGCCAAACGCACCCGCCTTACGAGGCATGTTCCGGACCCGCTGCCACAGAATTCCCCCGCCTCTCCACATGTACAGAAACGCCAGCGGCGCCACCGGCAGTTGGAATCTCAACTCGAAGTTCCAGGGCCAGAACAGGAATAGACATTGGTAGGCGACAAAGTACCATTCTGTGATTCCCCCGCCCATCCTGCGAAAGGAAGACACCAAACCGGTTAGTAACAGCACCAGAGGGATAAAACTGCTCGGTGAGTACCACGCACCCGCCACCAGTTTGTGTGTGAACAAGCTGACCATGGAGGCCGCCATGCCATCCTCGTTCTCAACCGGTCTCTGCAATACGTCCTGCCATGTGGCCATTCCCAACTCGGGATTGTTCCCATTCTTGAGTCTTAGCTGAGCGACATAACTTTCCTGAAACCCATGAACCGGCCACTGCAAAACCGGATGCCGTGCCGCCCACTGCATCCAGGCAGCCTGAACGGCCAAGCCAGCTATAACCATCGGAAGAAAGATCACAAGGCGCCTCATGCCAACTTTCCGCTCCCGGAATAGCGAAACAGTCAGCCACCCGAGAATTCCCCCGGCCAAAGCAATGCCAGTCGATCTCAGCAGAATCGATACCAGCAAAAGCACACAGCAGAGCCCCCACAACAAAGCTGCCCTCGCCTGACTCCTCGCGGAGTCGAGGCGCGCCAGCGCCCAGAGCAACAACATGCTCGTGAAAAAATACGGCATGTCGGAGAAAATCATTCTCGTCGAAAATTCAAATACGCTCGGCGAGGATGCCAGGAGCAGGCACGCCACCGCTGCAACGCGCCCGTCTTCTTCCGATTTGAGTAATTTGTAGGCGGCGGTCAATCCCAGCGTTGTGAAGAATGCCATCGACCGAACCAGAACAGCGTAACTCTGGCCGACGGCAACCATGAGCAGTGCCAACATTGCCGGAAATCCAGGTGGCACCATCGGCTCCGGCCTCGAATTGAATCCATATCCAGTCTTGGCGAGGATAGACTTGGCCAGTTCGTAATAATACGAGTCAAACGCAAAGTCTGATGTCTTGCAACTCAAGGCGAACTGCAAGCCTCCAAGAGTCAACAGCAAAATATAAACAAAGATATCTTGACGATCGGGTCTGCTTGGCGATTCGATGCGCTGCTGCACTTCCGCCCTTCCCGGAGCGGAAGGTGTGATCCTTGCCATGGCTCATTTTAGGGCCGTAACATTCGATTGAACTCTCCCTTTGGGAAGGGAGAGTTCATCCCGGCAATTGAGTAGCTCGGGTACAGCCGGAAAGTACTCCCGAACGCCGCGCCTTTACTGCAACTCGGCGCTCCCGCCTTCCGGTACAACGTTCACCGTGTTGCTCTCCACCGCGCGGCCGCTATTCAGACGCACCACCAGTCGCAGCGTAACGCCGTCCCCGGCATTCCCGGCGGCAGTCCGTAAGGTGACACGCCACATTCCCGGCGCGACAGCCGTCACCGATGTCGCTGGAATCACCGCATCCCCAACTACCGCGTGGATCCGTTCCGGATTCTGCGACGCCTCCGCACCCAGCCCTGTGGCCAGAATCGCTACCTCGCCGGAAGACATCGTTTGCGTCACACCTCCTGGGACAAACACCTCTTCGTTATCCGGCGCAAAGACGCCCGGAGCCGCTTCCATCATCACGCTCGCGAGCGTGTTCGACCATTGCCCCCCGCGCCTCAGCTGAATTGCCAGCGGTGTCCCCGCGGCCATATTCGGGCACTGGAATAGGATGCGTTTCGCGGTGCTCCGAACCACGGAGGCCTCACTGCCGTTCACCAGCACCTGGACATCCTCGCCAACTCTGCTCAGGCCTGTGCCTTCCAGGGTGGCCAGTCCACCCGGACTACAAGATTGTTCAGCCGCCCCCGTTGTGCTGTTGAGCAGACTCTCCAAGACCGGAGCGCCCGAAGCAATCTCTACCAGCACTTTCAGTGTTTCGGACGTGCCGCGGGAGTTGGTGGCGCGGAACATCACCGGGTAAGAGCCCGGCTTCACATTCCCCGGCTCCCAGAAGAACTCGCCCGAGGAGCCGTCAAACCACGAGCCCGCCGGCAGATCAGAAGCTGAAAGCGTTACGGCTTCCTGCGTCTGGTCCGAAGCCGCAACGTGCAGGTTCACAGGATCACCAGCTACAGACATCTGCTCGCCGCTGACCATCATCGAGATTGTGCTTGCTGCTGCGGTCACCGCGCTGCCCATGTCTGTTTTGATCTCACTTTGACTCAGCGCGCGGTTGTACACACGAAGTTCATCAATGTTGCCGTTGAAGTAATACCCTCCCGCTCTCTTGCCAATGGTCACATTCTGAGCGGAGTTATTGAACTGCGATGCGGGAATCGCTCCCCACAGTGTCCCGTTCACAAGGTTGCCGTTAACATACAGACTCATTGTCCGTGCATTGGCATCGTAGACTCCCGCCACGTGGTACCACGTCTTTGTGGCCGGCTTCCGCGAACTGTAACGCTGCACCGGCGTGCTGCTGTTGGAGGACACCATCAGTCCAAACGTCCGAACTCCGGTATCCGGCGACGTCTTCAATTGCCATCCCCCCGTACTATCGGACTTGGCGATAATCTGCCCGTCATCGGGCGGATTGCCAACAATGTAGACCCAGGCGCTCAACGTCATGCTGCCTGTCAGTTGCAGCGAAGCGGGATTGCCAAGATCCACATAGCTGTTTGCGCCGTTGAACGACAGCGCGCTGCCATACTTGCCCTTCGTAGTCCACGTAGCGCCGTAGATCCTCCCGTTATTGCCGTTCCCCGACAGATCATTCAACACCGTGCCGGACCCTTCATTAAAGGAGTAAGCAGTAACCAGACCTCCCGTGGAGGTCGTGGGAGCCGCCACTGTAACCGTTGTATTCACGCTGCTCCCGCCAGCTAAGGCAGAGATCATCACACTTTGGTTCGACGTGACACTACCAGCCTGAGCCAGGAACGCCGCGCTCGATTGACCACTCGCCACAGTGACTGAAGCCGGAACGCTGAGGCTGCTACTGCTGCTCGACAACGACACGACAGTGTTGCTCGAAGCGGCTTTGGACAAGGTAACCGTACATGTAGATGAGTTGCCGGACACAACGGTTGTCGGTGTAGCTACCAGCGACGTCAGCGCCGCCGCGCTCACCAGCGACACGCTCGCCGTCTGCGTCACCCCGTTCCACGACGCCGTCACCACCGCCGTGCTGTCCGCCGTCAACGTCCCCGCCGTCGCCGTAAACGCCGCGC
>JADLBD010000148.1 GCA_020847975.1 Bryobacterales bacterium | reverse complement strand
GTACGACACGCTGCCATCTCAGTTGACCGGATTGCTCATGAAATTCCGCGATCAGATAAGCGCCGGTATTGTAAACGTGAATCACGTCCCCTCTACCATGCGAACAATAGTAAGAGGCGTTAATGGTATGGCGGTCCTGCATTACCTATTATAATAGCACGATAAGATCCTCTCGTGTTAATGAATCTTAATCGTTACATCCCATGAGGGGACAGCGTACGTACTAACAAGGGGCACGCTGACACGCTGCAAGCCGGCACTCCCATACAAGCAACCGAAGGAAGGATGAACATGTCGATGAATCGCAGAAAATTTCTGATGAAAGCCGCCGTCTCCGGCATGGCCGCTGGGGCCACTGTCGCGGTGGCGAAGGAAAAGGGCAAGCCCCCGAAGCATGACTGCAAGGGGATGAATGATTGCAAGGGCCAGGGCGGTTGTAAGACCGGCGACAACGGCTGCGCCGGCAAGAACTCCTGCAAAGGCAAGGGCGGCTGCTCGACGAAAGATAAAAAGAAGAGCAAGTAGCCGTTTTTCTGGTAAAGTCTGAACACTGGTGGATCGCAGGCTTGCATGTCGTATTCGGCCTGCGATCCGCCTGAGGATTTCAAGATGGCGGGAAACCGTTGGAATCTGCCTGATCTCGGCTTCGGGATCGGGTTGCGTAGCGTCCACTTCACCCATATCCTGGAGCGCCGTCCGCCCGTGGACTGGTTCGAGGTGCTCTCGGAAAACTACATGGATACAGGCGGACGGCCGCTCTATGTGCTCGATTTCGTAGCCGAACACTACCCGGTAGTGTTGCACGGCGTGTCATTGTCGATCGGCAGCACGGACCCTCTGAATCGCGAATACCTTCGGAAGCTGAAGACGCTGGCCGGAAGAACACGCGCGCGGTGGGTCTCCGACCACCTCTGTTGGACCGGCGTGAGCGGCCTGAACGTGCATGACCTGTTGCCCATGCCCTACACGGACGAGTCGCTGCGGCACACCGTCGAGCGCGTGCGCATGGTCCAGGATTTTCTTGAGCGGCCTCTCATCCTCGAAAACCCCTCTACCTACCTCGAATTTGGCCACTCCACCTGGACCGAATGGGAGTTTCTCTCTGCGCTGGCGGAGCAAGCCGATTGCGGAATCCTGCTCGATGTCAACAACGTCTACGTGAGCGCCTTCAATCACGGATTCGATCCCAAGGCTTACCTTGACGCCATCCCGCCCGACCTCGTCGTGCAGAACCATCTGGCCGGCCACACCAACAAGGGAACACACATTCTCGATACGCACAGTGATCATGTGATCGATAAGGTATGGGAATTGTACCGCTATCATTCCAGCCATACCGGCGGCGCATCCACGCTGCTCGAATGGGACGAGAGCATTCCTGGCTTCGACGTTGTGCATGCCGAAGCCCTCAAGGCGCGTTCCTATCGTGAAACTTCCCAGCCCGTCGAAATGGTGGCCGGCCATGCCCTTTGAACCGCAGTTGAGCCGCACCCAGCGCTGGATGCAGGCCATCATCCTGCACCCGGACAGCACGGCCCAGGCGCTGGCTTCGGACGAAGCAGAGCGCGAGATCCCCTCCCGGCATTTTCCCGAAGTCGTGACGCCCTCGCAAACACTGACTTCCCTCGAGCGCATCGGCGTCTATCGCGACATGTACCTGCTGCGCCTGCGCGAAGCCCTGAGCACAGACTATCCGCTGCTGCTCCAGTTCCTCGGCGAAGACTGTTTCCACGCTCTTGCCGGCGACTACGTCCACGCCTGTCCTTCGCGCAGCTATACTCTCAACCGGCTTGGCGACCATCTGCCGGCGTTCATCCGCGCACAGGCAAAGGTGGCGCGCCGTGGATTCCTCTACGACCTTGCGCGCCTCGAACTGGCCATGACCGAGGCCTTCGACGCCGAAGAAGCAGCCGTGTTGTCTCCCCTCGAAGTGGAGTCGCTGCCGGAAGAAGCCTGGGAGACCATGCGCCTGAATCCCGTTCCCGCGCTGCGGCTGCTCGAATTTTCCTATCCGGTGAATGCTTACGCCCAGGCCGTGCGCGACGGCAAACCGGCCCCTCCGCTTCGCAGAAAAGCAACCTTCGCCGCCGTATGCCGCAAGGACTATGGCGTCGTGCGCCTGGAACTGCCGCGCGCGGCGTTCCTGCTGTTGCAAGCGCTCGCCGCGGGAACTCCCGTCGGCGAGGCGATCGACAATCCCGCGCTGCGGCAAGTCAAGGAATCCGACCTGTTCGGCTGGTTCAGCCAGTGGGTGGCGGCCGGCATGTTCCGCTCCATCGCCTAGGCTGGGAGCAAGCTGGCTACAATAGCGCCATGCGTCTGGCAGCGTATTGCGTCTTTCTGTCCCTGCCCCTGTTTGCGGCGCCTCGCATCGAAGTGAGTTTCTCTCAAAAGGTTCGGGCCGCCGCCGCTGATGGCCGCGTCATCGTCATCATTTCGAAATCCATGCAGGGCGAACCCCGGTTTCAGGCCGCATGGGGGCTCGAGACCCAGCAACTGTTCGGCCTCACTGTGGACGGGCTGCGTCCCGGCGATGTGGCCACGCTCGATTCATCCGCAACAGGCTACCCTCTGCGCAGCCTGAGAGACCTGCCTCCCGGCGCCTACAACGTTCAGGCTGTGCTGCACCTCTACGAAACCTTTCATCGCGCCGGCGGGCACACCGTCAAACTGCCCATGGATGACGGCGAAGGCCAACACTGGAATACCTCGCCCGGCAACCTCCTCAGCAAGCCCATGAAGGTGAATGTGACCGCGAACTCGACCGTGAAGATCGAGATGACCGAAGCGATCCCTCCCATCGAACCCCCGAAAGATACAAAATATGTCCGCCACCTGCGCATCGAGAGCAAGCTGCTGTCGAAGTTCTGGGGCCGTCCCATGCATCTCGGCGCTATCGTCCTTGTGCCCGAGGGCTTCGAGGAACATCCCCAACAGCATTATCCGGTGGCGTTTCTCCAGGGACATTTCCCGTCGTCACTCCCCAGATTCCGCGAAACACCTCCGGAGCCCGGCCTCAAAGGGCTGGCGAAGGCAAGGGCTGACACTGCCTACCGCTTCTACCAGGAATGGACCTCCGGGCGCCTCCCGAAAATGCTGATCGTGGAAACTCAACACCCCACGCCCTACTACGACGACTCCTATGGCGTGAACACCGCCAACTCCGGCCCCTACGGTGACGCATTGACCCAAGAACTGTACCCCGCGCTCGAAAAGAAGTTCCGCGCGATCGGCGAACCCTGGGCGCGTGTCGTCTTCGGCGGTTCCACCGGCGGATGGATGACCCTCGCTCAGCAGATCTTCTATCCCGAGTACTTCGGCGGAGCATGGGGCTTCTGCCCCGACCCCGTCGACTTCCATGCCTTTCAGCTCATCAATGTGTACCAGGACAAGAACGCGTTCTTCGACGAAGGCCCATGGATCAACATCCCCAGGCCGCTCGGACGACTGCCGGACGATCACACACTCGCCACCATGGAAGAATTCACGCGGTCGGAATTCGTCATCGGCGACCGCGGCCGTTCCGGCGGACAGATGGACGCCTTCCACGCCACGTTCGGGCCGGCCGGCCCCGACGGTTACCCCGCGCAACTCTGGGATTCGGAAACTGGCCGCATCAACCCCGAGGTCGCGAAATACTGGACCGAGCACTACGACCTGACCGGCATCCTCACCCGCAACTGGGAGCAGTTGGGCCCGAAGCTCACCGGCAAGATTCACGTCACCATGGGAACCAAGGACACCTTCTACCTCGATGCGGCCGCCCACAAAATGGAGGCCTTCCTCGAAAGCACGAAGCTTCCAGGGAAAGGCCCCTATTACGGCGGCAGTTTCCAGTACGGCAACAACAAGCCGCACTGCTGGGCAGGCGACATCCCCGATGGCCAGACGGTCGAGATGTACTACCTGCCCATCTTTGCCGATCACATGCGCAAGATGGCGCCCAAGGGCGCGGATACGGAAAGCTGGCGCTGAGCCCCCCGCCGAGTGCCGCCCTGTACGCGACGATAAATCACGCGCCAGTCAAGCGTCAGCCCCGTGAGGCCATCGGCTATAATGAGGACAAGGAAAAGTATGTCCTGGTCCCCCAAGAAGTTCCTCCGCATGGCGGCCCACGTCCAGCTCTTGCCCGTGCTCGAAAGCGGCGAAGAGACCCTCGTGGGTGGTCAGGCCGTCATGGAGGGTGTCATGATGCGCGCTCCGCACAGCTACTGTGTTGCCGTGCGAAAACCCAACGGCGAACTGGTCACCGAGGAAAACACGCTACCGCGCGTTTCCGAAAAATACCCGTTTTTCAAATACCCGATCGCCCGAGGGGTGGGGACGCTGGGACAGGCAATGTGGCTCGGCGTGAAATCGCTTCAGTTCTCCGCCAACGCCGCGCTCGATGAAGGAGAAGCCCCGAACAGCGGCAAGAAGACGGAAGTTTCCTCCTGGGCCATGACCCTGACGCTCGGCTTCTCCCTGGTCTTCTTCATCCTCATGTACAAACTCCTCCCCCTGTACATGACCACGCTGCTCGAGAAGTCCTTCCCGCTCATTCATAACCGCATCGCTTTCAACTTCGTCGATGGCGTCATCCGCATCGCCATCTTCCTCGGTTTCCTCTACGCGCTCTCACGGTCGAAAGATATCCACCGCGTGTTTCAGTACCATGGCGCTGAGCACAAGGTGGTGTTCAATTTCGAGTCGGGTAAACCCGTAACCGTTCAGAACGCCCAGCAGTTCACCACCCTGCACCCCCGCTGCGGAACCAGCTTCCTGCTCGTGGTGATGATGGTCTCCATGGCGGTCTACACTCTCCTGCCGTTTGACGGATTCGCCGGAAAGTTCATTTCCCGCATCGCGCTGCTTCCCGTCATCGCCGGCCTCAGCTACGAAATGATCCGCTACGCCGCCAAAAAGCGGGGAAGTCTCCTCGCTCTGCTGACCATGCCCGGGCTATGGCTGCAAAAGATCACCACCCAGCCTCCCGCTGACGACCAGACCGCCGTGGCGATTCATGCCCTCGAAGGGGCGATGAAGCTCGAAGAGCAGCAGGGCGGCGAACTGGTCATCGCCTGACCCCCCGCGGAACTGAGCACTATGCAATACCAAGAAAAACTGGACGAGATCGAGGCGCGTTTCGAGTCGCTGCAGCGCCAGATGGCCGACCCGGCGTTAATCAGCGACCAGGAGTCCTACCGCAAAACCGCCAAGGCGTGCCGCGACCTCGAGGAAGTGGTCGCCAAATACCGCGAGTGGAAAAAAGTCTCGGGCGATCTCGAAGGCGCCCGCCTCATGTTGGCCGAGGAGGACGCCGACCTCCGTCAAATGGCCGCCGAGGACGTCGAGCGCCTGGATCCGCAGTTGACCAGGCTCGAGGAAGAGCTCAAAATTCTGCTCCTGCCGAAAGATCCACTCGACGAGAAAAACGTCGTTCTCGAAGTCCGTGCCGGAACCGGCGGCGACGAGGCCACGCTCTTCTGCGCCGAGATCTTCCGCATGTACACGCGCTATGCGGAAACCCTCGGCTGGAAGGTCGAAATCAGCGACGCGAGCGAATCCGCCGTCGGCGGCCTCAAGGAAGTCATCGCCCTCATCAGCGGGGAAAAAGTCTACAGCAAGCTCAAGTACGAATCGGGCGTCCACCGCGTCCAGCGCGTGCCGGCTACCGAACAGCAGGGCCGTGTCCACACCTCGGCGGTAACCGTCGCCGTGCTGCCCGAAGCCGATGAAGTCGAAGTGAAAATCGACCCCAAGGACATCCGCATCGACACCTTCTGTTCTTCCGGACCCGGCGGGCAATCCGTCAACACCACCTACTCGGCCGTCCGCATCACCCACCTCCCCACCGGACTCGTCGTTTCCTGTCAGGACGAGAAATCGCAGATCAAGAACCGAGCCAAAGCCGAGCGCGTCCTGCGCAGCCGCCTCTACGAAATCGAGCTCGAAAAGCAGCAGGAAAAGATCGGCGCCGAACGCCGCAGCATGGTCGGCTCGGGCGACCGCAGCGAGAAGATCCGTACCTACAACTTTCCCCAAAACCGCGTCACCGACCACCGCATCGGCCTCACTCTGCATCAACTCGACCAGGTGATGGACGGCCGCCTCGAGCCCATCACCGACGCGCTCATCGCCTTCTACCAGGCCGAGAAATTGAAGCAGCAGTCCGAGGCCGTCCCGGCCGCTTAGATGACCGTCCGCGCCGCCCTCGAACAAGGCACGCGAATCCTTGAAGACGCCCGCGTCACCGCTCCCCGCCTCACCGCCGAAGTGCTGCTTTGCCACGCCCTCCATCGCGAGCGGCCTTACCTATATGCCCACCCCGAAGAGGAACTCTCGGACCTTGCCCAACTCCACTACGGCCGCTATCTGCATGAGCGCCTCCACGGCAAGCCCACCCAGTACATCACCCGCCGCCAGGAGTTTTTCGGCCGCCCGTTCCGCGTCTCTCAAGCCGTCCTCATTCCTCGCCCCGAAACCGAGCACGTGGTCGAGACCGCGCTCCGGTTGGCCAAGGGAGCCAAACGCGTCCTCGACGTAGGCTGCGGCTCCGGAGCCATCGCCGTCACCCTGGCGCTCGAGATGCCCGCTGCCCGCGTCTTCGGCTCCGACATCTCCGCCGAGGCCCTGCACGTCGCGGCGGAGAACGCCGCCGACAACAAAGCCTTAGTCCATCTGGTGGAGTGTGATCTCTGCGCCGCTTTTGAGGACCGCTCCCTCGACCTCGTCGTGTCGAACCCCCCATACGTCCCCGAAGGCGACCGCCAATCCCTCCAGGCCGAAGTCCGGGACTATGAGCCCTCCGTCGCCCTCTACGGCGGCCCAACCGGCATCGAAATCTACAGCAGGCTGATCCCCGAAGCCGCCCGCGTCCTCCAGCCCGGAGGCTGGCTGATCATGGAACTCGGCTACCGCTCGCTCGACGCTGTTCGCGCCATGCTCGACGCGCGTTGGCAAAACGTCGAGGAAGTCGCCGATCTCGCGGGAATCCCGCGCGTCCTCGCCGCTCGCCTCACGCCGCCCGGTGCGGCCTGATACGGGTGGCGATTTCCCCGCCACGCTCGTCCTCAGCCACCTCGAGATCATAGTTCGACTGAAGATTCATCCAGAATTGGGGGCTCGTGCCGAAATACCTTGCCAAACGGAGGGCCGTGTCCGCGGTGATTGCTCGCCTGCCGCGCACGATGTCGTGGATTCGGGTCACCGGCACTAGCAATTCGATCGCAAGCCGGTTCGCAGTCAAGCCAAGAGGTTCGAGAAAATCCTCCTTCAGAGTCTCCCCTGGATGAATGGGAGGCGTGGCCTTGCTCTTCCTCGCCATGATTCTCACTCCTTAATGGTAGTCCGCAATCTCGACTTCAAAAGCGTCAGGATGGGTCCAACGGAAGCAGATGCGTTCGGATTTGCCAACCCTTGATCCGGCCTTGCCGGGTTGTCAACGAGGAGTAGAATTGGTGTATGAGTACGGCCCGTTACCTCCGATGGCAGGAAGGGGAAATGTGGCTCGGCTATCTGGAGCAATACCCCGATTACGTGACGCAGGGCGAATCGTTGAGTGACTTGGAAGAGAATCTTCGCGATTTGTACCGGGACCTGGGGAGCGGGGAAATTCCTGGCATTCGCACCGTTGCCGAACTTGTCATGGAATGAACCAGGCACCTCGACCATGCCACCCAGGTGGACATCGACTTCGTCGAGCACTCCCGCCGCCTCTTTCACGCCAACTGGACCGGAATGCCCGTGCGCCTGCTCGGCGTCCACGCCTCGAACCTCCAGGCGGAGGAGGGGCAATTGAACCCTGCTCGAAGGCGAGACCCGCGCGTCCTCGCCGCACGCCTCACGCCGCCCGGTGCGGCCTGATACGGGTACTCGCGGCCAGTTCGTCAGGGTGCGGGTATACTTGAGGCATGGCGGCTTCTGGTCAGGATCGCATCAGCAGGACGCCCGGCGTTTGCGGGGGCAAAGCATGCATCGCCGGTCACCGGGTTCGCGTCGTGGATATCGTGGAGTGGCATGAGCATCAGGGAATGACGGCTGATGAAATTGTTTCCCACATCCCCACCATCAGTCTTGGCGACGTTCACGCCGCCCTAGCCTACTATTTTGACCACATGGAAGAAATTCAGGGCGACATGCGGGCGGAGGGAGCCTTGGTGGAAGAGTTTCGTGTGAGTCACCAATCCCTGGTAGAAGGCAGACTCCGCCGGCGGGGCATGAGGGAAGCCTCTTGAACATTGGCCATTCGCTTCCATCTGGATGAGCACATCTCGAGGAACATCGCAGAGGGCCTCAGGCGTCGTCACATTGACGTGACAACTGCTCAAGATGCGGGCTTGACTGGCGCCACAGATGAGGCACAACTCTCGTTTGCCTCACTATCCGGCCGCGTCATGGTTACGCGGGATGACGATTTCCTGCGGCTTCATGCTCACGGAGTTGCACATGCAGGCATCGTCTATTGCCCTCAAAGGTCACTGACTGTCGGCGAAATGCTGCGAGGTTTGATCCTGATTCATGACCTGTTGGGGCCGGAAGAGATCGCCGGCCGTGTCGAATTCCTGTAAGTCCGTACAGTGTATCCTGGTACAGACGGCTGGAAGACGCCGCCCCATGAAAACCATCTTCCACGTCGACATGGACGCGTTCTTCGTTTCCGTCGAAGAACTCTACAACCCCGATCTCAAGGGCAAGCCCGTCGTCGTGGGCGGGCAGCCCGATCAGCGTGGCGTCGTCTCTGCCGCCTCCTACGCCGCCCGCAAATTCGGCGTTCATTCCGCCATGCCCCTCCGCACCGCCTACAAACTCTGCCCCCAGGCGATCTTCGTGGAAGGCCACCCGAAACGCTACAAGGAATGCTCCCAGCAGGTGTTCGATGTCCTCCACTCCTTCACCCCCCAGGTGGAGATGGCGTCCATCGATGAGGCCTATCTCGACCTCACCGGCGCCGAACGCCTGCACGGCCCCCCGATGCTCGCGGCCCACAAACTGCACGAGCGCATCCGCGAAAAAACACGCCTCAACTGCTCCATCGGAGTCGCCACCAGCCGGCTTGTGGCCAAGATCTGTTCCGATCAGGCAAAGCCCAACGGCGTGCTCTGGATCCTGCCCGGCGCGGAGGCGCGCTTCCTGGCTCCGCTCGAGGTGCGCAAGATCCCCGGTGTCGGAAAGGTAACCGAAAAGTCCCTGCACGCCTACGGCATCCGCCGCATCGGCCACCTCGCCGCGCTCGACCGTAAATTTCTCGAATCGAAATTCGGCAAATGGGGGCTGGCGCTGGCAGGCAAGGCACAGGGACTCGATGCCGGAGGCTGGTTCGCCGGCGAAATCGGCGAAGGACCCGAAGCGAAGTCCATCAGCCACGAACACACCTTCAACGAGGACACCGCGGACGCGCAGGTGATCGATGCCACGCTGGCGAAGCTCTCGGAGATGGTGGCCAGCCGTCTGCGCGAACACGGATTCCATGCCCGCACCGTGCAACTGAAGCTCCGCTACTCCGATTTTTCCACCTTCACCCGAGCCCATTCCCTCGACCATGCCACTCAGTTGGACATTGACCTCGTCGAGCACTCCCGCCGCCTCTTTCATAACAACTGGACCGGAAAGCCCGTGCGCCTGCTCGGCGTCCACGCCTCGAACCTCCAGGTGGAAGAGGGGCAGTTGAACCTGCTCGAGGGCGAGAAGCAGGACCGCTGGAAGAAAGCTCTCACCGCTGTGGATCGCATCCGCGACAAGTTCGGCACGGACAGCGTTTCCCTTGGCAGCGCCATGAAAGGCGGCTTCCGTGAACGCGTGCACGAAACCCCCGCGGACTTGCCCGGCAAGCATCCGCCCAAGCAGGAGCGCTAAGATTCACGAATGAACCGGTTCCTTGCTGCGCTTGCCTTGCTTCTTTGCTCCTCCCGCCCCGCCCTGCCTCAAACAAAAAAATACACCGATGCCGAAGTGGAAAAAATCCACCGCTCGCTCCTCCTCATCGACACGCACAATGACATCACCAGCAAGACGGTTCAAGGCTTCGACATCGCCTCCCACGGCGCTGCGACGCACACCGATCTGGCGCGCCTCCGTGAAGGCAACGTAGGCGCGGTCTTCTTCGCGGTATACGTCGCGGCAAGCTACGTGAACGGCAACCGCTCCGCCCACCGTACCCTCGAAATGATCGACACGGTGAAGCATGACATCGTGGCAAAGCATCCCGGCGCCTTCGAACTCGCAACCACCGCTGCCGGCATCGAGGCCGCGCACCGCCGCGGGAAAATCGCCGCTCTCATGGGCCTCGAGGGCGGCCACGGCATCGAAGACAGCCTGCGCCTTCTGCGCGACTACTACGACCTCGGCATCCGCTACATGACCCTGACCCACGCCAACACCAACAACTGGGCGGATTCCTCCGGCGACAAACCCCAACATGACGGCCTCACCGATTTCGGCAAACAGGTCGTGCAGGAGATGAACCGGCTCGGCATGATGGTCGACATCTCCCACGTTGCCGACAAGACCTTTTGGGATGCCCTCGCCGCCAGCAAAGCCCCGGTATTCGCATCGCATAGCTCCTGCCGCGCGCTCTCTTCCCTTCCGCGCAACATGAGCGACGACATGATCCGCGCACTCGCAAAGAAAGGTGGCGTCATCCAGATCAATTTCGGCTGCGACTTCCTCTCGCAAAAAGCGGCCGACGAGAGCCCTCTGCTCCACCCCCTCGCAACCGGAGCGGCGAAGAAATCGCGCGAAGAGCGGAAGAAGACTCCGGTGAGAGCCTCGCTCGGGGACATCGTCGCGCACATCGACCACGTCGTGAAGATCGCCGGCATCGACTATGTGGGAATCGGCAGCGATTTCGACGGCATCAGCTGCACCCCCGCCGGATTGGATGATGTCTCGAAGTTCCCCAACCTCACCCGCGCTCTCCTCGAAAAGGGATACACGCCTCAAGACATCGGAAAGATCTACGGCGGCAACCTGCTGCGCGTCATGCGCGGGGTGGAACGCATCGCCGCCGAAAGCCGCCAATAACGCACAGCAGTATCAGCCTCACACCCGGATGCGGTCATACGGCGGAAGCGGACCCCGCATGAATCGCGATTCCCTCTGCGCGCGGTAGCGCACATCGAGATGCGGCGTTTCGAACTTCCGCCCCTTTTCGTACGACGAGTTCATCACCGCTTCGATAATCCCCGTGGAGAGCAGCGTCCGTTCCGGAGGATAGAATTCCCTGCCTTGGCGGATAGTTTGCTCCACCCAATGGCTGAGCCCGTTGCCGTGGCTCCACGGCCGTCCCCACTGCGTCAGAAAACAGCATGTCACCGGTTCGCGCCGCCCCTCGATTTCCGCCGCGAACCCGGCCTGCTCCGTTGCTCCCGTCACCAGGTAGATCACGCCTTGCAGTCCGCTTCGATAGCCGATCAGAAACAGGATCGGCTGCTTCACGGTATCCTCCAAACGCCCTCGCTTCAGCGTATCGTCGTTACGCATCGATTCCTCGAGCAGATTGCGCGCCCAAGGATTGGCCGCGCTCCATTTCCACACCGCATCCCCTTCCAGACACTGCACCCAATCGACGCCCGTCTCTCCCCCCTTGCGCCGCTCCACCATGCCCTGGAAGATCTCCACCCCGTGATACCCATAGGCCTCTTTCCCCCCGTAAAAATAGCCCACGGCGCGCTTCACCGGCGCTTCCAAATCCAACTCGAGCACCGGCCGCCGCCACGTCAACGTCAGCGAAGTCCCTGCAATCAACGGAAACTTCAACTCCCGCGACCACTCGAACATCTGCTTCGCTTTCTTCCATTCCGTGGAGAAATGTTTGTCGACGAACGTCGGCAGCGCCCTTCCAGTTTCGCGATAAGCCGAAACGATCTGTTCCAACAACTCGTAGCGCGGATACAGCTTCTGCCCCTTCTCGTTCGTCGGATAATCCCCATGCTCGCCGATCAGCACCACGCCTTGAATGCCGGGGACGATCGCCTCGCGCACCGAAGGCTTCAGCGGAATGCCGTGTTTGGCCGCCTCGGAGCGCCCGATGTCGTTAGCCGGCGCTTGCGCCAGGTACATCGCCGCAATCTCCAGCTCCGACTGGTGCGGTTTGCCCTCCCAATAGAAGCCGCGCAGCATATTGCCGATAAACACATCGGCGTGCGAATTACGGTAATAGGCCGTGACGATGGCGGCAATCTTCGACGTGCGGGATTGGGCAAGCGCGGCGGCGCTGCCGGATGCGGCAAGACCGGATGCGGTAAGAAAGGACCGGCGGTTCATACATACTAAGATATAATCCGGTTGTGGCCGGCGCTGAGTCTTTCGAACGCATTCAATGCCAGTGGTGCCAGAGCATGAATGAGAAGGCAGCGCTCGCCTGCCGTGCCTGCGGCGCTCCCCTCGATATTCGCAACCTCGTCAGTGAATCCGGCTGGCGCGAAGCCCCCCGCATTCGCGACATGACGGAAATCCAGTTCAGTTCCAGCACCTGCCAAGTGGAAGGCGAAATCGTCCCCGCGGCGGAAATCAACCTCGGCCCCGGCGATTCGGTCTTCTTCGAGCACCACGTCATGCTGTGGAAGGAAGAGCGCGTCGCCATGTCGCTGATGCAGCTCTCCGGCGGCCTGAAGCGCGCCTTCGCCGGCATGCCGTTTCTCATCAGCGTCGCCACCGGCCCCGGCCGCATCGCCTTCTCGCGCGACGCCACCGGCGAATTGATCGTCCTCCCCCTCCACCCCGGCATGGAGTTGGATGCCCGCGAGCACGCCTTTCTCCTCTCCTCTCACCAGATCAGTTACTCCTTCGTCCGCATCAAAGGTCTCTCCAATATCCTCTTCGGAGGCCAGGGCATGTACATGGACCGCTTCGTCACCAACGGCGCTCCCGGTTTGCTCATCCTCCACGGCTACGGCAATGTCTTCGAGCGCCGCCTCGCCGCAGGGGAAAGCATCCTCGTCGAGCCCGGCGCGTTTCTCTACAAGGACTCCTCCGTCACCATGAACGTGGAGTTCCAGAGGCTCGGCACCGGATTCTTCGGCGGCACGAACATGAGCCTCGCCAGAATGACCGGACCCGGCCGCGTCGGCATCCAGTCCATGTACGTTCATCACCACACCGAGTAGCCGCTATGTTCTGCACTGACTGCGGCGCTCCCGTCCTTGAAGGCCAGAACTTCTGCCGCAATTGCGGCCGTCCCCTGAAGAACGCCCATCCGCCCTCGGCCCCGCAGTCCGCCTCGAAGCAGAACCGCTGCAACTGGTGCGGCGCGGAAGTGGACGCCGCTCAACTCTCCTGCCCCCGCTGTGGAGCCACGCTGCGGCAACCCGCGGCCGCCGCCGAAAGCGGGTGGATCCAATTGCCCGCCCGCAAGGACATGACCAAGCTCCAGGTGGGCAATTCCACCTGCCAGATCGAGGGCCTCTACGTTCCGGTCGCCGACATGAACCTCGCCGCCGGCGATAGCGTCTACTTCACCCACCACGTTCTGTTGTGGAAAGATCCCCAGGTGAACATCACCGCTATGTCGCTCGCAGGAGCCTGGAAGCGCATGTTTGCCGGCCTGCCCCTCATCATGACCCAGGCCGAAGGCCCCGGCCACATCGCCTTCTCCAAGGACGCGCCCGGAGAACTCATCCCCGTCGCCCTGCAACCCGGGCAATCCTTCGATGTCCGTGAACACATGCTGCTCACCGCCACATCCAACGTTACCTACGATTGGTTTCAGACGGGCATCTGGTTCGAAACCAAAGATGGCGACGAAACGGAAACCCATTACCCCCTGGGCCGCTTCATGGACCGCTTCACGTCGCCAACATCCCCGGGATTGGTATTACTCCACGCCGCCGGCAACATCTTCGTTCGCAGCCTCGCCCCGGGAGAAACCATTCTCATCAAGCCCTCGGCGCTCGTATTCAAGGACCCCGGCGTCCGGATGCACCTCCACTTCGAACACCCCGGTTCCATCTTCAGCACGTGGCGCTACTGGAGTAACCGCTATCTCTGGCTGCGCCTCACCGGACCTGGCCGTGTCGCCATCCAGTCCGTCTTCGATCGCATCGAGGGCGAGGAGCGCAACATGACACGGTGGTCCAACGCGACAATCACCCGCTGGTAGCGCCTATAATCACTGGAGTATCCCGGAGTAGCAACCATGTCCATCGAGGCAGTACTGATGAAGGCTGGTAATCTGCGCCGGCTGTGCGAGGCGACTCTCGATGACGGGGCAGTGCTAACCGTCGAGCCCTATGCCATCTACACAGCCCGGACGAAACGGCGTCACTTCCTATGGTTTCAGGTCGCATCCTCGAAACCCGGTGAAAATGCAGGCTGGCGGCAGCCCGAGGCAGCTTCGGTGAAGTCCGTCAAAATGTGCGAAGAGTCCTTCCGCCCGCGGCCGGAATACGATCCCTTCGATCGCGAAAAGCTGCCCGTGGTTCATTACGCCGCCCCCACCCACGACGGCCGCCAGCGTTGGATGGACGCGCGCTCGGATGGCGACAAACAAACACTCAAGGCCGGCTCCTCTTAATTCCAGACGTTCATGACACAAGCCACACCCACCGAAACAACCGCCGCCAAACCGCAGCTCGTTCGCGGATTGACCTTCATCAGCACCACCGCCCTGGTGATCGGCTCCATCATTGGCACCGGTATTTTCTTCAAAGCAGCCGTCATGTCGCAGCAGGTGGGCTCACCCATGCTGGTGCTGGCGGCTTGGGTGGCGGCAGGCCTTCTGTCGCTCGCGGGCGCGCTCACCTACGCCGAATTGGGCGGGATGATGCCGCATGCCGGCGGTGAATACCTGTACGTCCGCACGGCCTACGGGGACGTTGCCGGCTTTCTCAACGGCTGGATGCGGTGCGTCGTCGCCGCCGGCGGCATGTCGGCGCTCGGCGTCGGATTCGCCACCTTCCTCTCCGCCGTCATCCCCATGCCGCAGGTATGGGCACACCACACGCTGCACCTGCTGGGCCGCGAAATCCAATGGCAGTTCGGCCTGAAAGAGGTGGTCGCGGTGGCCGTCATTCTGCTGCTCGGCGGGCTCAATTGCGCCGGCATCGCCTTCAGCGGTAATTTGCAGTCTTTACTGACGGCTGGCAAGATCCTGGGGATTGGCATCATCGTTATGGGCGTATTCCTGTTCTCCGGCGGCGGATCGCCCGAACACTTCCGCGCCCCCGCCTCAGCGCCCCAATGGACCGGAGTCCAGGTCTTCGGCGCAGCCATGCTGTCGGCCTTGTGGGCCTACGATGGGTGGACCTACATGCCCATGGTCGCCGGCGAGGTCAAGGACCCCGAGCGCAATCTCGCCCGAAGCCTCATCCTCGGCGTGGTGGTAGTGCTGGCGCTGTACGGCCTGGCAAATGTGGCTTACTTCTGGGCGCTGCCGTTCCACGAAATCCTCACCGCGAATTCCACCGCCCACCGCGACGCGCTCCCCGTGGCCGCTAAAGCGGCAGGGACGTTCCTCGGTTCGCACGGCCCGGCCATCATGTCCTTCCTCTTCATGCTCTCGGTCGCCGGCGCCCTCAACGCCGTCATCCTCTCCACCGCGCGTATCCCCTTCACCATGGCTCATGATAGCCTGCTGCCCGCGCAGTTAGGACATCTTCATCCGCGCTCTCTCGTTCCCGTATGGGCCATCATCGCCATCTCCGTCTGGGCCAGCATCCTCGCGCTCTCCGGCACCTTCGATCAGTTGACCGACATGTCGATGTTCGCCTCCTGGGCCTTCTACGCCCTCGCCGCCTCGTCAGTGTTCGTCTTGCGCAAGCGCGCCCCCAATGCGCCCCGGCCCTACAAAACCTGGGGCTACCCCGTCGTCCCCGCCGTTTTCGTCCTCACCGCGGCGTGGCTCCTCGTGAACAGCCTCCAAACCATCCCCGTCGAGTCCGTGATGGGCATCGTCCTCATCCTCCTCGGCCTGCCGGTGTATTTCTTCTACAAAAGAAAAGCGGCAGGCGCTCCGCGGGCGTAGACTACCGGAGAAACTCCGTCATCGAAGGACCGTCCCCCTCCCCAACATAACGGTACCGGTACGCCGGGCCGCGAAACACCACCTGATCCATCCAATTCGTCGGATCGGTCCAAAATATCCCCCGCTCCCCCACCGCCTCAACAAGATCGCGGAAATCCCAGTGCCGAGCGAACCCGGGAATCATCGCGTCGAACAGGTAGCCCGTCATCGGATGGCTCATCCCCTCGCCGAAACTCCACGGCGTTCGATCCAGCCAGATCTTCTTGAAGCGCGCATCCATCGCCGCCGCCAGCAGCAGCCAGAATCCCTTCACCCCCCGCGCATACCCGCGAATCGAATCCGCCTCCACCTCCGGCCGCGCCGCCAGCACATCCACCGCCACCAGAATATCGTGCGCGCGCGCCGCCGCCAGATTACGGCCCACAAGGTCAAAACGCTCATTCAGCAGCCAGTTCCCCAGAAAAGGACGGCCGTCACTTTGCCCAGGGGCATCGCGCGGCTCGAACTCGAGAACCACTCGTCCCGACCGCGCCATCGCTTCGGCAAGCGCCGCCGTCGACGGGCTTCGCGTCACATGCAGCGGCACCGGAAGACGCTTGTCCTCCACCACAACCACGGCACCCTTTCGCCCCTTGGCATTCGGCAGGTAAAGCTTCCCGTGAACCATGACACCCGGCTCGGCTTCGAATTGAATCTGCTCCAGACGGTAATCCTTGCCGGCAGTCTGCTCCACCGTACTCACCTGCGGAGCACTCCCGCGTGAAGGAACACCCAGCGCGCGCAGTTCCGCGAACAACCGCGCCTGTGAACGGTGCTCCTGCCTGTTGCGATACTCCTCCAGAATGATCTGATACAGCTTCCGGCTTCCCGGCTCGTCATCCACTTGCCCGCTCGCCGTCACCTGAAGCTCGCGGTTCGTATACAGCTTCACCTCCTCATCCCGCGCCTCGCCTTTCCCATCCTTCAGCCAGCGATTCATCCACTTGTAGATCTCTTCCCGCGACTCCTTCGGCGTCCCATGCGGACCCGATCCGACAAAGAAACGAATTCTGTCCTCAGCCCCATACAGCCCATACCAGCGCTTCGCTTCTTCATACACAGGACCGGCGCCATCCGGCGTGAAGAAATCACCCGTGGTCGCCAGCATCAGCCACGGCATCGGCGCGGGCAATTCGAAAAAATCCGCCATATCGAGGCCGCTCGAAAGGAAGGCGGGAAAGCTCATCTCGGAGTCCGCCGTCGGACCGGTGAACAATCTGCGGAAGCTGTTGATGAAACATCCCGGAGCCGCCGCTTTGATGCGCGGATCAAACGCGCCCACGTACGTGGTGATGGCCCCGCCGCCCGAACAACCCGTCACCCCGATGCGATCCCCATCCACATCCCGCCGCGACACCAGATAATCCACCGCGCGCCTGGCATCGAAGATAAAATACCGCGCCACGCTCTGCCCGATGAGAATACTCCGCGCCCCCAACTCGAGATGCTCATTCCCCGCCCCACCCGACAGCGGCCGCCCCAGTTGCGGCAGGTACGTCTGCTCCCGCTCTCCCTGCCCGATCGGATCATAAGCGAACGCCACGTAACCTTTCTTTGCAAGGTTCGCGGCCAGCAACTGCATCTCAGGCTTCCCCTCCTGCGTATGCCCAATCGGCACAAGAATCCCCGGATACCGCCCCGCCTCCCTCGGCCGGTAGACATTCCCCGTCACATAAAAGCCGGGCAGACTTTCGAAAATCACCTTCTCGATGACGTAACCCTCGCCCTGAATGCGCCCGGTAACCCGCGCGCGCAACGGACCCGTATAGGAAGGAAGCCCTCCAATCAGTTCGAGCAGCTTCTTCCGCACCATCTCCCGCCGCCGGTCCGCATCCTGCACCGTGCGGATTGCCGCTATCGCCTTCTCGCGCTCGTCCAGTTGAGCCTGCGCCCTGCGGTCGAGCCACTCGAGCAGCGGGTCAGACGGTGGAGTTTGCGCGGATAGGGGGAACAAAACAGCCATTGCAAGCGCGCATCGCTGGACAAGCCGGATCATGGAAACAATGATAAACGGCTTTCGCTGCCGCCCGGCGTGGTACTGCCAGATTCCACTTGGCGGCTATACGTTAATCAATGCGAATCGAAAGCTCTCAGGCGATCCGTACAACACCAGCCGATCAAGCTGACTGCCGTACCAGCCTGCAAGAGTCAGTACCCGTGTGCTGAGCTGCGATCTGACCAACGTGGATCTGATCCTGGCCGGGGACGCTTCCTGAGGCGTCACATCCGCCATGCGTGATAGCGTGGGATTGTATGCTTTAAGCATGTTTGAGGATTCCCCATGATCGACTTGAGAGAAGTTCGCTCCGTCACTGAGTTCCAGCGCAACATCAAACACTACGTCGGGCGGCTGAAGAAGAAGAAGACGCCGCTCGTTTTGACCGTAAACGGCCGTGCCGAGCTCATCGTACAGGATGCAAGGAGCTATCAACTCATGCTCGACCGGCTCGAACGAGCGGAGACCGTTGCCGCCATTAGCCGCGGCATGGAACAGGCCGAGCGAGGCGAAGCCATCCCGCTTGAGGAAGCTGAAGAGCGGCTCCGGAAGAAGCATGGCTTTTCGCGTTGAAATTACGCCGCAGGCGTTTAGCGACCTCGACTCCATAGTCGGCTACATTAGAAAGCACAGTAGTTTCGCCGTCGCTGAGAAGTGGTGCGGAGATCCGGCTTGGCCGGAAGAACCGGGCGTATAAGATCTACTACGCGATCGACCACGAGACGCCATCCACCGGCACGTTACACGTCCATCATGTACGCCATTGGGCCAGGAAACAGGTCAGCGAAGACGAGTTGTGGGATGTCATTGAGGGCTTGGCCGGAGAAGCCGGAGCAGTGTTCCCTACCACCCGGCGACATAATTATCCTTCCCCGGACTCGCCCCTCCATAGAACACTCCCGTCACCGGGTGAATCAGAATCATCTTCACCGCCCCCGGCCCCGACGGCGATCCGTAAGGAGGCTGCGTCGCCGACGCCTGAATCGAGTGCCCCAAAGCCGACAGCTTCCCTCCCACGCGATCCGCCAGCAACTGCGGCATCGCGACGCCATTCCCGGGACTCTGCGGATACATCGAAGCCCGGAAGTTCGACGTCATCGCGCACGGCGCTTCCGAAGCCTGCTGCACATTCATCCCGAACTCCACCACATTCAAGAATGCCTGCGTCATCGTCTGCGGAATCGTGTCACCCCCGGGCGTATTCCACGCAAGGAACGGCTTGCCGTCCTTGAGCGCCATCGCCGGAATCGCCCCCTGCCGCGTTCGCTTCCCCGGAGCAATCACGTTGATGTCTGCCTCATCCAGCCCGAAGTACGACCCCCGATTGTTGAGCACGAAGCCCGCCCCGTCCACCACCATCCCGCTGCCGAACCCTCCGTTCACACTGTGCGTGACGCTCACCACGTTCCCCCACCGGTCCGCAATAGCGAACGACGAAGTCTGCTCCCCGGCCGCCCGCAAATCTCCGCCAGCGGCCGCGGCCGTGGATTTCCCCGGCTCGTGATACCGGATCTCGTGCCCGGCCAGAATCGCTTTGCCGTACGCCGGATCTCCCGGCGGAGCCACACCCTCGATCGCCCGGTCCATCTTGATCAAGCCGCGCCGCAGCTTCGCGTACTCCTTCGAGAGCAACTGCGCAATCGGCGCCTGCGGCGCAAAACGCGGATCCGTGATGTAGGGATACCGGTCGGCGAACGCCAGCTTGAACGCTTCCATCAGCACGTGCAAGTACTCCGGCGTATTGTGCCCCAGCTTCTTCAAATCAAACCCTTCCAAAATATTCAGCGCCATCAGCATCACGATTCCACCCGAGTTCGGCGGCGACTGATAAACCTCGTACCCCCGGTAGCTGATACGGATCGGCTCAGCTTCCTCCGCCTGAAACGAAGCCATGTCCTCGTAACGGATGAGCCCCCCGTTGCGTTCGTGGTAGCGCGCCGTCATCCTCGCGATCTCCCCGCGATAAAAGGCGCTCGCCCCCTGCTCCGCAATCATCGAAATCGTACGCGCCAGATCGGGCTGAACCAGCCAATCCCCCACCCCCGGCGGACGCCCTCCGGAAAAGAACGCCTTCACCGAACCATCCCACCGGCTCAGCATCGCGCGCGAGCGCACGAAATTCCCCGCTCCCCACGCGCTGACGGCGTATCCCTTCGATGCCGCTTCCACCGCATCCGCCAGCAGGAAGCGGTAGTCCTTGGTGCCGTATTCCTGGTGCAGTAGGTCAAACCCACCCACCGCTCCCGGAACCATCGTCGAGTACGGACCGTCCGGCGGAACGCTTCCCACCTTCGTCTGATAGTATTCCCGCGTCGCCAGCTTCGGCGCTCCCCCGCTCCCGTTGACCAGAACCACGCGGTCCAGTTTCTTGATGTACGCCATCAGAAACCCATCTCCGCCAAGCCCCGCCTCACTCGGCTCCGTGACCGCCGTCATATAAAACACCGCCACCGCGGCATCAATCGCATTGCCGCCGTTCTGAAGCACCCGCAACCCCGCCACCGCCTGCAAGGGATGCTCCGCCGCCACCATCCCGTTCTTCCCCATCACCACCGGCCGCCACGTCGGAGCGCCGGCATTGCTCTGGGCCCAAACTTCCTCGCCTAACGTTGTAATCGACATCGCAATGAGAATCCAGCTTCGCATGGAAAACAGGGGCTCGCGCCCACGACGAGATGATTCTACAGAAGTGAACTAGAGTCCGCCACCGGGGTCTGACCTTAATTAATGGCCGTGCTCGCTTCTGTCAAAATATGGACATGCAGCCGGTTGTTGTTCGCGATCCATCCATCATGTCCGGTGAGCCCACATTTCGGGGTACACGAGTCCTGGTCTGTACGTTATTCGACTACCTGGAAGCAGGACACAGTCTTGAGCGATTTCTTGAAGGATTTCCGACTGTCACCAGGGAGATGGCCCTCAACGCGTTGGAAGAGGCCAAGGAGTCTCTGTTCGCGAGCCATTGAGTGGGCCTTCTCGGGGCACCTCGATAGAGTCTACTACCCACACCCAACCAAAAAAACTCTGCGCTCTCTGCGCCTCCGCGAGAACCAAAACACCCCACACCCCACTGATATAATGCCTCCAAGGCTAAATAAGGATGCGCATCAAGCTGATCTGGGCAGGTCTGTCCCTCCTCTCTCTCCCCCTCCGCGCGGCAACCCCGGACGGCTCAGAATTCTTCGAGAAAAACATCCGCCCCCTCCTCGCCCGCCAGTGCCTCGCTTGCCACTCTTCCCCCACATCCCCAATGGGCGGCCTCCGCCTCGACAGCCGCGAAGCAATCCTCAAGGGCGGATCCCGTGGCCCCGCCGTCTCCCCCGGCAAACCCGCCGCAAGCCTTCTCCTCAACGCAGTCCGCCAGACCGGAACCCTCCGCATGCCGCCTTCGGGCAAGCTCAAGGATGCGGAAATCGCCGCTCTCACCGAATGGATCGCCATGGGCGCACCCTGGGGCTCGGTCGCGCACGCCTCCAAGGAACCCCCGAAAAAATATTGGGCCTTCCTCCCGGCCCACGAGCCGCCGCTCCCTGAAGTCCACAACGCCGCGTGGGTGAAATCCCCGATGGATCGCTTCATCCTCTCCGCTCTCGAGGCCAAGGGCCTCACTCCCGCACCCCCCGCGGACAAGCGCACCCTCATCCGCCGCGCGACCTTCGACCTCACCGGCCTGCCCCCGACCCCGCAAGAAGTCCGCGCCTTCCTCGAAGACACCCGGCCCGATGCCTTCGCCAGAGTCGTGGATCGCCTCCTCGACTCCCCACACTACGGAGAACGCTGGGGACGCCACTGGCTCGATGTCGCGCGCTACGCCGATTCCAACGGCCTCGACGAAAACCTCGTCTATCGCCACGCCTTCCGCTATCGCGACTACGTCATCCGCGCCTTCAACAAAGACAAACCATTCGACCTGTTCCTCAAAGAGCAACTGGCCGGAGATCTGCTCCCCGGCCCTGCCTCCGACCAAGAGTCCTTCGAGCGCTGGACCGCGACAGGCTTCCTCTCCCTCGGCGCGAAAATGCTCGCCGAAGATGACCCCGTCAAAATGCAGATGGATATCGTCGACGAGCAGATGGACACCACCGTCCGCACCTTCCTCGGCCTCACCATCGGATGCGCCCGCTGCCACGACCACAAATTCGACCCCATCCCCCAGGCCGATTACTACTCCCTCGCCGGAATCTTCAAGAGCTCGAAGACCATGGAGAACTTCAAGGTCGTGGCCCAGTGGCACGAGTACGTCCTCGCCCCGGCCCCCGAGCGCGAAAAACTCCAGCAGCACAAAGCGAAAATCGAAGCGAAGAACAAAGAGATCGGAGAGATCAGCACCGCCGAAAACAAGAAGCTGATCGCCGAAGCGCGCCGCCACGTGGGAGCCTATCTCCTCGCCGCCGATGACGTTCTGCGCTACGAGCAGACCCCCCTGCGCCCCGCGGCGAGCGGTGGCAATCTCCCCAGCGCAGCCATCCGCCGCACCGCCGGAAGCTTCGATCGCGGCAACGCCCCGCGTACGCTCGAAAAGGAAAAACCGAACGTACCCAAGGGAGCCAAAGGCCCCTTCTTCGCCGAGTACGATATCACCGCCCCCCACCCCGGCGACTACCAGTTGGACTTCCTCGAGGAAGAAGTGGGCTCGGGCACCGTCGATATCCAGGTCAACGGGACTCTGGAACTGCGTGGCCAGCGAGGAGTCGAGAACCGCCAGGCGTCCCCCGACGCCGGCGGATGGAGCGTCAAAGGCGTACTCCCGCTGAAGGCCGGACGCAACACCATCCGCCTCGAACACAAGTCCCGCTTCCCATACTTCGAGGCCTTCCTTCTCACGGCACTCCCCAAAGGCGCCCCAGCCCCGCGCTCGCGCATGCAGGTGAGCCGCCAGTACGGCATCAATCCCGGGTTCCTCGCCAATTGGGTCGAGGAAGTGCGCCGCTCGAAAGGCGCGCCGAACTCCGTGCTCTTTGCCCTCCTCGCCTATTCGCAGAAAGGCACTCTCTCCGGTGACGCGCTCGCCGGCTGGACCTCACCCGCGGCGGAACGCTTCCGTGGATTCAACCCCAAGACCAGACAGGAACTCGCCGCCCGCTACGAAGAGTTGTTCCACGAAGCCGACCGCGAGTGGCAGAAGGCGCTCAGCGAGCGGGGCGACACCCCTGCTCCCAAAGTCGAACGCAACGCCGTAACACGCGAGGAAGGCTTGCCTGACGCGCAACTCGAAGCCTTTCGCGGGCTGGCCTACGCCAAGGCCGGCCCCTTCGCCGCGCCGCTCGATTCCCGCGCCTACTACTCGCAGGCGGCCCGCGGACAGATCGATCAACTAGAAAAGGAACGCAAGGAACTCGAGCAGTCCACACCGGATCTCCCCCGAGCCATGGGCGTCACCGAAGGAGAGGTTGCCGATCTCCCCATCCACCTCCGCGGCAGCCACTGGACCCTGGGCCAGGTAGTCCCGCGGCGCTTCCCGCGCGTCATCGCTGGCGACAACCAGCCGCCCATCCCGCCCGGCGAGAGCGGACGCCTGCAATTGGCCGAATGGATGGCCAAACCCGAAAATCCCCTCACCAGCCGCGTCTTCGTCAACCGCGTCTGGCGCTGGCACTTCGGACGCGGCATCGTTCCCTCCGTCGACAACTTCGGACGCCTCGGCGAGCAGCCGTTGAATCAGCCCCTTCTCGACTGGCTTTCCCTGCGCTTCGTCGAGCAGGGCTGGTCCATCAAGAAGCTCCACCGCCTCATCATGCTGTCCGGCGCCTACCAGATGAGTTCCGCCTACAGTCCGCACGCCGCCGAAGTCGACCCCGAAGACACTCTCATGTGGCGCGCCGCGCGGCAGCGCCTAGAAGCCGAATCCATCCGCGACGCCGTCACTGCCGTCACCGGCGTCATCGACTTCCAGGAGGGCGGCTCCTTGCTCTCTTACAAAGACCGCGAATACGTCAGCAACACCGCCCGCCGCGGAGGAGCCGATTACGATCTCCCGCGCCGCGCCGTATACCTCCCGGTCGTCCGCAGTTCCATGTACGAGATGTTTCAGGCCTTCGATCTCCCCGACCCCTCCACCGCCAACGGCGATCGCCACTCCACCGTCATCGCCCCGCAGGCGCTCTTCATGATGAACTCCGACCTGGTGCTCAACGCCACGCACACCATGGCGGAGAAACTCCTCGCCGACCCCTCCCTCGACGACGCCGCGCGCATCCGCGAAGTGTACGAACGCGCGCTCGCCCGCCCCCCGGCCGCCAAGGACATCGACCGCGCCCTCACCTTCATCGCCCAAATCGGCAAACAACTGGAACCCCGCGAATCGGACCCCGCCAAACGGCGCCTCCTTTCCTGGCAGAGCTTCTGCAAGGCCCTGCTGACTTCCAACGAATTCATCTACCTGAATTGAGGACACTGTGAACCGGCACTGGAATTCTTATCTCAACAAGACGCTCTCACGGAGGGACCTGCTGCGCGTGAGCAGCGCCGGCTTCGGCGCGGTCGCGCTCGCCGGGTTGCTCGGCAGCGAACTTCAGGCATCCGAAATCCGCGGCGCGCCCGGTCCACTCGCCGTCAAACCGCCCCATTTCCCGCCCCGTGCCAAGCGCGTCATCTTCCTCTTCATGCACGGCGGCCCCTCGCATGTCGACACCTTCGACTACAAGCCGCTCCTCCGCCGGGATCACGGCAAGCCGCTCCCCTTCAAGCGCCCCAAAGTCGTCTCCAGCGAAACCTTCAACCTGCTCAAGTCCCCCTGGGAGTTCAGACAATACGGCCAGAGCGGAGCCTGGGTCAGCGACCTCTTCCCCGAATTCTCCAAACACGTCGACGACGTATGCTTCATTCGCTCCATGTGGGGCTCGAACTCACGCCACGGCGGCGCGCTCCTCGAACTCCACACCGGCAGCGACACCTTCGTGCGCCCGTCCATGGGCTCCTGGATCACCTACGGCCTCGGCAGCGAAAACCAAAGCATGCCCGGCTACATCACCATCTGCCCCACCCAGAGCCACGGCGGAGCCAACAACTACT
>JADLBD010000147.1 GCA_020847975.1 Bryobacterales bacterium | reverse complement strand
CAGAGAAAGCTAGAAAGGTACCGCCAGTGAAAGACAATCGTTTCCAGAAGGTGCTCCGCGAGGGGCGCGTCCCGGTGGGACACATGATCATGGAGTTCGGCACGCGGGGGCTTGCGATGATGCTGAAAGCCGCTGATGTCGACTTCGTCCTATACGACATGGAACACTCGGGTTTCGACACCTGCCAGGTGGCCGATCTGGTTGCCTGGCTGAAGGCCACCGACATTGCGCCGTTCGTGCGCGTGCCGCAGCCTCTCTATCACTTCATCGCGCGGACCATGGACGCAGGCGCGCTCGGCATCATGGCGGCCAACGTCGAATCCGCCGAGGAGGCCAAACGGATTGTGAACGCGGTGAAGTATGCGCCGCTTGGCAGGCGGGGCCTCGGGCTGGGTACGGCGCACAATGATTACGTGGCTCCGGACACCGCCGGGTATTTGAAGCACGCCAACGAGAACACCACGGTGATCTGCCAGATCGAATCGCCGTTGGGCGTGGATAACTGCGAAGCCATCGCGGCGACGGAAGGCGTGGATGTGCTGTGGGTGGGGCACTTTGATCTCTCGTCCTCGATGGGCATTCCCGCCGAGTTCCGCAACCCGCGCTTTCTCGACGCCCTGAAACGCGTTGTCGCGGCGACGAAGGCCCACGGAAAGACCGCCGGCATACAGCCCGGCAGCGAGCAGCAGGCGGAGGAGTGGCTCGAACTCGGGTTCAACGTCGTCAGTTGGAAGACGGACATCGGCGTCTACCGTGGAGCGCTCGAAAAAGAGATCCGCTGGCTGCGCGAGCGGGTCGCCCGAAAGTAATCATGGATCCGATCCGCATTGCCGAAGCAAGGGAAAAGGACCTCCCCGTCATCCTCGACATGATCCTCGGACTGGCGGAGTATGAAAAGCTCACCCACATCGTCACGGCCACCGAGGACAGTCTGCGCGACACCCTGTTCGGAGGGAAGCCCGCGGCCGAGGTGTTGCTCGCCTATTGGGAGGACCAACCGGCCGGCTTTGCGCTGCACTTCCCCAACTATTCTTCGTTTCTCGCACAGCCCGGAATCTTCCTCGAAGACCTGTTCGTCAAACCCCATCTGCGCGGAAGGGGAATCGGCATGGCTCTGCTGGGCCGCCTGGCAGCCATCGCGAAAGAACGGGGTTGCGGTCACATGGAATGGGGAGTGCTCGATTGGAATGAGCCGTCCATCCGATTCTATAAGAACCTTGGCGCGGAGCCGATGGACGAATGGACAAAGTACCGGCTGGACGGAGAGGCACTGAACCGCCTGGCGCGGCGCTCTTCCGGCAGCGCTTGAACCTACCCATTGCGCCGGACCGCGATTCGCCGCAGTTCCGGCAATACCTCGCCGATCGCCACGGGTCCGGCTCCCGGCCGGCCCATGCCGAAGTACAGCTTCCTGTAAAGCGCATACAGCCGCTCATACACCGCACCCTCGGCCGGATCCGGCTCAATCACGCGGTAGTTCGGGCAAAGCCGGTCCTGCGCCGCCTCCACCGTAGGAAACGTACCCGCCGCCAGAAACGCGAAGATCGCCGAACCGAGGCTGGTTACGTCCGACTCCGGCACCAGCACCGGCTTGCCGAACACATTCGCATAGACCCTGTTCAGCACTTCATTTTTCTGCGGCACTCCCCCGCCGTTGATCACACGTTGAATCGGTGTGCCGTGCTCCGCCATGCGATCGAGAATAATTCGCGTGTGGAAGGCTGTTCCTTCAATCGCCGCGAACAGTTCATCCGCCGCCGTGTGAACCAGGTTCCATCCCAGGGTCACACCCCCCAGTTCCGGATTCACCAGCACCGTGCGGTCGCCGTTGTCCCAGGTGAGGCGCAACAGGCCCGTCTGGCCCGCGCGGCGACCCTCCGCCGCTTTTGTCAGTTCCGCGGGAGAACTCCCCGCCCGGCGCGCAATCGCATCGAAGATGTCCCCACATGCCGAAAGCCCCGCCTCGATGCCCACAAAACCGGGATGCACCGACCCCGGAACCACGCCGCAAACTCCGGGAATCAGTTCCGGTTTCCGCGAGATCGCCATCATGCAGGTGGAAGTGCCCACCACATTGACCACGTCGCCTTCCCGAACCCCCGCGCCCACCGCATCCCAATGCGCGTCAAAGGCGCCCACGGGAATCGGAATCCCTGGACGCAATCCCAAACGTCCGGCCCATTCCTCCGACAGTCGTCCGGCGATCTTCTCGGAGGTGGCGTACCGGCCGCCGATCTTCGCGCGCACGCCCGCCAGCAGCGGATCCACCTTGGTGAGAAAGTCCTCCGGCGGCATGCCGCCCAGCGCCTCGTTCCACATCCATTTGTGGCCCATGGCACAAATGCTGCGCGGGACGGCTGCCGGGTCGCGAACGCCGCACAACATGGCGGCCACCATGTCGCAGTGCTCGAGGGCGGTCACCATCCGTTCGCGCTTGTCCGGATTGTGGCGCAGCCAGTGGAGCAGCTTTGCCCATCCCCACTCGCTCGAATACACGCCGCCGCACCAATCGATGGCTTCCAGACCCTCGCGGTGCGCCGTTTCCGTAATCTGCGCAGCCTCTTCCCTGGCGCGGTGATCGCACCAGAGGTAGTAATCATCGAGCGGCTCCAACCCTTCGCCCACCGGCGCCACCGAGGAGCCTGTGGTATCGAGCGCGATCGCGTCGAGCGAGGCTCCCTCCACGCCGGCCGCCTTCACAGCCTTCTTCATGGCCTCCTCGAGCGCCGCCATGTGGTCGGCATGCCGCTGTGTCGCATGGTCCGGATCTTCCTTCTTCCGCATCAGCGGGTAATCCGCCGTAGCCGATCCGATTCTCCCCTTCTCGCTGTCGAACACCGACACCCGGACACTCAGCGTCCCGAAATCCACACCCGCAACTCGAGCCATGAAACCTCCGAAAATGAAATTTAGCTAACTGGATTCCTTTCACGCAGTCTAACGTGTGGATGCAGGAAACGGAAGCGGCAGCCATAGCCCGGGCTCGCACCGGGGACGGAGACGCTTTCCGTGTGCTTGTGGAAAGGCATAGCCGCAGCGTGTTTCGCCTCGCCTACCGGCTTACCGGAAATGAACAGGATGCCGAGGATGTGGTGCAGGAGTCGTTCCTTCGCGCTTACAGGCAGCTGGAAAAATACGACGGCCGCGCCGGCTTTCACACCTGGTTATATCGCATCGCGGCGAACTATGCGTTGGATCTGCTCCGGTCGAGAAAACGCATGAATCAAAGAAAAGACGAAGGAGGCCTCTCCATGCTCGATAACATTCCCACCCCCGAACCTCCCGCCGACCGCGCCGTCTTTTCCTCCCAAATGCAGCAGCGCCTCGCCTCCGCCATGGCCGTCCTGTCCGAGCAGGAGCGCGCTGCCTTCGTCCTGCGACATTTCGAGGGCCATTCGATCGATGAAATTGGAGAAGCGCTGGGAGTGGGCGAGAGCGCCACGAAAAACAGTATTTTCCGCGCCGTCCAGAAACTGCGGCGCGCCCTGGAGCCATTCGTGGGGGTAACCCGATGAGCGAGCATCTTACCGAGCAGCAACTGGTGCTTCTCTATTACGGCGAAAGCCGTGAGGCAGGGGCTGAGTCGCATCTGGAGTGCTGTGACGAGTGCCGCGCGCAGTACCGGTCGCTGCAAGGCGCTCTCAACCTGGTGGACGGCTTCCCGATTCCGGAACGAAGCCCGGAGTATGGTAGCGAAGTGTGGCGACGGATCGAGCGCCGCCTGCCGTGCCGGCCGCGAGTCATCCGGTGGCTTGGCGGATACCGGCAATGGGCTGCGGCGGCCGCGCTCGCGTGCCTGCTGGCGGCCGCATTCCTCGCCGGCCGGTATTCGAGGAGCGCATCCGTAGCCAGAGCAGTGCCTGCCTCAGACCATTTCGACGAGCGCGTGCTGCTTTCGGCGGTGGGGAATCATCTGGACCGCACGCAGTTGGTGCTGGTGGAATTAGCCAACTCGCGGCCTGCCCCACACCACCAGCACATCGATATTGAGGCTCAGCAGGAGGACATTCGTGACCTGCTCGAGGCCAACCGCCTTTACCGGACCAGCGCGGCGCAAGCCGGGGAGCGCGCCGTGGCTGACGTGCTGGATGAACTCGAGCGCCTGCTTGTGGAAGTGGCCCACACCGCCCCGCGCTTGACGGCGCAGGAAGCTGATGAATTGCGCGAGCGAATCACGGGCGAGGGCATCCTCTTTCGCGTCAGAGTGACGGAATCCGGGGTGCGAGCCAGGGAGAAGCAGTTGGAGTCCGGCAAGGAAGACACCAGTTTGTAAAGATCCTGAGGGAAAGACCTATGAAGACGTTTCGTAATATCTCGATCGCCCTGCTGGCCGGCGCGGCGGTAATTTCCGGCCAGGTTCCTCAGCCGCCACCGCCGCCGGCCCTGGATGACACACGCATGCGGGCCATCGATCAGGAAGTTCGCGCGGCCCAGGAAGCGCTCCGCAATGCGGAAATCGACCGGAAACTCTCGCACACAGTTGGCGAAATCGACCGCATGGCGGATCAGTTGCGGCGAGCCGGAGAACTGGCCTTCCAGGCTGCCCCGATGCCTGCGCCGGTTCCCCCCGGCGCGTTTCCTTATGGTTTTTCCGGTTCCGGGCGGCTTACGGAAGAAGAACGCGTCTATCGCAAAGGGAAAAGCGCCCTCGAGGATAGGGATTGGGACCGCGCCGTTCAACTCTTCCAGGAAGTCATCAGCCGCAAAGGCAGTTCCGCGGACGCCGCCATGTACTGGAAGGCGTATGCGCTGAATAAACTGGGCCGGCGCAACGAAGCCCTCTCGACACTCAGCGACATGATGCGGTCTTATGCAAACAGCCGCTGGCTCGACGATGCCAGGGCGCTCGAAGTGGAAGTGAAACAATCTTCCGGCCAGCCCGTCTCTCCCGAAGCCGAAGCCGATGAGGACCTCAAGATTCTCGCCGTCAACGGGATGATCCATACGGACCCCGAGCGTGCCATCCCGGTGCTCGAGAGCCTGCTAAAGAAGAGTTCTTCGCCTCGCCTCAAGGAACGCGCGTTGTTCGTGCTGGCGCAGAGCCGGTCGCCTAAAGCGCGGGAAATCCTGCTCAAGCTCGCCCGCGGCGGCACGAATCCTGACCTGCAATACCGGGCTGTCGAATACCTGGGCTACCAGAGCACTCCGGAAACGCGGCAGGCGCTGTCTGAGATTTACGCTTCATCGAATGACGTGCACCTCAAGCGCGCCGTGTTGCGCGGATTTGCCGCCAGCCGCGACAAAGATCATCTGCTGAATGCCGCCAGGTCCGAACAGAACCTCGATTTGCGGCGCGAGGCCATCCGCGGACTCGGCGCCATCGACGCCAATGAAGAATTGTGGCAACTCTACCGCTCGGAATCTTCGACGGAGCTGAAGCAGGAGATCCTGCGGGCGCTTCCCGGGCGCAAGGAGAACGCCGATCGCCTGATCGAGGCTGCACGGAGCGAGAAAGACCCTTCGCTGCGCGCGGAGTTGATCCGCCAGATCGGCTACTCGCGCTCGGATAAGGGCCCCGAAATTCTCGCCGGTCTCTACGCCTCCGAGAAGGACTACGACGTGCGCAAGGCGATCATCGGCGCGCTCCGCTCCCAGAACAGCGCCAAGACGCTGGTGGACATCGCCCGTGTCGAAACAGACCCCAGGCTCAAGCGGGTTATCGTCGAGACACTGAGCCGCATGAAGTCGAAGGAAGCCTCGGATTACCTGGTGGAGCTCCTGAACAAGTAGCCGGTCAGGAGATGATCTCGAAGATCGCTTCCACCTCTACCGCCACGCCTGTCGGCAGCGAAGCAAAACCCAGCGCCGACCGCGCGTGATGGCCATTCCCGGATTTGCCGAACACTTCATGCAGCAAATCCGACGCCCCGTTGATCACCAGGTGCTGCTCGATAAAGTCCGGAGCCGAGTTCACGCATCCCAATACCTTGATCACCCTCAGGCCATCCAGTGTTCCGTGGGCGTTCCAAACCGAATTGAGGATCTTCGCCGCGCAATCACGCGCCGCCGCGTATCCTTCTTCCGTCGTCAACCCCGCGCCGAGTTTGCCTTTCCGCGTGCTCACATGCCCCGAGCTGATCAGTTGATTGCCGGAGCGGATGCAGAGGTTCAAATAGCCGGGCGTCTGCTTTTCAAAGCTCAGCCCCAGTTGTACAGCCGTTTCTTGTGGAGTCATGAAACCGATATTTCAAAATATTCGGTTCCCGCTCACCGGCGCAAGTCTCGCCCGCGGGCAATCTAGCGTACGGCCTCCGATTCCAGAGCCTGAGCGCGAGGGAAAAGGATGTCGTTCTCGAGATGGATATGTATGCGCAGGCCGCTCTCCAGTTCCGCCAGCCCTTTGTACAGCGCCTCATAGGCTTCGCGATCTTCTCCGGGCAGCGTGTACCCATTCGTCAGAAGCCGCATCTGCTTGAGAGCATCGAACGTGGAATCGTGGTCGATGAGCATTGTTTGGATCGGGTTGCGAACCGTTCCGAACGGGGGCGGCTCCGCGGGTATGCCCTCCTCGAAGTAGCGCTCCGTTCGCTCGATAAACGGAAAAAGGATCATCTCCTCTTTGCGCATGTGGTCGTCCAACTCGTTCTTCATCCCGGTGAATACGTCCAGCAGCGGAACCAGGGGTCCTCTGGCGCGCTCGCCGAGCTTCACAGTCATCAACTCTAATCGCTCCTCGATCGTGGGCATCTCCTCCCGGAGGTATTCGTGATGCTGCTCCACAATGTGCTCGATGAGTTCGCGCAAAGGCTTCTTGGACCAGTCAGTTGTGGGCAGTGATGGTGCGCCGGCTTTGCCGGCGTGCGGATTCGTGTCCGATGTCATGAGTTTCGTCTCTTAGGCGAGGATAAGCGCCGTTTCCGGATGGCGCTATGACCAAAGTCACATCTGAGGGTGCACTGGCGGATTCGTGCCCCGCTCCATTCGTGCCCGGGTCCATTGACACCGTCCCGAACCCTCCGTTAGACTCCTCAATCTAGGCATTATCGTGGTCGAATTGCTGCAAGCTCTCTCCGCGTTCGCCGTCTTCCTCGCCATTGCTGCGTTCGGATTCCTCTTCCTCCTTGTCTCACTCCTGTTCGGCGAAGTCTTCGAACACTTCAGCTTCGAACACGAAATCGACCACGATATGGATCAGGGCGGCCCCAGTTTCCTCAGCCCCCGCATCCTCTCTGTCTTCATCACCGCCTTCGGCGGAGCCGGCGCCATCGCCACCTATTACGGGCTCTCCACCCTCCCCGCCTCCGGCATCGGCTTCTTCACCGGCGCCGCCTTCGCCTCCCTCATCTACATGTTCGCCAGGTTCCTCTACAGCCAGCAGGCTTCCACTGAAGTCAAGGCTACCGATGTTCTCGGACAGACGGCGCGCGTCGTCGTCGGCATCCCTAAGGATGGTCTCGGCCAGGTCCGCTGCCGCGTCGGGGAGGAACTCGTCGACAAAATTGCCCGCTCTTCCGATGGGGCTCCTATCCCGGAAAACACTCCCGTCACCGTCGAACAGGTTCTCGGCGAAATGCTCATCGTCAATCGCCTCAAAGCCTCGCCAACGCCTGGCGGAAGAGCGCAACAATAACTTCGTTGCCGGACTCCTCCGCATAGCTGACGCCTTCCATCAGCGGCAAGCCACCTATTTCGCGCAAGTACTCGATTGGCCAGCCGGCCCGGCATAGCCCCGAACCGCCCGTCCCTCCGGTTGATATCGGCGGCCGCCGCAACCAGCGCCCGCACCATCTCCTGCTGCCCCTGAAGCGCCGCCAGGTGCAATGCCGCCGCCCCCTCTTCATCCGCCGCATTCGCCGGCTCGGGGTCCCGCTCGACAATCCCGCGCACATCGGGCCACGTCTCCCGCGCTTACAGCCTCGAACAGCTCATTTGTGGAAGAGATGATTTTCCGGCTATCCTACCCAATCATGCCTCCCTACGCCATCCTCTCGCTCCTGCTCATTCTCGCCCTCCCGGCGAACGCCGCCCCGCCCACACCCATCATCTTCGACACTGACATGGGCAACGACATTGACGACGCGCTCGCCCTCGCTGTCATCCATGCCCTCGAATCCCGCGGCGAAGCGAAACTCATCGCCGTCACCATCACCAAGGACAACCGCTGGTCCGCTCCCTTCGTCGACCTTGTCAACCAGTTCTATCACCGCCCCGATATCCCCATCGGCGTCGTCCGCAACGGCAAAACTCCCCAGGATGCCCCCTACACGCGCATCCCTTGTGAGCGCAAAACGCCCGACGGAAAACCCCTCTACCCGCGCCGCATCCAGGACGGCTCTCAGGCCCCCGAGGCGGCCGGACTCATCAAGAGCGTCCTCGAAAAGCAGCCCGACCATTCCGTCGTCATCGCCCAGGTCGGCTTCTCCACTAACCTCGCCCGCCTCCTCGACCTCCCCGGAGCCACTGATCTCGTCCGCCGCAAAGTGAAACTTCTCAGCGTCATGGCCGGCGCATTCCCCTCCGGAAAGCCCGAATACAACGTCCACACCGACGTCGAGTCCGCCCGCAGGCTTTTCTCTTCCTGGCCCACCGCGATCGTCTTTTCCGGCTTCGAAATCGGACTCTCCATCCCCTACCCCGCCCGTTCCATTGAGAACGATTTCCGCTGGGTTTCGAACCACCCCATCGTCGACGCTTACCGCGCCTACAAGTCCATGCCCTACGACCGCCCCACCTGGGACCTCACCGCCGTGCTCTACGCCCTCCGCCCGGACAGCGGCTACTTCTCCCTCTCCCCGCCCGGAACAGTCACTGTCGACAGCGAAGGCCGCACCACCCTCCGCCCCGCTCCCAATGGCCTCCACCGCTACCTCACCATCACCCCGGAGCAGCGCGCCAAAACCCTCGAGGCCTTGATCGAACTCTCGAGCCAGCCGCGAAGCCACCCATGAGTCTCTCCGAAGTCTGGAAATCCAACCTTGGAGAGCCCTTGAACCTGAGTCACGTCCAAATCAAAACTCGATTTGCCTTGTTTTCAATCACTTTTTCCTTGTAATGGGCGGCTTCGCAAATCGCGTCTGCTAATCCTATGGCTTCGAGGGTCGCAAGCATTGGCCCCCGAAGGAAAGAGACATCCTATGACAGCCGAACTGGAACCCGTTCTTCTCCGGAATGAGCGCGCCGAAGCTTACCGCAACCTCCGCGATCAGTACCTCCAGCGCTTTCAGCCTTCCGATTCCGTGGAGCGCGATCTCGTGCTCCACCTGGTGGTCACCACCTGGCGCCTCCACCGCCTCCAGTCCATCGAGGCCGGCCTCTATGAAGTCGCCATGGAGGATTGCCGCGCCACGATGGAAGAAGAGTTCACCACTCTCACCGCTGAGGCGCAGCGCGGCATTGCCCATCAGTCCCTCTCTGCGAAGAACGATGTCCTCAAAGAACTCCGGCGTTCCGAGGCCCACTTGCGGCGCGTCTACCAGAATACCCTTCGCTGCCTCATCGATCTCCGTAATCTGCGCAGCGCCCCCCAACCACCCGCCGCCGTGCGCCGCCCCTTCCTCATTGTCGATAACGTCCATAACAAGGCAGCCTGACTCGCACCTGTCGCCGCATCAGCCGCGGCGGTGTGATAGACGGCCACCGGCGCGCGCGTGGCGGCGGATGCCAGATTCAGCGCGCCGCGCTTACGGCTATGAGCCGCACTGGACCCAACAAGCCCGAGGGTAATACCTTCACCTTGTCCATGTCCTGCGGCTCGAACCTCACTCCATAACGCAGATTCAACAGGCGGTAGTCCGGCAGTCGCTCCCCGCCATAAGCAATCCCGTCACGTCCACCGAATAGGGAGGCATCCACACTGAGCCGGCCCTTCTCCCGTTCACATACACCACTGCCGCCTCCCGCACCGGACCGTCCAGCCACGCCCGCATTCCGTTCGTCAGGCGCTCCTCGGGAACCGCCGTCGCGGCGCCGAAATCCAGCCGCAACTTTCCGCCGCGAAGCGTCTCCGCGCTCATCGCCACCTCTTTCTCATACGCGGCCACGCCCGAGTAATAACGCGTCGCTTCCTCATCGGCCCACGACTTCAGCCCTTCCATCCTCACCGCTTTGGACATCCCTTCAAGCCACTCCGTCCACTCTCTGCTCCAGTCCGCTGCCGAGCGTTCCCTCACCCGCGGTTGCGCCGCGAGAGCCCGCTTTGTGAACACCACCATGCGCGACCCGTACGGCTCCAATTCCAACTCGGCATTGGCGCCTTCTCCGGTTCCTGTCACCGCTCCTGTCATGGGATACCACAACTCCGCCCGCATCCCGCTCACACGGAACTCCGCCTTCACCCGCCTCACCTGATTACTCGTGTTCGCCACAAAATAGATCTCCGCCGAGTCCGTCCGGCGATGCACCACGCCGGCATCGGGAGCCGCCGGCGAGAACCACACATCCGGCGGCGCCTTTGCCCGCAGCGCGGATGCAAGCCCATCGCTCTCGTTCTCCACGAACCGCCCCGCCGCGGCGGGACCTTCAAACATTTCCCGTGTCATTTGTCTTATGGCGCTGTTTTGTTCGTTGCCGGCTCGAAACCCCGGCGCTGCGTAGGGCAGCCGCCGCGTGGCCACCACGGCCCCTCCTTGCCGCGCAAACTTTTCGAACTTCCTCAACGTCTCCACCGGGATCCGCTCCACGCCCGGCAGCACGATCGCGCGGTACTTTCCGCTTCCCACCACGCGGTCCGCCGTTCCATCATCGAAGAAATCCAGGTTGTATCCCGCCTCGAGAAAATCTCCCGTCCAGTCCGATCCGTAGACCTCCAGGCTGTCGCAGAACACACGACAGCCCGGTCACAGTGGTCCACTACGAAGCCTTCCGCGCCCACGGCTGCGCGTTTCACCATTTGTCCCGTGCGGCTTGAAAGGAAAAACAGCACCTCTCCCTGATACGAATCCGGAACCCACGCCGCGCCATCATGCAGATCAGTGACCTCCCGTCCGCCGGCAAACACGGCAATCAACCGTTCCCCCGCGCCGGCGCAAGGCAATGGCACACGGCGCGCTCCTGCCGGGCGCCCGCGTGCGCTCGATGCGCAACTTCCCCGCTGACTCGCTTACGGAAACACTGGCCCGCCGTACGGCCATCCGCTCCCGAGCGTCACATCCACCCGATGCCCAATTCCCGCGCCTTCCTCACGGCGAACTTCAGATGCGCCAGGAACTCCCCGGAAAGGAACGGAGTCGTTTGGATTCCCGTCTTCTCGTCATCGAGGGCTACGGGGTAAACCGCCTGTATTTCCACTCCCCCGATTCCGCCCTCTTTCATTACCCGCAGTTCCCGCTCGATTTCGCCATCGGTGATTGCCGGGCCAAACCACCACCATCGCATCATCCCGCGGCTATCATCCGGAGGCTTGCGGAACGCCGCTTCCATTTCCTCGACACCTGCCCAGGCAGGGCCCGCTACCGCAAGAAACAGGAGAACCACAGATCGCGGAAGGAGCGCCATGGTTCCTTACGCTAGCAAACTACCGCGCCCGCCGCTTTGAGATGCCAAATTGGCATCTCAAAAACCTCTCACCTACTCGGCAATCGGAAAGCCGGCGTTCTGGGGAAAGCCGAATTTCCTCCGCGGCTTTTCAGGCTCCACCAGATAACTCGTCACGTAATCATACAGGCCCTGGAGCGTCTCCCCTTGCGCCTTCTGCTCGCGCTCGAGAGCCTCCATCCGGTTCACCAGATCCTCATGGCTGGCCATCATCTCCCGCAGTGAGATGAACGCCCGCACGATCAGGATATTCAACTGAATCGCCTTCTTGCTCTTGAGCACGGAAGACAACATCGCCACGCCATGCTCTGTGAATACGTACGGAAAATACCGCCTGCCTCCTCTTCCCTTCCTGTTTGAGATGCCAAATTGGCATCTCAAAGCTTCCACATCCTCCGCGTTCAACTGAAACATGAAGTCTTCCGGAAACCTGTCCGTGTTGCGTTTCACGGCGCGATTCAAATGAGAAGTCTCCACCGTGTACAACTTCGCGAGATCGGTGTCGAGCATCACCTTCTTCCCGCGAATCAGGTAGATCTTCCTCTGAATCATCTCCGCCGATACGGCCCGCGCTCTGGATGTGGCTGTGGCTTTACTCACATGTGAAGAGTGCGGCGGCGGCGGAGATTCTCTCACGTCTCCTGCTCACCTTGCCTGATAGGAATCCTCTGACCACGCCACTACCTTCCTGAAGGAGAGTCTCCACATTGTCCCGATGTTTTGTTCTGTTCGCCGGCCTGTTGGCCGGATTTCCGGCCTTGTCCGTTGCTGTTCCCCTTTCCGCCGTATCGCCCGCCGGACTCCCCATAGTTTTCGAACCAAGCCGCGTCGAAAACACGCCCGAGGTCAGGTTCCTGGCCCGGGGACACCGCTTCGACTTGCTCCTCACCAACTCCGCGGCGATCCTCCGGCACAACCGCGGCGGCGACTCACCAACCGGTCTCGCCATCGAATGGCTGGGCGCCAACCGCCACGCAACCCTCGAAGGCGTTTCCAGGACCGGAGGAACCAGCAACTATCTCTTCAGTTCCGACCCCGCTCGTTGCCTGCGGTCCGTCCCCCACTACCAACGCGTCCGTTATGACTCGCTTTATCCCGGCATCGACCTCGTCTTCTATGGCAACAACGGCAAACTGGAATTCGACTTTGTCCTCTCTCCCGGCGCCGACCTTTCGAATATCCGGCTTGCCGCCCGGGGAGCCCGGGCCATGAGAATCGACGGCGCCGGAGATCTCGTCCTCACCACCGCGCAAGGCGAGTTTCGCCTGGCCAAACCGCTGCTCTACCAGCCGTCTCCGGAAGGGAACCGGCCAGTCGAAGGGGGATTTGTGTTGCGAGGCCGCGACAGCTTCTCCTTCCGGACCGGCCCCTACGACCGCAATCAGCCTCTGGTCATCGACCCGACCCTTTCCACTACCTACATTGGCGGCCAGGACGTAGACATTGTCTCGTCGGTCGCCACCGATTCCAGCGGCAATATCTATATAACCGGCTATACGGCATCCACAGCCTTCCCCGTCTCCACCACTCCCTTCAAGAGCACGCTTGTCGCCGGCGATGCGGATGCGTTCGTGATGAAGCTCAATCCCACCACGACCACCATCCTCTATTCCACCTATCTCGGAGGCAGCTTCCCGGATTATGGCCGCGCAATCACCGTCGATTCCACGGGGGCGGCTTACATCACCGGATCCACTATCGGCCGCTTCCCCACCACCGCCGGCGCTTTCCGCGAGCTGGCCTCCGTCACTCCCGCCCCATTCGTCGCCAAACTCGATCCGTCCGGCGCCACCCTATCCTATGCCACCTATCTCGACGGAGCAGGCGCGGGCATGGCGATTGCCGTCGACTCCGGCGGAAGCGCCTACGTGGCCGGTTCCACTTACACCGCTACGTTCACCACCACTACGGGAGCGTTTCAGCGCACGTATGCTGGAGGAACGGATGGCTTTGTGGTCAAGCTCAACCCCACCGGCTCATCCCAGGTCTATTCCACTTTCCTCGGAGGCTCCAGTGAAGACCAGGTCACTGGCATCCGTGTCGACTCGAGCGGGGCAGCCTACGCCGCCGGTTTCACTTCCTCCACCGACTTCCCCGTCACGGCCGGCGCCTACCGCAACGCCAACTCCGGCTCCACCGACGCCTTCGTCGCCAAGATCAACAGCACCGGTTCCGCCCTCGTCTACTCCACCTTCCTCGGAGGCTCCAACGTCGACCGCGCCCACGCGATCGACATCAACTCCTCAGGCGAAGCGTACGTTGCCGGACAAACCTACTCATCGAGTTTCCCCACCACCTCCGGCGCCTTCCACACCATCCACGGCGGAGCGGCCGACGGCTTTGTCACCAGGCTGAACGCTTCCGGTTCGGGCCTGCTCTACTCCACTTTTCTCGGCGGCGCCGGCACGTGCCTCGTCAACGATCCATTCCGGCAATATGCTTGCGACGGGGCCTTCTCCGTCGCAATTGATTCCACCGGACAAGCCTGGGTTGCCGGCATCGCCGGAAATGGCTTTCCGCTCAGCGGCGCCATGCAACCCTCGGCGGGCGGTAACGGAGACGCTTTTGTCGCTCAACTGAACGCCTCTGGTACATCTTTGCCCTTCTCCACCTACATCGGCGGCGGCGCGGGGGATGTGGCCCTCTCCGTCGCGGTTTCGAGCACCGGGGGAACCGTGGTGGCCGGGTTCACCAATTCCACAGACCTGCCGGTCAACAGCCTCCAGACGACACGCGGCGGGGGCGCCGCGGAGGGTTTCCTCAGCCTCCTCCCCACTTGCTCCGTCACGCTCGGTTCCAGCGGCTCGTTCTTTCCCAAGACCGCCGGCACCTTCCTGCTCGATGTCTTCGCAGCGTCAGGCTGTGCCTGGTCGGCCTCCCCGGACGCTTCCTGGGTCACGCTCAACACCACTGCCGGAGTGGGCAACGGCCAAGTCAGTTACACGGTAGCCGCAAACACCGGTCCTGCCCGCACGGCCCACATTACCGTCGCCGGGCAGACCTACACCATTCAGCAGGTGAGTGGGCAATGTATCACCCTTGCCAGTACCAGTTCCTGGTTCCCTCAGTCCGGAGGCGCCTACAATTTGCAGGTCTTTGCCAGTTGCCCCTGGACGACATCAGTGAACGTCAACTGGATCACGGGTGTGACTCCAGGCGGCAGCGGCGATGGAGTGATTCAGTACACAGTGGCAGCCAACACTTCCACTTCGTCCCGCGCGGGCCAGATCGATGTCTCCGGGGCCACCTTCACCGTCAACCAGGTGGGCGGCCCGGCCGGTCTTTCCTGCTCGTACACTCTGTCGAGAGGATCGGACTCGTTTGCCGCCGGCGGCGGCAGCAGTTCTCTGCTTGTGAGCACCCAGAGCGGGTGCCAGTGGACCTCGAACACAAACTCCCCCTGGCTTACCATTACGGCCGGGTTTGCGGGCAACGGAGAAGGCGTCGTTGGCTACAGCGCCGAACGGAACGCATCAGGAACGGTCAGGACAGCGACGGTGGCGATCGCCGGCCAATCTTTCGTGGTGACGCAGACTCCTTGAGGGGCTTCCGTCTATTATTAACGTTTGTTAATGAAAACTATTATCATTTGTTTGCAACATCTTACAAAAAAATCTTGTCACTCCTCCCGCGAGTGTGCTAATAAATAAGAGTTGTGGACGGGAAGCGGCATGAGCCCACTTCGGTCCATTTCCGATTCCGTTACGCTACCGATTTCGACAAGCAGAACCATTGTTTGGAGGTGCGAAGACTCACCATGAATATCAGACCCCTGTATGACCGGATTGTGGTCAAACGGCTCGAAGAGAAAGAAACCATGAAGGGTGGCATCATCATCCCGGATACGGCGAAGGAGAAGCCCCAGGAAGGCGAAGTAGTTGCCGTGGGCAAAGGAAAACGCCAGGAAGATGGCAAACTGGTTGCCCTCGACGTGGCCGTTGGAGATCACATCCTGTTCGGCAAGTACTCTGGAAACGACATCAAGATTGATGGCAATGAGTACCTCATCATGCGCGAAGACGAAGTGCTCGGCGTGATTGAGAACGGGAACAAGAAGTAAGTTCAAAACGAGGAGAAACAAGGAAAATGCCAGCGAAACAAATTGTTTACAGCGAGAACTCCCGCCAGGCGATTCTCCGCGGGGTCAACCAACTCGCCGACGCTGTGAAGGTCACGCTCGGACCCAAGGGCCGGAACGTCGTTCTCGAGAAGAAGTTCGGCGGCCCAACCATCACCAAGGACGGCGTCACCGTGGCAAAGGAGATCGAGCTGAAGGATCCGCTCGAGAACATGGGCGCCCAGATGGTTCGCGAGGTCGCCTCCAAGACCTCCGACGTGGCCGGTGATGGCACCACCACGGCGACTATCCTGGCCCAGTCCATCTTCCGCGAAGGCGTCAAGTCCGTCGCCGCCGGAGCCAATCCGATGGCTCTCAAGCGCGGCATCGAACGGGCCGTTGAGGCAGTAGTGGCCGAAGTCGCCAAGTTTAGCAAGCCGGTTTCCGGCGACATGATCGCCCAGGTGGGCACCATCTCCGCCAACGGCGATGAAACCATCGGCAACACGATTGCCGAGGCCATGAAAAAGGTGGGGAAAGACGGCGTCATCACCGTCGAAGAGTCCAAGACCATGAGCACGGAACTGCAGACCGTCGAAGGCATGCAGTTCGACCGCGGCTATCTTTCGCCCTACTTCATCACGGACCCCGACCGCATGGAGTGCGTCATCGAGGACCCCTACATCCTGATCCACGAAAAGAAGATCAGCAACATGAAGGACCTCCTGCCTCTGCTCGAGCAGATTGCCCGCAGCGGCAAGCCGCTGCTGGTCATCGCTGAGGAAGTGGAAGGCGAAGCGCTCGCCACGCTGGTGGTGAACAAGCTCCGCGGCACCCTCAACGCCTGCGCCGTGAAGGCGCCCGGCTTCGGCGATCGCCGCAAGGCCATGCTCGATGATATCGCCATTCTCACCGGCGGAAAGTCGATCATGGAAGAGACCGGCATCAAGCTGGAAGGCGTTCGTCTCGAGGACCTCGGCCGCGCCAAGCGCGTCACCGTGGACAAGGACAACACCACCATCGTCGATGGCGCCGGACAGCACAAGCACATCGAAGGCCGCATCAAGCAGCTTCGCGCGCAGATCGAAGAGACCACTTCGGACTACGATCGCGAAAAGCTCCAGGAGCGTCTCGCCAAGCTCGCCGGCGGCGTTGCCGTCATCAAGGTGGGCGCGGCCACTGAGACCGAAATGAAGGAAAAGAAGGCACGGGTGGAAGACGCCTTGCATGCCACTCGCGCGGCTGTCGAGGAAGGCATCGTTCCCGGCGGCGGCGTAGCGCTGCTGCGCGCCGCCAAGACCCTCGACTCCATCAAGGGTTCCGGCGACGAGCAGATCGGCATCGACATCGTTCGCCGGGCTTGTGAAGAGCCGTTGCGACAAATTACTGGCAATGCGGGCTTCGAAGGTGCTATCATTGTGGAGAAGGTTCGTAGCAACAGCGAAACGAACTATGGTTTCAATGCGGCTACCGGAATCTTTGAAGATCTGGTACAATCGGGTGTGATAGACCCGGCCAAGGTCACCCGGAGCGCTCTGCAGAACGCTTCTTCGATCAGCGCCCTGATGCTGACGACCGAAGCGATGATTTGCGAAATTCCGGAGAAGAAGCCGGCTCCCGCCCCGGGCGGTGGCCACGGTCCCGAAATGGACTACTAAGCCGTAGTCCCGGGGATCCGAAAAGCGCGGTGGGCGCTTGAGGGTTCTCGTTACGAACAAGCTCCATCCCACCCGCCCAAAAGGCCCTATGCGCGACCCCTCGCACATGGGGCCTCGCCCTTTTTAGGGCCCTTTTCGCCGAGCAAGGGCTTCTTCCGCGCCTCCATCCCCGCCGGCCACAATAAAACCTCATGGCGAAAACGTTGCCGCAGTCCTGCTTACGCAAGGATCATTTTTTTTCGACGCCACCTCCCAGCGCCGCAGCGCTACCTTTCATGCCGTCGAGGATTGGGGGTGCGCCGTGGGTCCCCGGCGTTGCTGCGAACGTTCCATTACAGCGAAGTCACGGTAATGGCCGGGCTCGGTTGGGCCAATGCCGCGGCCGCTAAAGCCGTACGCCGATTCCAAACTCGCCGGCATCGCCGCCTGCCTCCGGAGCGCCGCCTCGTGGCGTCAGCGGAGGGTTTTGTTTTGAAAAAAAGATAATCAGATCCTATTATTAGTACTGGGACTGAGTTGCGGTCATCTCCTGTTCGTGATAACGTTCAACCCAATGAACACTTCAAGGAAGGGGTCATGTTAGGAACTCTCTCTTTCTCTCGAATTTTGATGTTGCTCTCCGTGCTGCCGCTCGTGGTGTGGGCGCAGTCGGAACGCGGCATCATTCTTGGAACGGTAAAGGACTCAACCGGCGCCGTCATCGCCGGCGCGAAAGTCCAGGTGACCAATACAGGCACGGGGTTTTCCGTCCCTCTAACCACCAACGATGTCGGCGAATTCGTCGCTCCAAGCCTCCAGGTGGGCGTTTATTCGCTGCGCGTGGAGAAGGACGGGTTCCGCCCCGCATCGATATCCGGAATCACACTGAACGCGGCGATGACCGTACGCAACGACGTGACCCTGGAACTCGGGACCACCACCACCGCGGTCGAAGTTCAGGCCAACGCTCTGCAACTGGCCACGGAAAATGCCAAAACCAGTGTCGCGGTCACGAACAAGATGGTGGATGAACTTCCGCTGGTCGTCAGCGGCAGCCTGCGCAGTCCGTTCGATCTGGCGGCGCTCACGCCCGAGTCCAAGAACCTAGGCGGCGACAACGGTTTCATGCTCGGCGGGGGACAAGCGGCCAGTTATGGCACCAACCTTGACGGCATTTCGGCCAACACCGCCCGCGCGCTGCAACAAAGCTGGGTGGCCACCAATGCCCCCTCCCTTGAGGCGATCACCGAATTCACCGTGGACTCGAACGGCTTCAAGGCTGAGTTCGGACACGCCGGCGGAGGCGTCATGAACTTCGTTTCGAAAGGCGGCACCAACGAGTTCCATGGCTCCGCCTATGAGTTCCTGCGGAACAACGCTTTGGACGCCAACAATTTCTTCAACAATCGCGCGGGAATTTCCATCCCCGTCTACAAACAGAGCGACTTCGGCGCCAGTCTCGGCGGGCCGATCCTCATCCCCAAGGTGTATTCCGGCAAGAACAAGAGCTTCTTCTTCGCCTCGTTTGAAGGCTTCCGCAACCGCGCCGGGGCTACTGGTTTCTCGCAATCCATCCCGGCGCCGGAAATGTTGACTGGCGATTTCTCCAACTGGGTAGACACTGCCGGCAAGCAGCGTCCTATCTACGACCCGACCACGCAGGTGCGCAATGCCGATGGAAGCTATACACGCACTCCGTTTGCCGGCAACAGGATTCCCCAGAGCATGTTCGACCCCATCTCTGTGAGGGCGCTGGCGGCTTATACATCCAACGGCACGCTGAAGCCGAACACGGGCGCGGCGCCGGGCACCATTGGCTACGTCAGCAATAACTACTTCGTCGCCAACGGCACCAACGTAAACCCCAACACCAAGATCAGCGTCAAAGGGGACCACATCTTTAACGACAAACACCGCGTCTCCGGCTACTATGGATACAATCGCAGGTCCATGGAGCCCGGTCCCAACGGACCACCGACGCTGCCAGGGCTCTATTCCAACTACAACGACCTCCAGCAGAATAGCGACGTCTTCCGCTTCAGTTGGGATTGGACGCTGAGCCCCACCAAGCTGAACCACTTTTACGCAGGCGGCAATAACTGGCGCGAGAACCACGATCCGCCACAGGCTACCATCAAGAGCGGCATCAACTGGAAGGACAAGGTATGCCTCGGTAACGTGCCGGACTGTGGCCAGAACCTGCTCAACCTCGACTTCGGGGACGTCACGGGTTGGGGCGGCAGAGCCAACAACGGCAGCGAGAACACAATCTACGGCTACAACGATGACTTCACTTGGGTGAAAGGCTCCCACACCATCAAGTTCGGCGGCCAACTCCAGATTTCGCACTACAACGGATTCGGCCGCCAGTGTGTTTCCGGTTGTGCCGCCTTCAGCTATTTGAACACCGGAGTTCCCAACAGCAACAACCCGGCGTTGGGAGGCTCCTCATTCGCCTCATTCTTGCTCGGCTACGCCAACGGCGGCCAGATCGACACCATCCGCTTCATCGGCCAGCAGTGGACGGCATACGCAGGCTATATCCAGGACGACTGGCGCGTGAACAGCAAGCTGACCGTGAATTACGGTCTTCGTTGGGAGACACAAATGCCGCCTACCGGCCTCGAGGATCGCTGGAGCGATTTTTCCCCGACCACGCCCAACCCGCGCGCGGGTAATATTCTTGGAGCATTAATCTATGCCGGGACTGGCCAAGGCCGGCAGGGTTCGCGCACGCTCGCCGATTCGTGGTTTAACGGCTTCGGTCCGCGCATCGGCTTCGCCTATCAATTCGACCCCAAGACGGTCATCCGCGGTTCCTACGGCCGCTCTTTCGGCGCCGTCACCACGGTGACCGGATCCACGCACCAGCGCGGATTTACGCAGACCTACGGTGTTCCCGATCAGGGCACCAACGGCATTCTGCCGAATATGATTCTGAAGAACGGCTTTCCCGACTATCCCATACCGCCGTTCATCGACCCATCGTTTTCCAACAAGGACAGCATGCCGTGGTTTCAAGGGCGGGAAGCCACACGCCTTCCTGAGCAGAACTTCTGGAACCTGTCCATCCAGCGCCAGCTTTCCGGCAGCACCATTCTCGAGGTTTCGTACAACGGTATGATCGGATCGCACCTGCAAACGCAGTTGCTGAACTATGACCAGTTGGATCCGAAGCTTCTCAGCCAGTACGGATATTCTCTGCTGAACAGCCTCATCACCTCGCCCGCCGCGGCGGCGGCCGGATTCCGCACCCCATACCCGACTTTCGCCCTGAGCACCTGTGTTTCGCAAGACGCCTGCTGGGGAAGCGGCGCGACGGTAGCCCGCGCGCTTCGTCCATATCCCCAGTACTCAAGCATCGACACCTATACCGGCGGCGGCGACCACAGCGGCCATTCCAGCTACCACGCCGCCATCTTTCGCGTCGAGCGCCGCTACGCCAAGGGAGTCACCGTGCAGGCCTCGTATGTTCTGTCGAAACTCCTCACCGATTCCGACAGCTACTGGGGCAGCGGCACGGCGATCGACCACTTCAACCGCGGGTTGGAGAAATCCATCGGACAGTTCGACATCACCCACAACGTGAAGATCTCCGCGATTTGGGAATTGCCGTTCGGCCGGGGCAAGGCCATGCTCAACAGGGGGCTGGCCGCCGCCGTTCTCGGCAACTGGCGGATCAGCGGCGTCGCCTTTTATGCCAGCGGCCAACCGCTTCCGCTGGGCACCAGCGTGGGAACGCCGACGGTGCTCTTTGCCGCCGGTAACCGCCCGCTCATCTCCACCTATGACGGCTGGCGCGCTCCCACCAGTGGCGGCAGCTTCAATCCTTCCGTGGACAGATTCGTGCAACCCGCGTCCTTCTTCCCGGCGCAGGTGGGCACGCAATTCGCGGGCACGACGCAGTACTTCGGCAACATGACCCGCTACAACCCGAAGTTTCGCCAGTTCCCCAACTACACGGAGAACATCTCGCTGACCAAGGGTATCCCGATTCATGAGCGCATCCGCCTGGACTTCCGAGCGGAAGCGTTCAACGTGTTCAACCGCGTGCGCTTCGGCACGGGATCGTTAACCATTCAAAGCCAGCAATTCGGCGTACTGACATCGAGCGGCGATCTCCTGAATACTCCGCGACAGCTCCAGTTGGCCCTGAAGCTGTACTTCTGAAAATCACTCAAGCACGGGAAAGGGCGGCTCCCGGAGCCGCCCTTTCCTTTAGCGGTAGCGTTCGTCCACCTGCACGCGATATCCGTTCGCCAGCCGGTTGGTCTCATTCGCCAGGCCGATGATCGCCATCAACTCTCCGAACATCTCGTCCGTCATCCCCTTCGCCCGCGCCGAGGCGGTGTGTGTCGCAATGCAGTATTCGCAATTGTTCGTCACGCTGACCGCAATGTAGATCATCTCCCGCGTCACCGGATCGAGCACGCCCGGCCCGCCCATCATCGTCTTCACCCGCTCCCATGTCCGTTGGAGCGTCGGCGGGTGATGAGCAATCACCTTCCACAGATTGTTGATGTAGTCCGTCTTCCGCGTGGCCATGATGTCGTCGTAAACGGCACGCACCTCCGGCGAGGCGTCGTCATATTCGATGAGTGGGGTCATAGCCCCCTCAGTTTAGCCTAAGAAGGTTTAGCGCCCCCGTAACACTTGCGCCGCGCAATGCAAGTATCCTGAAACCACATGCCGGAAATCGAAGAAATCTGCCGCCGCTACGCCAACCTCTACACGGGAGCCATCGCCGACATGCTGGACAAGCATGGCCATCGAAACCAGGTGCTCCCTTCTTCCATCGTTCCGTTTACCACCGCCGCCAAAGTCGCCGGACCCGCCTTCACCGGCCAAGGCTACCCCGCCGCGGAATCGAGCAGCGACGATACGCAGACGCGCCTCGCCATGCTCGACAGCATCACACCCCATACCGTGTCCGTTTGGGCTTGCGGCGGAAGCCTCGATTGCGCCCATTGGGGCGAAATCATGTCCACCGCCGCCAGCCAGCGCGGCTGCACCGGAGCCGTGATCGACGGCGGCGTGCGCGATCTCGATTTCATCAACCAGATGAACTACCCCGTCTTCGCGCGCTTTCGTTCTTCGGCCAGTTCCATCGGGCGCTGGGAAATCCGTCACTACCAGATCCCTATCCGGATCGCTCACACCACCATCCATCCCGGAGACTTCGTCTTCGGCGATATCGACGGGGTGGTCATCATCCCGCGCGACCTCACGCTTCCCATCCTCGAAGCCGCGGAGAACATTTACGAGCGCGAGGCGCACATGCGCGCCGAACTGCGCCGCGGCGTGTCGGTCAAACAGGCGTGGGAGAAGTACGGTTCCTTATAGGCGTATATGCCGTCAGTGCCGGGACAACAGCGCCCTGATGTTCGCCTCGAGGTTTGCGCGGTCCACCATCCCCGACCGGTACACCGCGGCCACTTTGCCGCGGCGGTCAATAAGAAATGTGTCCGGCAGGCTGTCGATAGCGTACCGCTTCGCCACCGCATCGTCTCCGAGGACCATCCGGTAGGGCACGTGGGCTCCATCCAGGAACGGCTTTACCACCTTCCAGCCGCCTTCATCGAGTGAAACACCAACGGCGGCGAATCCTTTCTCGCGGTATCTGGTTTCGAATTCGGCAAACCAGGGGATCTCCTGCTTGCATCCGTGACACCAGGTCGCCCAGAAATTGAGCAACACCACTTTGCCCCGATAGGCTTTGAGCTTCACTGTCGCTCCGGTACTGTCCTTCAGGGCACAATCCGGCGCCGGCTTGCGGGCTTTCGACGGTTGCAGGGGGGCTCGAATGGCAGTCCCGTCTGCTGCTTCGAAGGCAACCGCGCAGCAAGCCAACTGGAGGGACGCAAGAGAAATTCGTAGAGTTGTGGCCATATCGACTCCGCGTATGTCATCCTCGGGCTGTTCTCAGCCTGCCTTGCCAACGCACGGCCAGCATGAGGAACCCGAATTGCCAAAGGATCACGGCAAACGGCGTCAGTCTTGGCGCCCAGACCAACCGTCCGTCCATCGTGCTTCCGCTGCTCCAAAGCGCAAACGCAAGGCCTTCCCGGCCGGCTTCCACCTGAAGGATGAGCGTCAATAGTATGGTTGCCGTGCCGAGCCACAGCAGGTGCCCTTTTCCCGGCACGCCGCAGCGGACACCTTGGAGCACCCCGAAAAGGAAGGGCGTCAGCAGAAAGAGCAACTGAGGGATCAGCCAGAACATCCCTACACGAAGGGGGCGGGTACGGAGCGCGACAGTCATTCCGGCACAGAGGGAAGCGATGGGGCCGAACAGGCAAGGATGGACCCATATGGTCCGGCCGGAAAGCGCGCCCACTACCATGCCGCCGCTCCACGCCCAGCACATCAAGAGCAGGGAGACGCACATCCACTTCACAAGGTCATCCGCAACCGTCATCCCAGTCTGGTATCGCGCGCCATAGGCCCAGATGGCGTGTAGCTGGACTCCAATCCAGGCAAGCCAGTGTTCCCCGGCGGGAGGCTTACCGTAAACCACCGCGGCCGGCGCAAGCAGTCCAACGGGAGCAAGCCACGGCCGCCAATCCTTCCACAACTCAAACTGCCTGCGGACCACAAGGCCCAGCAGGCCGCGCAACGCTGGTATGGCACTTTCGTCAGACTCGGCGAAGTCACCGAGCACTGCGTCCCGCTCGTTCGGTTCCAAGGCGCGGGAGACGAGGTACAAGGACCACAACGAGAACCGAGTCATGTCCGGCCCCTGTCTGGTTCTGCCGCCCAGCCAACTCCGCGGCTTACATTCAGGACGGCGTTGTAGAATTCCGTAGCCGCGCGAATTCCTTCCGCCGTGACGCGGACCATCCGCTTGGGGCGGCCACCTCGCTGCGGAGTGGGGTCACCCATCCACGTCTCCACAAAGCCCTTCGTCTCGAGCCGGTCCAAGGTGGTGTAGAGGGCTCCGATGGAGCAACGGCGTGCAGTGAGATCCTCGACCTCCTGGCGGATGGCAGCGCCGTAGGCGTCATCGCCGAGGCGGGCGGCGGCGGCCAGAAGCAGATATTCGAACTCACCGAGCATGATTACAACTACATTGTGATTCTAATCAGCCCACCCCGTCAAGACCTTTCTTGCCGTTTGCATGAAAGGCCCCAAAGCCCTGCCGCAATCAATAGTAGATAGCGAACGTCCCGTCCGCCCGCGCGACGACGGCGCCGAAACTCCACACCGGCACTCCGGCCGCGGCGCCCTTTTCCCCGATCGCATTCCCACTCCGGTCGAACAATTGCCAAGCGAGAGAACCGCCGCGCTGCCATCCCGTTCCCTCAGTCCAGACGAGCAGCGTTTCGCCTTTTGCGTTCCTCGCAACCCGCGGATGCTTGCGCCCTTTCCTATCTCCGGGAGCCGCGACCGGCTTCGCCACCTTGTCCGCGCTCACCTCGCCGTAGAACACCGCTCCCCCGGTCTCCCACGCAGCCACCGTTGTGCCTCGATTCTCCGCAAAGGACATGCTGCTCATCGGGCAGGCGTTGATCTCCCAGCGCTGCACGAGGGAACCGTGAAAGCTTTTCCCCTTATCCTCCGAGGCCAGCAGATAGATATCACGGTGAACCTCTTCCGTGGCCGAACGGTAGAGGGCCAGCAGTTTCCCTTCCCGCGTGCTGAACATCGCCATGCCGCAGCATCCGCAGGCTCCCGTTGGCTCCTTCCACGCCGGGGCTTCCGCGCGAAAGGTCTTCCCGCCGTCGTGCGACTCCGCCACCCAAACCTGTCTTCCCGCTTCTCCTTTCGCCGCGCTCATCCCCTTGCCGTGCCAGGCGGCATATACGTTTCCGTCCGCATCCGCCGCCAATGTGCCTCCACCGTCCAGGCCAAACGTTCGCAGCATGAGGTTGCGCTGCGGCTCGAATGCCGTTCCTTTGTCATTCAGTCTTGTGTAGAGCATGGGGTTGCCCGGCTTTCCCGACTCAGGGTTCACGGGGCCTTGCGGCAATGCGCTGTTCGAGCCGTTCCATGCCACATGCACCCGTCCGTTCCTGCCTATCGCGATCTGCCCTCCACGGATCGTTCCAATGGCGATGGCGCTCCCGGGTTGCGAATTCACCCGGATTGGTTTTGAGAACGCTTCTCCCGCTGCCTTCGCCTGAACGTAGTAGAGGTCTCCGCCCTTGGGATCGCCAAGGAAGTAGAGCATGTGAATCCTGCCGTCCGGCTCTTCCACCACCTGTGGCTGGACGCCGCCATCGGGGACTCGCAGGAGAGAGACAGTGGGCGGCGGCACGGACGCCCCAAAACCCGCCACTACCAGACAGAACAGGCACGCGACACGGCTTGTCATCTTACAGCCATCATCGCACGCGCCTCCTCACTCCGTTTCGTCAACCACAATCCTGCTCTGCTCCTCGGCGTCACGGGCCAGAACCTGGGCGCACATCGTCACGCGAATCAAATTGAGCCCTGCGAGCGGGCCTGGATTCAAATCCTTTCCGTCAATCTGGGTCTTGAAGAACTGGTACGGGGGCTTCGTCAAATCCAGTTCCACTCGCACCACCTTGCCGTCGGAAGCGCGTACAATCCGTCCGGTCTCCATTTCCATGCGGTACTCATCCAGGTCACCGCGCACGTGCAACACGTTCCCTTCCACACGGCAGCGCCACCCCCATTCGAACGAACGCAGCGCGCTGTCGAGCGCCAGAAGCGCCACCGCGTGGCGTTCCAACCCCTTCTCTCCTCCCTCAGGCGCCGGCAGCTTTCCTTTCGGCGAACGCCCGGCCGCCGCGCACAACTCCTCATACACCGTGCGGGTCTTGCCGCTCAGAATTGTGCCGCTTCCAGCCATCTGATCGAGCGCGGCGAGGGCAAACTCCGGCGAACGCATTTTCATGACATAGGCGAAGGACGGCAGCAGTTTCGCCACGCGGTCTTTTGCTTCCTTATTCTTCCACCTCGCCCATCCGAACCAGTGCATGGCTTCATCCACCAGCGGATCCTCCGCCGGCAGGCCGTACCACATCAGGTTCCGCAGCACATCCCGGCCGGCAATCGTCAGCCTCCACGGTTCGCCCTCCGAAAACGGCGAGAACCACTGCCGCATGCGCATCCGGAAGCGGTACTCTCCCACCCGGTCGAACAGAGGCTTGGCCTGTTTTTTCCATTTCGCCGGAGGCTTCTCCGTCTGCGCGAAGCTCACGTTGCGCAACAGACTTACCCATGCGGCCTTCTCCGCCTGATCCATCCGGCGCATGTCCGCCCGCACCTGGCTGCTCCAACACTCCTTGCCGTCCACCGGCAGAGCGTCCTCGAACCATAACAGCCAACCCGTTTTCTGCCGGTAGTCGAGCGCGGAGATGGATCCGTAGAGCGACTTCTGAAATCGCTCGAGCGCCTTCACCAGTTCCACGCTATAGCCGTTCTTCTCTACCTCAGCTTCGCTGAGACGCAGCACGTGCTCGGCCGGCGACATTTCCTCGAGTCCGCACAGGTCGATCAGGTCGTCGAGTGTGACCTTCGCCCCCCGGCTCAAAGCTTCGCGAAGCAACTCGCCCAGATCACACCGCCAGAAGACCACCTGGTCATCCGGCAAGTGCTTCCATACCTGCCGCAGCCAGTTCATCCGCTCCACGATGGCCCGCACGAGATTCTGCGGTTCCGCTGCTCCCCGCGCCAGGATCGATGTCTTCAGCGGTTGCCTCACGTCCGTGCTCGTGCCACAGCGCAGCAATTCGTCAATCCATTCCTGCTGGCGGCGGAACCGCGGATGTTTTTCGAGCGGGAATCCGTCCGCGCCCACGGCGGGCGGCCGCACCTCCACCAGCATCCGCGACATATGGTGCTGATACAACTCCCGCACTTCGCCGAGCCCCATCAGCGCCGGATTCTGCGCCAGACGCTCGACGCAGGCGAAAGCCTTCTCCTCGGGCCGCGTCGAAAGCAGATTCAAATAAGCCTTCAGCCAGGGTGTTTCATAGATCCCGTCACGCCCGGGAGTCCATAGCGTCCCCGCAAGCCAGTACAGGGCTTCGTCCACCGCCAACTCCGGCACACACGCGCACACCCGCAACAAGTGCCGCAGTAAAGTCTGGCCGGCCGGACCGAGCGTCACCGGAGCAGCGCCGCGAAATGCATCGAACCAGGCAGAGAGCCGGAATTCGAACTCCGCTTTGCCGATTCGCTCCACTGCCTTCCGCGCCTTGCCGCACCATCGCGTGTCCAATTTCTCAGAAAACGACTGGTGGCTGATCAACGCCAACAGCGCGTCCCACGCTTTCCGCGAAGTCCCTTCCATCCTCCGCAGATCCCCGGCGATCCCCGCGCTCCAGCACGGCTGGCTTTCCTCCGGCCCGTGCAGAAACAGGAGCCACGCCAGTTGCATCGTATCCTGGTCCTGATACCGCGCCTCCAGGAAATCAAGAAACCGCCGGAGCGCCGCAGCCAAATTCGGAGCAATCGGATGCCGTTGTCCTACAAAACCGCACACTCTCCCTGAAATGGCGCCGCACTTCAGGCGGTACAACACCGTGGAGAGATCGAGCAGCCGGTACAACCCCTCGTCCGATATGGTCTTTGCCTGCTCGAGCGCGAACCGCAGCAGCGGCCCAAGGTACTCCATCCAGCGCAGATTCGCATGCCCCTGCCCCAGATTCCACTCCAACCGGATGAGACCCGGTTCGAGCCAAGCCTCCTGGTCTCTGGCTTCGAAATAGCCCGAGTACAACTGCCCCACGGTGGCATAAGTGTCCCGTAATTCGTAACATCCGCGCAGCGTCTCATCGATGCGCACCTGTATCGCATAATCCGCCGCTTCCGGGCGCAAGGGGAATCCGTCAATCCCGCGGGAGTCTGCCAAGGCCATATCCGTATCATCGGCTTGCGGCCACCCTACACTTTAGGTGGCCTCGAAACCTCGCCGTCGCGGCGCTTCCGCGTCTTCCTCGAGCGACCCGGATAGCCCGGCGGCCTAAGAACGAGGCTCCGCGGCCGCGATCCCCAATGCCTTCATCTTGCGATAGAGATTGCTCCGCTCCAGACCGAGCAGTTCCGCCGTCCGCGATACGTTCCCCTTCGTCTCCTCGAGTTTCTTCAGGATGTACTCCCGCTCGGCCGCCTCCCGAACCTCCGCAAGGCTCCCAAAGAAGTCGAGCGGCCGCTCGAACACCGAGCGCTTTGCCGGATTCAGCGGGATGTGCCGTGCGTCGATGCGCGCCTGCGGGTTCATGATCACAATCCGCTCCATCAGGTTCTTCAACTCCCGCACGTTCCCCGGCCAGTGGTAATCCTGCAATACCCCGTAGGCTTCCGGCGTAAGCTCCTTGTGCTTCCGGCCGTAGGAACTCGCGAACTCGTTCAGGAAATGGTTCGCCAGCAGCGGAATGTCCTCCACGCGTTCGCGGAGAGGAGGCACGCTGAAGGGAATCACGTTTAGACGGTAGAACAGGTCCTCGCGGAAATTGCCGCGCTCGATCTCGCGCTCCAGGTTCTTGTTCGTCGCCGCGATCACCCGCACATCCACGCGCACGAACTCCGAGGCGCCAACGGGCTCGAAACGCTGCTCCTCGAGCGCCCGCAGCACCTTGGCCTGCGTCTTCAGGCTCATGTCGCCGACTTCGTCCAGAAAAAGCGTGCCGCCGTGCGCCTTCTCGAACTTCCCTGTCTTGTCCTCCGCCGCTCCGGAGAAACTCCCTTTGCGATGCCCGAACAGTTCGCTCTCGATCAAATCTTCGGGAATGGTGGCGCAGTTGATCTCGACGAACGGCTCGGTTGCGCGCGGACTCAGCACATGAATGGCGTGGGCCACCAACTCCTTGCCGACTCCGCTTTCCCCGTAGATCAACACCCGTCCGTTGGTGGAGGCCATCAACCGCAACTGCTGCCGCAGCGCCTTCACGGGCACGCTGTTGCCGATGATCTCCGGCCCCGGACCGCTCTCCTGCTTCAGCCGCTGCACCTCCAGTTCCAGGCGGTGCTGCTGGATGGCGTTCTTCAGCGTAATGCTGATCTTCTGAATGCTCAGCGGCTTTTCGAGAAAATCGAATGCTCCCAGCTTGGTGGCCTTCACCGCGGTCTCGATGGTGCCGTGGCCGCTGATCATCACCACCGTCGGGCGCTCTTCGATGGGAATCTCCTGCACCCGCAGCAGCGCTTCCAGCCCGTCCATCCCCGGCAGCCAGATATCCAACAGGACGACGTCATATGGGTGGCGCGAGAGTTCCTCCAGCGCCTCCTCGGCCGTCTCCAGGCAGTTCGCTTCGTAGCCCTCATCCTCGAGGACCCCCTTCAGGGATTGCCGGATCCCGGGCTCGTCATCCACAACGAGAATGCGATGCCGCCTCATGCCTCGACACCGGCGTAGTCCGCTTCCACGCCCGCCGCCACCGGGATCTCCACGATAAACTGCGCCCCTACGGGGACATTGTCTTCCACGCGAATGTGCGCATGGTGCTCGGAAAGAATGTGATTCACTATCGCCAGTCCTAAACCCGTGCCGCGCCCCTTGGTGGAAAAGGTGGGCAGGAACAGCCTTTCTCTGTCTTCCGGTGAAACGCCGCAGCCCGTGTCGGCGATAATCAGTTCCACCGCTTCCGGCGTACCGGTCCGCGTGACAATGGAAAGCCGTCGCACGTGCGAGTCGTGCATCGCTTCCGCGGCGTTGTCCACCAGGTTCACCACCGCGCGCCGGAACTGCTCGCGGTCGATATTCACCGCCGGAAGCTGAGGCTCCAGTTCCTTGCGCAGCTCAATTCCATCCAGACGCCCGTGGAACACCGCCAGCGCAGCCTCCACCACCTCGTTCAAATCGCCGGGAGCCGGCTGCGCGCTCGGGAAGCGCGCAAACCGCGAGAACTCGTCCACCAGTGTCTTCACGGACTCTACTTCGCTCAGGATCGTCTGGCAGCACTCGCGCAGAATCCCGCTCGAATCCGAGGAGATTCCCAGACGGTCCAATTGACGTACCGCGCGCTCGGCGCAGAGCGCAATCGGAGTGAGCGGATTCTTGATCTCGTGCGCCACCCGCCGCGCCACTTCGTGCCAGGCGGCCGCCTTTTGCGCGCGCAGCAGTTCGCTGGTGTCCTCGATCACCACTACAAACCCCGAGTTCCCTTCCTCCTCGAGCGCCGCCACCGTCACCGCGAGGTGCATCGTCGTCCTCCCTTTGCGGAAGTCGATCTGCCGCGACGCCACGCCGGTGCGCCGCGCCCGTTTCATCAGGTAGCGGATCTCCTTGGCCTCTTCGCAGGGCAGCAAATGATCCACCGTCGTCAGCTTTTCCGGCTTGAGCGTGGGGAAAATGTTGCTCAACGCCTGGTTGTAGCGCTGGATGGCTCCGTCCGGAGCAAGAGAGATGACGCCGGTGGGAATACTCTCGAGTATCGCTTCCGTGAAACGGCGCCGCCGTTCCAATTCCCGGCTGTTGGCGTCCAGGTCGTGCGTCATCTGGTTGAACGCGCGCACCAGCACTCCGAGTTCGTCGAGCGCGTTCCCTTTGATGCGATACGCCAGATTCCCCTTCCGCACCTCTTCCGCCGCCTCGAGCAGCGCGGAAATCGGGTCGCTGATCTGCCGCGCCATGAACCGCGCAATCCACGTCGCCACGAACAGAATGAACAGCGTGATCAGAAACAGCAGCAGCAGATACAGGTTCCGCACCTGCTTTTGCTCCTTCGCCAGAAGGTCGTATTCCGCCACCTGGTACGCAATCTCCTTCTGCTTGGCCGCGAAATCGATCGGCATCAACAGACGCACCGCAATCTGCGCATCCGTGCCGAACGGAGCCCGCCCTTCCACGGACCGCGCTGTCGCCTGCCGCGTCTTGCCGCACAGAAATGTCCGCTGCCCGTCCGCGCTCTCGGTCCAGGCCTGTTCCACGTTCTGCTCGGCGCAGAACTTCTCCAGTTCCACCCCCGGCTGCTCATGCGCATCGGTCAGCATCCGCGCCAGCACCTTCGCCCGGAGCTGCGCCTCGTGGTCCATCGCCACGCCCACTTCAATCAGCGACCAGCGGATGTTCTGCCCCGGCCGGCTGAACCACCTCGCAATGTTGAAGTTCAATACCGAAACGCTGAACAGCACCAGAAACAGCACCGGCATGAAGCTCAAAGCCAGCGCCCCGAACACCAGCCGCGTCTTGATCCGCGAGCCTTCCTTGTTCCGCTGCCGCTCCACGTACAGCTTCAACGCCGTCTTGAACAGCATGAAGCCGATGGTCACCGTCAACAGGAAGACCAGCGTCGATACGGCCCAGAACACGTACGTCTGCGTGGCCGTGGTGGGGTCGAAATCGCCAAAGCTGAAGCTGCTCTGCCAGACGACCAGCGTCACCAGAATGGCCAGCAGCACGAGCCCCGTGCCGAAGAAAATGCGCTTCCTCATCGGGTTTGCGGACCTACCCTCCGATTATGCCATGGTGAGGCGCTCCGTCAGTCCGGCATCTTCTAAGCACGCATTAAAGGGAGTAGCGCGCGGGCAAGATCAGGGCCCCGCCGCCCGCCGAAGAGATCTCGAAAGCCATCGCGGACATCGCCACCGCCGAACACCGCGTTCGGCTAGCCGTCGGGCAGATTGCCAAGTGCCCCGTGTTACTGTCCGCTTCGAAGGACAATGATACGGAGCTAGGCGCGCTTCCTGCGAATTACGCCCAATACAATAAGACCCAGACCCAGCGCGCCCATCGTCATTGCCGCCGGTTCTGGCACGATGGTGTCGAGCGTAAACGTGGCTGAATATGGATTGTCATCAACCGTGCCGTTACTGGCGAGGATCGTCAGAATAGTCTGGTACGGTACTGAGAATGGGGTGGTGAACGTGCCAGTTCCCGCGGTGATTTCCCCGGTATTCGTATCGAGAGCTTGCACCAAAACTCCGAAAGACGCTGTCGAAGCGCTCCCAGCGCCATTCTGGAGGTTGAAGGGCGAACCACCCGGAACATTCGGGGTGCAGGTTTGGCCTGGCGACGGCGGAGCGCCGCATAGCGCGGAAGAGAAGACACCCGGTTG
>JADLBD010000146.1 GCA_020847975.1 Bryobacterales bacterium | reverse complement strand
TGGCGGACCAAAAAGTTCTTCACTCGTATGGACTCGCATACGCGGGCCGGGGGCTCTTGAGGAACACGCGCAAAACGGAGCCCGCCCGCGCCGCGAATCATCGCGGTGTTCCTCGTATTATGGGGGCGCGGGACGTGCCCTTTGCGCTTCTAAGGAACACGCGCAAAACGGAGCCCTCGCCGGGTGAGTGGATGCGGGAGTTCCTCGACAGTGCCCTGTGCGGGCTCAATAGTTGGCGGTTCGCGCCGCCTCGGCGCGCGCTTCCTCGATCAGCCGGTTGCGAACGGATTCGGGAATGATGCGCCAGTTTCCATCGGCCTTTGCCGGCAGAATCTTGTGATCCGTGTAGTAGCTGATGATGAGGTCGCGGATCTCTTCCCCAGACTTCCAGACGACTCGGGCATTGCGAAACATGGTGTAGCCGGCGCTGCCTCCAGCCCGGTAGTTGTTGAGGGCGATGCGCAGCGGGTGGGCATCGTCGAGAGGCTTGCCGCGGAAGCGCAGGTTGCGAATCCGGCTTCCTTCGGGCTGGGTCAGGTCGATTTCGTATTGGACTCCCTGCGCCATGTCGAAATTGAAGCCCATGACGCCCGGGTTGATCAAGGCGCCCGCGGGGCAGGCGCCTTGGGGGCAGCCGATGAAATATCGCGCGGCGTTTTCAAGCGCCTCACGGAGCATCTTTCCGGTCCCTTCGATGGTGTAGAGTTCGTTGTCGTAGATGTAGAGGGCGGCTACCTGGCGTACGGTGACCGGTCCCTGGCGGAAGCGAACGCGCGGATTGAACATGGCGGTGAGGGAGACGTCGGCCTTGGAATAGAAGAGTTGGACCTGCTCGATGGCATCGACGAGAGGGGTGTCCTCCACTCGGGACAGGGCGCCGTTCATCTCCGCGGGTGATTCCGCCACCGGCAGATCGAGGTAGCGCTCGGTCAGGTCGTGATAGGGCTTTGCCAGCGCGAGGATCTTTTCGTCTGCCGCCGTAGCCCTGGTTACCGGAATCAACTTGCCGGATTTCGATACCACTTTCCATTCACCGGCCTGGCGCTCCAATTCGAAATCCAGGCGGGCAAGGGAGATTCCCCAGTTTTTCGGCTGGACCAGCAGTACATCGCCGACGCGGGAATCCTCCAACTGCTGATGAGAGTGGCCGAAGACGATGGCATCGATGCCGGGCGCCTGCGTCGCAAGCTGGAAGACCGGGTTTTCGACGCCGGTCTCCCCGGGGCGGATGCGGCCGGTTCTTAGATCGCGGTCGAGACCGGCATGGGCGGCAAGCAGCACGAGGTCCGGATGGTGTTTGGCGCGCAAGTCCGCCACGGCGCGCCGGGCGGCTTCCACGGCGTTATGAAATTCGAGGCCGCGGTAATTTTCGGGTTTCTCCCAACCAGGCACGGCAGGGGTGGTAATGCCGATGATGCCGATCTTCACTCCGGCCACAGTCTTGACTAGATAGGGTGCGAACGGCTTCATGGAGCCAGCCGCGCCCGAGGTATTCGCCGAGAGCCAGGGGAAATGGGCTTCGCCACGGGCGCGCTCGAGGTTTTTCAGGCCGAAGTTGTATTCGTGGTTGCCCACCACCATGGCGTCATAGCCGAGGAGGTTCATGGCAGCCATCATCGGGTCAGTGCGAAGGGGCTGCCCGGAAAACGCGAGCCCTTCCGGAAGCTTTCCGGTGCGCACGTAGTTCTGGTAGACGGATTCGAGCGGGGAGCCTTGGATGGTGTCGCCGCAATCGATGAGCAGATGATTGGGATTGCGTTCGCGCTCTTCGCGGATGAGGGTCGCAATCTTAGCCAGCCCGCGTTCGGCGGGCTTTGCCGTGAAGTAGTCGTACGGGTAAATATTGCCATGCAGGTCCGTGGTGGCGAGCACGGTAATCTTCACCGGTTGGGCGAGGGCTGCGATGGCGCAGGAAAGCACCAGCAAAAGGCGGATTAGCGACACTTTTCAGTATAATTTGGCTGATGCGCGCGCTTCTTGTTTTTCTGGTTACAGGGCTTGTTACGATGGCGCAGACGCCGCCCGCCGCCGCGCCGCCGAAGCCCGCGGCGCCCGTAGTGGAGCCGGGTTTGTACGGAACCATGACCACGAGCATGGGAGTGATCCGGTTTGAGCTTTATGAGAAGGTGGCTCCGGTGAGCGTGAAGAACTTTGTTGACCTCTGCCTCGGGCGGAAGGAGTGGTTTGACAAGGCCGAGAGCAAGATGGTGAGCCGCCCGCTGATGCCTGGCGTGATCTTTCACCGCGTCATTCCCGGCTTCATGATCCAGGCGGGGGATCCTACCGGCACCGGTTTGGGCAACCCCGGTTTCACCATTCCTGACGAGTTCAACCCGGAGTACAACTACGACCGTCCCGGCCGGTTCGGGATGGCAAACGTGGGGCGGCCAGATACGAACGGGTCGCAGTTCTTCATCACTGAGGTTCCCACGCCGCACCTCAATCAGCGGCACACGATCTTCGGCCAGGTGATCGAGGGGCAGGAGGTGGTGAACGAAATCGCGCGGGTTCCGCGGAATGAGCGGGACAAGCCGCTGGAGGATGTGAAGATCCTCTCGGTGACGTTCCAGCGTGTGGGCCCGGTTCCGCCGAACGCTCCGGAGGCGGCGCCAGTGGTGAAGAAGGCGGTTCCGGCGCCGAAGAAGGCGGCGACGATTACGAAGAAGACGGTCCCGGCGAAGAAAGCTGCGCCCGCGAAGGCGGCGCCGGCCAAGGCGAAGCAGTAGGGCTATCAGGCCGCATCCTCCATGCGCATGGCCATGCGCTAAAGAAGCATGTGCCCCTGCCTCAGGTGCTATCCTCATAGGCTTATGTCGAAGATGCGTGATGAAATCCGGCAGCAGCCGGCAGCCCTGGAGCGTACGCTGCGGCTGGAGTTGCGGAACGTGGAGAAACTTCGGAAGCGGCTGGCGGCGAATCCTCCACGGATGATCGTTCTTGCCGCGCGCGGCACGTCGGACAACGCCGCCCTGTTCGGCCGCTACCTGCTGGAGATTGCCACGGGCATTCCGGTGGCTCTTGCCGCTCCTTCCATATTCACTCTGTATGGCGCCACGCTGCGCTTTGACGGGGCTCTCGTTGTGGCGATCTCGCAGTCAGGAGAATCGACGGACACGAATCTTGTCCTGGAGCGTGCAAAAGAAGGCGGAGCCCTTACCATCGGCATCACGAACGAGCCGGAAAGCACGCTCGCCAAGATGGCCGAATATACGTTCCTGGTGCGCGCCGGAAAGGAAAAAAGCGTCGCCGCCACCAAGACGTACACCGGGCAGTTGCTGATGCTCTATCTGCTCGCTTACGCGCTGGGGGCAAAGTTGAAGCTGGACGACCTGCGGCGGCTGCCGGACTGGGCGACTGCATCGCTCAAGTTGGAGAAGGAGATTGCGGACCGCGCCGAGCGGTACCGTTTCATGACCCACTCGGTGGTTGTAGGCCGCGGCCTGAACTACGCGAACGCCTTCGAATTCGCGCTGAAGATGATGGAGACGTGCTACGTAGTGGCTGAGCGGTTCTCTTCGGCCGATTTCCTGCACGGCCCGATTGCGATGGTGGAGAGTTCGTTCCCCGTGTTTCTCTTCGCGCCGGGCGGGGTCACCTGGACCTCGATGAAGGAGATGCATGACAAGCTGACGAGCTTGAAGGCGGAAACGCTGCTCATCACCGACGCTTCCTGCCGGGAGGCGGCCGCGCTCGACAGGCGGCGCGTCATCACCGTTCCAGCGAAGCTGCGGCACGCGGGTCCGCTTCCCGAGGAGGTGTTCACGCCGATCCCGTACATCATTCCCGCGCAGTTGTTCGCCGCCAGCCTGGCGGTGGAGAAGGGCCTGGATCCGGACCAGCCGCGCACGTTGAGCAAGGTCACACGGACTCTGTAGGCGCGTCAGCGGATGTCGATGATCTTGTTCTCGGTGATCTCAAAGGTTTGGGTGGGTGTTCTCAATCCGTCCGGCGTTTCCAGGCAGATGGTGTACGTTCCGGCAGGCAGGCTCAGGCGCGCCGGGGCCTTGTCCTTCCAGGGCTTCCCATCGAGATAGATGGTGGACCCGGTGTGGCCGTGCACAGCCACAAATCCCATGGGGCGATCCAGTTGGACGGAGATATCGAGCTGATCCGGCACGCGGATGAGACGGTGTGTGTCCTTGTAGCCCTCGAGCGATGCCGATAAGTAGTATTCACCCTTGGGCAGATCGAGTGAACAAGGCGTGACGCAACTCTGGCCTTTTGCCGACACCTTCGCGCCGGGAGGATCCGTCCGGATCTCGACGGGGACCACTTCGGGCTCGGATGGCGTGGTCGAGGGCTGGCTCCGCGGGATTGAGGCCGGGGCTGGTTTCCGGGCCGGGGTAGTTTCGGGTGATTTCGGGGATGGTGTTCTCCGGACAGGCGCTCGAGTGGCAACAGGCGCCGGATCGGCCGGAATCGGGACATCTGGTTTCCGCAGCGAAGACCAGACGAAGAACCCACCCGCAACCACCAGAACTCCCACCGCGAATCCTGCCAGCGCCTTCATTCCCTCTCGCCTCGGAGGTGTAAGCGGTTCCGGCGGCGCAATCGGGGCAGCAGCGGGTTGCGGTGGTTCCCACTTCGGCGCGGGCAGATTGGCAATTTCCGGGGGCGCCTGGACTTGCGACCCGCGCACGGTACGCGTGGGACGCCAGGTCTTACGAGCCTCGCACGAATTTTTCAGAGCGTGAATAAATTCCACGCAGCTTCCGTAGCGGTCGCCCGGCTCCTTGGCGAGCGCTTTCTGAAGCACCACCTCCACCGCCGGGGATACGGAGGGATTCAACTGCCTCACCGGGGTGGGCGGCTGAAAGACGATGTTGTACAGCAAGGCGGAGATGGAATCGGCTTGGAAGGGCTTCTGGCCGGTTAACAGCTCAAAGGCGACGACAGCCAGCGAAAACTGATCGGTGGCCGGGCTTAGGGGCTTGTTGGAGATCTGCTCCGGAGCCATGTAGGATGGCGTTCCGAGCACCATTCCGGAGGTGGCTGTCTTTTGGGAATCGAGGCGCGCGACGCCGAAATCGGCAACCTTCACCTTACCGGACGGCGTTACCATGAGATTTGCCGGCTTGATGTCCCGGTGCAGGACTCCTTTGGAATGCGCATAGTCTATGGCGGCGGCGGTCTGTTCGAGCATGCTCAAGACCTCGCCGGGTTCGAGAGCGCCCTGGTTCATCTTGTCGAAGACGGTGACGCCTTCCACAAACTCCATCACGATGCTGGCGATGTGTCCCAAATGCTGGATATCGTAGATGGTGACAATTCCCGGATGTGAGAGGATGCCGGCGGAGCGTGCTTCGCGGAACAGGCGGTCCTGAAGGGCCTTTATTTCATGCGGCTCGCTGAGATTGTCGAGGTTGATGGTCTTGATGGCGACCAGGCGGCCAATCGCCGGGTCTTCAGCGAGATACACGACGCCCATGGCTCCCCGGCCCAACTCCCGGACCACGCGGTAACGGCCGATTGATTCCATGGGACCTTTCTCACCGGATAGTGCGGGCCGTGCGCAATTCGTCTCCCGCCTGACAATCACGGCCTGCTCTACCATACATTGTCTAACGCGGTATTCGATGGTGAAAAGCGCCAAAAATTTCTGGCGGCTGGGAAGCTCTGCAAAGTGCCCCCCGTGGGGAGGCCGCGCAGGGGATTCGGGCGACACTAGAATAGTGTGAGGATTCGCCCGTTTGTCCGCCCTGACTGAAATGCATTCCATCGCCAGCCCGCGCAACCCGCTGCTCAAGGAGATTCGCCGCGCCCTGCTGCGCGGGACGCTCACCGAGGATGGCTGCGCCGTGGCGGAGACTTTCCATCTGCTCGAGGAGGCGCTGCGCAGCGATTGCCATATACCCGTGGTGCTCTCCGCGGAATCGGTGCGCGGTATGGTCGAGCAGCATATCCGGAATCTCAAGGATGTGCGGTTTTCGGTGGTTCCGGATGCTCTTTTCCAGCAGCTTTCGAGCACGGAGTCGAGCCAGGGTGTACTTGCGCTGGTGAAACCGCCGCAGTGGACAATGGAGGAATTGTTGCGGGGGCGCACGTTGTTGTTGGTGTTGGACGGCGTGCAGGATCCCGGGAATGCGGGAACCATCGTGCGCGCGGGGGAGGCTTTTGGCGCCACGGGAGTTTTGTTTCTGAAGGGGACGGTGAGTCCTTATAATGCGAAAACGCTGCGCGCTTCGGCGGGCTCGCTGTTCCGGCTGCCGGTTGCATACGGGATGGAGGCCGATCTGGCGTGTACCGCGCTGGCGCAGCGGCGCCTGGATGTCTATGCGGCTGTGCCGGGCGCCTCGACCCAAGTGGCGGATGTGGATTTCACCCGGCGTTGCGCGCTGATTGTGGGTAGTGAGGGCCGCGGGGTGAGTGAGAAACTGCGATCAACGGCGCGGGAGATTGCGATCCCCACGCTGGGTGTCGAGTCGCTCAATGCGGCCATGGCTGCTACCGTGATCCTGTACGAAGCGAGCCGCCAGCGGCGTCTGGCAGCGGTGAAGCCATGAGCCTCTTCGAGCCAACCCCGCTCGCCTCCGCCGCCGTGGACGCCTCGCGCCCTCTGGCCGAGCGCATGCGCCCCCGCACGCTCGAAGAATACGCCGGGCAGGAGCACATCCTCGGACCCGGCAAGCCGCTGCGTGTGCAGATCGAGCGGGATCAGCTCACGTCGATGATACTGTGGGGGCCTCCGGGGGTGGGGAAAACGTCGCTGGCGCGGCTGATTGCGCGCCTCACGCGCTGCGATTTTGTTCCATTCAGCGCGGTAACCAGCGGGATCAAGGAAGTGAAGACCATCATGGCCGAGGCCGAGCACAACCGCAAACTCGGCCGGCGGACGGTGCTTTTTGTGGATGAGATTCACCGCTTCAACAAGGCGCAGCAGGACGCTTTTTTACCGTATGTGGAGCAGGGGGACGTGATCCTCATTGGAGCCACGACGGAGAATCCCTCGTTCGAGGTGATTTCGGCGCTGCTGTCGCGGTCGAAGGTTTACACGCTGCGGGCGTTGAACCCGGATGAGATCGCTTTGTTGCTGCGGCGTGCTCTCGAAGACAAGGAGCGAGGTCTGGGAGCGCGGCGCCTGCAAATCACGGAGGAGCAGATTGAGCAGATCGCGGTTTATGCGAACGGCGATGCGCGAACAGGGTACACGGTGCTGGAATTGCTCGTCGCGGCCGCAGGGGAGGACGGCACAGTGTCGGCCCAACTGCTGGAAGATGTGATCCAGCGGAAGATGCTGCTCTACGACAAGTCGGGCGAGGAGCACTTCAATCTGATTTCGGCGTTGCATAAGTCAGTGCGCTCGAGCGATCCGGATGCGGCGCTGTACTGGCTGGCGCGGATGCTGGAGGCGGGAGAAGACCGGCTCTACATTGCGCGCCGCCTGGTGCGTATGGCGATCGAGGATATCGGGCTGGCCGATCCGCGGGCGCTGGAGCAGGCCATCGCGGCGCAGCAGTGTGTGCATTTTCTGGGGATTCCGGAAGGCGACCAGGCGCTTGCGCAGCTTGCGATCTACCTGGCGGTGGCGCCGAAGTCCGATGCGGCGTATACGGCGTTGGCGGCGGCATCCGAAAAGGCGAAGCACGCGCTCGCCGAGCCGGTGCCGATGCAATTGCGCAATGCGCCGACGCGGTTGATGAAGGAACTCGGCTACCACGAAGGGTACCAGCACGCGCATCAGTTCGAGCGCGGGTTGACGGAGATGGAGTGCCTGCCGCCGTCGCTGGTTGGGACGGCATTTTACCATCCGACGAACCGCGGCGTGGAGGCGCGGATCGGGGAGCGGCTGGCGGAGATAAGGAAGTGGAAGCGGGAGCGGAGGGCGGGTAGGGAGAAGGAATAGACCTATACTATACGCAAGGTCTGATCACGGCATGCTAAAGACTCTCGGCATCAGGAACTTAACTGTGTTTCGAGAAGCCCATCTCGAATTCAGCCCACATCTCAATTTGATTGCTGGAGAAAACGGGACGGGAAAGACCCACTTGCTGAAAGTGATCTACTCGACAATCGCCGCGAGCGCGGAAGAGGGCCGGAAAGCCGCGGAGTCCGCTTCCACCAGGACGAGCCTACAGACCAGACTTGCAGACAAACTGGTAGCTGTTTTTCGATCGGAATCGCTGGGACGGCTTGCGCGCCGCAGGCAAGGGCGGGAACGTTGCGAATTGAGGTTTGAATTTGCTGATAAACGGCTCAACATAGACTACAGTTTCGCCACAGCCAGCAAGACCGAGGTGACGATCGAGCATAGGCCGGCCAACTGGGTGGAGAAGCCACCGGTGTATTTGCCCACCCGCGAGTTACTGACGATCTATCCGGGGTTTGTTTCCGTTTACGAAAACCACTATCTCGAGTTTGAAGAGACGTGGAGGGATACGTGCGTACTCCTGGGCGCCTTGCTGGTAAGAGGCCCACGGGAAAAGCGCGTGAAGGAGCTTCTGGAGCCTATTGAACAGGCGATGGGCGGGGGCATCCGATTGGACAAAAACGGAAGGTTCTACCTGCATCTCCCCGGGCAGGGTGACATGGAAATGCCTCTTGTTGCGGAGGGTTTACGGAAACTCGGAATGCTCGCCCGGCTCATCGCCACAGGTTCCTTACTGGATCGAGGCTACCTGTTCTGGGACGAGCCGGAGACGAATTTGAACCCGAAACTGATCAAAGAGGTGGCGAGGATCATCCTTCATCTGGCGGCTCAGGACGTCCAGGTATTTCTTGCAACTCACAGTCTGTTCCTTCTGCGTGAGATTCACATCCTCCAGCAGAACAATTTTCCGAAGGCCAAGGCACGATTCTTTGCGCTTCAAGCCAGGGCTGAGGGCGTCTCTGTGGAGCAGGGAGACTCGATCGAGGAAGTTGGCGCGATTGCCTCGCTGGATGAGGAACTGGCACAATCTGATCGCTACCTGGAGTTGGCTTGACGTTTTCGGAGGGCAAGCTCACGTTCGAATTCCCCGCCGATTGGGACGTCACTAAGAAACGGCGCAAGAATTATTTGCTATCGGAAGGGGCGATTGTGTAGTTCCACTTGGGGAGGATTGTGTGCCGAGTGATGCGCAGTTGGCGTAGCCTTTGTGCGGACGGTTTGACTTTGAGTGG
>JADLBD010000145.1 GCA_020847975.1 Bryobacterales bacterium | reverse complement strand
GGTTGGACTACTGAACGCCACCGTTGAGGTGGCTCACCGATAACCGGGGCCGCGTCAGCGACCCCGCCTAGCCGCTTTGAGCGGCTCACAAAATAAGGCCCCCGGCTTTGCCGGGGGATACTTACTTGGACGCGAAGAGGCTTCGTCCGGTCGCTTTCCGGCGCGGCGGCTGCAATGTCGCTACCGGCGCAACAGAAACGCGCCGGACAAGGCTCCATCAAAATCACTGATCTGCGGTGCGCCATCATCGGGCGGAACCCGACAGTCCGCATCGTCACCGATCAGGGCATTTCAGGGTACGGCCAGGCAGAGTCTACCAAACCCTATCTCAAGCCGATGGTGCTCTTTTACAGAGACTATATCCTGGGCGAAGACCCCACCGATGTCCAGAACGTTCTGCTGAAGATCCGCCGCATGGGCGCGTCTAAGCCCTGGGGATCGGCCGTGAGCGCCATCGAAATCGCTCTCTGGGACGTTGCCGGCCAAGCGGCGGGAGTGCCCGTATACAAACTGCTCGGCGGCAAGATCCGCAGCCGCGTGCGTGCCTATAACGGCGGCGTCCGCTTCCCCATGACCGGCCAAACGCCTCAGGATTACGCCGAGAACATGGCCAGGATGAAGGAAGCCAAAGAGGGGTTCACGCTCATCAAGCAGGCCGTCGGTTTTCACAATCCTGCCATGATGCGCGCCATGCCCGGCGCCTGGTACGACGAACCGCGCAAAGGTCCGCCGCACTCCGATCGCGGCCTCATGACGGAACGCGGCCTGAAGCATGTCATCGCCTGTGTGGAAGCCATGAAGAAAGTCCTGGGCGATGAGATCGGCCTTGCGCTCGATTGCGGACCAGGATGGACAGTAAAGGACGCCATCACCTTTGCTCGAGCCCTCGAACCTTATCACATCACCTGGCTCGAGGACCTGATTACCGGCGACTACATGCCCTATCCCAACGCCGGCGTTTTTCGCGAAGTCACGCAAAGTACTTCCGTTCCCATTCACACCGGCGAACAGATCTACCTGCGGGAAAACTTCAAGGACCTCATCGAAAAACGCGCGGTGGATGTTGTCGGACCGGATCCGGAAGACGTCGGCGGGATATCCGAGTTGAAGTGGATTGCCGAATACGCCGATCTTCACGGCATCCTCATGGCTCCGCACGGGATTTTCGACGGGCTCTTCGGGCTCGCCGCCCATGTCCACATGGCCGCCACTCTGCCGCAGAATTACATCGCCTTCGAGTATCCGCTCGGGCAGCCGGACTGGTGGTATGAGATTGTTGAAGGGTTGCCGAACCCCATCATGAAGAAAGGGTTCATCGACGTCTGGGACCGGCCGGGTCTGGGCGTTACCTTCAATGTTTCCGCGGCGAAAGCCCACCTGTCCGAAGAGGACCGTCACTTTTTCGACTGAGGTTTGAACGTCTCAATGAATCACCATTCCCGCTCGATGTGTGCCGGAAAGATTCTGGCTGCGGCCGGACTGTTGGCGTTGGTTCTCACCACCGCCGCCGGGCAGGAGAAGAACTATCATGTGCAGGATCTGAAGATCTCGGAGATCGTAAAGGACCCCGATAACTTCATTTCCGAAGCGAGCATTGACTCGCGAAGGAATGATGTCATCGCCGTCTACGTCCGGCATCGCGGGTTGCATCACAGCGACGACGGCTCCATCATGTTCCTGGCGTCGCACGATGGCGGGCAAAACTGGGACCAGGCAACCCATGTGGTGGCCATGCCGCAGTCCGCGCTCTGGGGCTTTACCTCGCCCGCCTGCATCCTCCTGAAGGATGGGACCATTCTCGTGTTTGCCGTCGCCAATACCGCCGTCGGACAGAAGACGGGCAGCGAATCGCGGTTCCGCGGAGGGTATGTGGCCCGTTCCACCGATCACGGCAAGACGTGGACCGCGCCGCAGCGCATCGATGCCTGGCCCCTGCGCGTTGCCGGGCCTTGGGATAATCCCCTCGAGATGCCCGACGGCACACTGGTGATGGCGGTGTACGGCACAGCGGACAGCGCGCTCGGAGTGGGTACGTACCGTGAGCCTTCGCGCGCAACCCTCCTCTGGTCCGACGACAAGGGCCTCAACTGGTATGCCTACGGCACCATTGCCTACGATCCCTCGGGCCTCCGGCACTTTTACGAGCCGAGTATCGCCCGCACTCCTGACGGCCGCCTGGTGGCCCTCTCGCGCGAACGGTTGGGCGTCTTCGGCAACAACCCGCCGGGCGGCTATCTCTACTTCTCCGAATCCGAAGATGGCGGCGCCTCCTGGTCTCCCTACCGCCGAACCGAAATCTGGGGCTATCCCGCCGACCTGGTGACTTTGAAGGACGGCAGCATCCTCAACGTGTACGGACACCGCAAGGACCCTATGAGCGTCAAGGTGGTCGTCTCCGGGGACGGGCGTTCCTGGCGGGAGCAGAACGCCAGCATCCTCTATAACGCGCCCAACTACGACGCCCGGGACTTAGGCAGCTCCAAAGGTGTAATCGATTCCGGCTACCGCCACATCGGCTACCCGTCCGCCTGCGTGCTGGACGACGGCACAGTCCTGGCAGTGTTTCATTCCTTCAATGCAGACCGCAAGCAGATTGTTCTCATGGCGCGGTTCCGCATGCGGAAGAGATGAACTGGCCGCTCTCCGTGGACATGCCGCGGCAATGCTGACGGCGCGTGTCCGCACGTCGAAAAGCGCATGGAAAAGCGCTGCCAGTCACGCGCAGAAAAAGCAGTAGACATCTCGCTTTCTGTTTGGTATATAATGCCACCGCAATATCCTGAATCGAGAATCAGACCGTCGATTCTCGTGACATGGAGCAGGGGTTATGAATACACGAGTATTGTCTTTTCTCGCGGTTGCGGCAATCTCCGTAACAGGACTTGTTCCCGCCGCCTGGTCTCAAACTGGTCAGGGAACCATCACTGGCACAGTCACCGATCCCACGGGTGCGGCCATTCCCGCAGTCGCCATCCGCGTCACCAACGTCGAGACGGAAGTCTCCTCAACAACCTCCACCAACACTGAGGGAATCTATCGGGCGCCCTACCTCAATCCGGGCATGTACCGGATCTCCTTCGAGGGGCAGGGCTTCAAGAAACTCGTCCGATCGAATATTCAGGTCCGCTCCTCGGAAACGCTCCGCGTGGACACCGTGCTCGAGGTGGGCAGTTTGGTGGAATCCGTCGAGGTCTCCGCGTCAGCGTCGCTGCTCGAAACAGAAACCTCCGCCACCGGACATCTGGTTACCGGAACCCAACTGATGAGCCTGCCCTCGCCGCAATTGAAAATCGAGAGCATGCTTTGGTACGTGCCCGGAGTCACTTCGCAGGCGGGATTCGGCCATGCGGCGGGCGGACGCTCGCGCGCCTTTAACATGGCGAACGACGGTGTCTCGGCCACCACGCCGGGCAACGGCACCCTCGGCACGGGCCGCAACGTCAACCCGGCTGAGTACAACATCGAAGAGATCAAAGTGCTCACCACCACGCTCCCCGCCGAGTACGGACATTCGGGCGGCGGTTTGATGAACATCACCTTCAAGAGCGGCGCCAATCAGTTGCACTTCATGGCCGAGGAGCGCTACATGGCGCAGCCGATGATTCACCGCAACTGGCAGGATGCCGCAAGACCCAACAACGTATTCGGGTTCCACCTGATGTCGGGTAACGTCAGCGGGCCTATCGTGTTGCCAAAGATCTACAACGGGCGCAACCGCACCTTCTTCCTGGTCGGCTTCCAGCGCCACCATGAGAAATCCTCTGAGAATGCCGATACGGACGTCCCGAGCCCGGCGATGCTCAACGGAGATTTCAGCTTCGGCGGAATCGGTGATCCCATCTACGACCCCGCGACGCTGGTGCGCCTCCCGGACGGTACCTACTCCCGCACGCAGTTTCCCGGCAACCTGATTCCCAAGAGCCGCTTTGATCCGGTGTTCAACAAATTCCTGACCTTCAACCCCTATCAGCCGGAAAACAACCGCAACAACCAGACATTCATCAACCGCACTGGTCCGCACAGCAACAACAGCGCCGACACGGTTTACCGATCCTACCGTACCAACATGGATTTCAAGGTGGACCACTCCTTCTCCGACACCCACAAGTTCTTCGGGCGCTTCTCCGATTTCCGGAACCGTTCGTTCAACGGACGCTGGCAAACCAATGTGGCGAACCCCATCTTCGACGCGAACGTTGCCCCGATTCCGCTCGACCTGACTCAGTTGGTGCTCTCTGACACGCTGACCATCGGCCCCAGCATGATCAACGAAATCCGCCTCGGAGGCACGCGCCGCAAGAACACGCGCGATCCCGAAAGTCTGAACCAGGATTGGGCCGGCAAACTCGGCATCCCCAACGTCGGCCCGCAGACCATGCCTACCTTCCTGAACTCCACCGGCGGCACGATGTTCTTCACATTCCCGGGGGGATCTTCCGTCGATGTGAATGAGCAAATCAGCTTCCAGGACAATTTCACGAAGATCCACGGCCGCCACACCTTCAAGATGGGCTACGAACTGCTCAGAACGAGAATGAACTCACACGTCTCGGCGACGCCTTCCGGCGTATATTACATGGGAGGCACGGACTTCCCCTTCCGGCCGAACACGGGCAACGCACTCGCCTCGTTCATGCTCGGCGGCGTCGTGCAAGCGCAATATACCAACGATCTGGCTACATGGCTTCCGCGCTGGTGGAGCCACGCCACCTATTTCCAGGACGATTGGAAGGTCAACTCGAAGCTGACGCTGAATCTCGGGCTCCGCTGGCAATACGAGTCACCGTACAGCACCAAGTACGGACAGCAGAGCCAGTTCAATCCCACGGCGATTGATCCGCTCACCGGCAGGACCGGAGCATTGCTGCATCCCAAGGGTGCGCTCGCCGGCAAGGACCTGAACAACTTCCAGCCGCGCATCGGCCTCGCCTACAACTTCCACAAGAACTGGGTATTCCGCGGAGGGTTCAGCGTGAACACCCTCGACCTGTGGACGAACGGGCTACAGGAGAACTTCGAGGAATATCTGGCGACAGCCGTGGTCCAGCAGGCTCCGGGGAATCCCGACGTGGCCTTCTACCTGCGCAACGGACCACCCCCAATCAACTTCCAGGTCAACCCCGATGGCTCGGCGCCTTACCTGGGCACGAACTACGGCGGGCGCAGCGCGTCATACTTCGACCCGAACATGCGCATGCCCTACATCATGAACTGGAACTCGAGCCTTCAGTTCGAGGTCAACCCAACCCTCATGGTAGAACTCTCCTACCAGGGATCCGCGGGCGTCGGACTGCTGAATCGCTGGGATATCAACTCTATTCCGTTGAACATTTCCAATGACCCTGCCGTGCTCGACACTATCCGCCGCGCCTCGCAGAACTACAAGCCCTACCCGCAATTCGGCCCCATCTACAACTACAGCAACTACGGGCACAGCACCTTCCACGGCAGCACGCTGAAGATAGAAAAGCGCTACTCGCAAGGCCTGAGCCTTGTCTCGTTCTATACCTTCAGCAAAGCCATCGACGAAGCATCGAGCGACGGTGCGGCGTCTGGAATCACTTTCTACAACCGGCGTCTGGAAAAGGGGCGCTCGGATTACGACGTGACTCACCGCTGGGTGACCTACGCCACCTACGAACTGCCCTTCGGCAAAGGCAAGAAATGGATGCGCAGTTCGAACTGGCTGGTGAACGGAGTGTTTGGCAACTGGGCCATCAACGGCATCCAGACCATCGAGAGCGGCGCTCCCTTCAGCTTCGGTTTCACCGGCACCGGCAATGTCTATCTGCCGGGCTCCAACCGCGCCGACATGGCCTCTGGCAAAACCTACGCGGATATTGAACTGCCTTGGGATGCCCATGGCCCCTGCCGGTTCCAGCTTGCCTGCGCCCTTCCGTGGGCGAACATCAACGCGTTCGCTTATCCGGCCTCGTTCACCGCGGGCAACTCGGGACGCAACATACAGACTTCGCCTGGTATGTTCTGGCACCAGTTGAGCGCTACCAAGAGCTTCCTGTTCCGCGAACGGCTCAAGGGTACGCTGCGCTTCGACATCAACAACCCGTTCAAGATCTACTTCTTTAACCGGCCTGGAAACACGGTGGACTTCCGCAATCCGCAGAACTTCGGAAAGATCAACGGCAACCAGGGGAGCTTCTCCGGCCAGGGTGGACGCTTGTACATGATGGCGATCTTCAAGCTGGAGTTCTAAGCCACCAGTCCCACGCCGGGGTATCATGCACGGGTGGATAGTGTCCCCGATGAAGACTTCGCTTCCGATTACCCGGATTCTCATCGCTACCGCGGCGCTGGCCAAAACCCGGCGCCGCGGCGCAACACGTAACGGGCAGGACGTTCCTCCCCGGCTCCCCGGCTCATCTCGCCGGAAGTGCACCCGGACCGCCACATCACGTTCCGGATCAGGGCGCCCAAAGCCGCCGAAGTGACGCTCTCCTTCGGTGCGTGGCAGCCCGCTCCGCAGCCGATGCAGAAAGATAACAACGGTGTGTGGAGCATCACCATCGGCCCCGTGGAGCCCGAGATCTACACCTACACCTTCACTGTGGACGGCGTGCGCATGCTCGATATGGCCAATCCCCATTTGAAGACCGGCACAGGACTGGATGCGAGCGTTGTTGAAGTACCCGGGTCGCCGCCGCGCTTTGACGAGGTCCGGAACGTTCCGCACGGAGCTATCCACATTCGCTCCTACCCGTCGACCCCGTTGAAGCGGCTGCGCGGGCTCTATGTCTACGTGCCTCCGAACTACGATACCGAGCCCGGACGCAAATTTCCCGTGCTCTACCTGCGGCACGGCGGGGGCGACAACGAAGCGAACTGGAGTGAGGATGGCCGCGCCGGCGTCATTATCGACAACCTGCTTGCCGCGCGAAAAGCCGTGCCGATGCTGATTGTAATGACCAATGGAATGACGGACGGCACATGGGCTGGCGGCAGCAGCGCGCAGGGAATGGAGATCCTGGCGAAAGAACTGTTCGAGGACGTGATCCCTTTGGTGGAAAAGAATTACCGTGTCCTGCCCGGCCGCGAAAACCGGGCGATTACCGGACTTTCCATGGGAGGCGGGCAGGCTTTCACCATCGGGCTCCGCAACCTCGACCGCTTCGCCTGGGTCGGCGAGTTCAGTTCAGGTCTCGTCAGCGAGGTGGGCTTCGACATCGACAAACAAGTGCCCGGCTTTCTTGCCGATGCCGAATCGGTGAATCGCAAGCTGCGAATGTTCTGGCTGGGGTGCGGATCCGACGACCCGCGCTTTCCCGGGCAACTCGATCTCGTGGATCTGCTCAAGAAGCACAACATCAGGCACGAATTCCACAGCACGCCGGGAGGGCATGAGTGGAAAGTGTGGCGCCACCTGCTCGCCGCTTTCCTCCAGGAAGTCTTTCGGCCGGGGAACTGACTACGGTACGCGCTTCGCCGTTACCTCCAGCACTTCATGGCCGCCGAACTGCATGCTCAACTTCATCACCTCACCCTCCACGCGTCCTTTGTACTCGACGGCAACCTCGTCGCCGTTCCCCTTCCGGACAACAGTGAAGGCGATGTCCTTCCCCGCGATTCTGCCCTCCGTGATGGGCGCCCGTCCGCGTTCACTCGTGATGGTCCCGGTCAATCTGTCGCCTTCCACTTTCAAGGCAAACGTGCTCTGGCGCTTCAGTCCGTTTTCCGTGGTGTAGGCGGCCGTCCAGTTCCCGGTCACATCCGTTCCGGGCGGAACGCTGCCTGCCGGTACAAACTCGATCGTTGTCTTCGGCCGCACCGTCACGTATAAGTGCTCCCCCTCCCGCCGGACATACTCGGTGTTCCAGCGGTCCGTCAGCGCATCCCCCTGGGCGGGTAGCTTGCTGCCGCCGGAAAGCACCTCCACATCCGCCGGCGCGACGAAATCCAGCGTGATGCTGCCGTTGTAAATCTTCGGGTCCAAATCATTCGAAACCTCGAAGCGTGCTCTGGCGCGGCCGGAGTCCATGGCGCGAACCGTGGTGCGCTCCGACAGCGTTCGGAACGCGTAGAGCGGACCCATCGGCACATACCACACGTCCTTCTTGCCGCTGATACGGGCCAGATGCCGCTCATAGAATTCGCTCGGACCATAGTCGAGCCACTGCGGGTGCGACATGAAATTGTAGATGCCGCCGTTGCGGTACACCTCGTCGAATGTAGCGTCGTTGCCGGCGCTGTCCACCGTATCGTTCTTCGCTGTCCCCTTGTGCTGAACGGCCTGCGTATAGCCGGCGTTCATCGTGTTCGGATCCCAGGTCTGGACGCCGGGGCGCATGTGCCCGTTCGTGGCTTCGTTCGGGTAGTTGCGCGCCACGATGTAGCCGGCGGCGGCAATGCGCTTCTGAATGAAGTCGTGATTGGCGCAATTGCCGCATGGATAGCACCACGACCACACATACGGCTGGTTGGTCATCTTCAGAATGTCATCGCGCGATCCCGCGATCTCGTAATCCGTATAAGCAGCGGAGCAGAAACTCTCGTTATCCGGCTTCTTGCAGGGATGCTGCCGCGAATGCGAGCCGATTTCGTGCCCGTTGCTGATGGCCTGCCGCAGCCGGGGCCAGAGTTCCCGCATCTGCAACTGCGTGAAGAAGCGATCCTCCGGAGCAGGGTCCTCTTCCGTGCTCACAAAGATGGTGGCTTTGATGCCGTACTTGTCCATGGTGTCGATGCACTGGATCACATACTTCGTCGAATCGTCGATGGTATGCGTCACTACGGCGTGCGCGTTGTTCAGGTACTTCGTCTTGCCGAGGAACCGAATCGAAGAGCCATCCGCGGCCGCTAGCGGCAGGAGGCAAATGAGGCCAAGCAACATTCGATGCATCGATGAGTCCTCCCGTCCTTAGCTCCGTCCCGTGACCTTGTCGAGCAGCGGCGCCAGATAACGATGCGCCGCGGCGAGCCGTTCATCCATCACATCCGGCGGCACCTTGTTATTTCCGCCGTCCCGCCCATCCACTCGTTCGATCGCCATCGGTCCGTTGAAGCCCGCTGCGAACAACGTGCGGAACATCAGTTCATGATCCACGTTTCCCTGGCCGGGAACAGGGAAGTTGTTCTCGCCTCGCAGCCCGAGGTGATCTTTGAGACACAGCGCCTTCACCTGCGGAGCCAGGTCCGGCAGGTCGGGATCCGGATAAACCCCCTCGTAGTAAGAAATATTTCCCGCGTCATAGGCAATTTTCAGCCACGGTGATTCCAGGCGTTTCAAGACTTGCAGGCAATCCCGCGCGCGGGCAGTGATCCCGGTATGCGGTTTCAGCGCAATGGTGACTCGCACCGACTCTGCATGACGCACCGCCTTCTCGAGTCCTCCGAAAAACCGGTCCACCTCCACCACCCAATCCTTCTCCCGCTTCGGCAGGTTGGGGAACTTCGTGTAATACCATGGACCCGCGCCCACCATGATCGGAATTTCGTAATCGGCGCAGAGATCGAGTTGCGCCATGTACCGCTTCACCCCTTCCTCGGTTTGCGGTTCACCCGCAAACCCCCCGAGACTCAGAAACGGCTGCAAGCCATGATCGCGAATGCGCCGCAGCATCTGTGCCCTCTGAGGCTTGGTGAGTTCGGGCGCGAAGACAACATCGTCGGCATGCTTCCGCCCGATACTGATGTAGCGGTAGCCTGCCTTGCGGATGCGCCTCATCGCATCATCGAAGGGTATGGTCGAGTAGACGGTGGCCATCACTCCAAGGCGGTAGCGTTCTTCAGGAGCCGCGAAGGCGGATGGCGCAAGCGCGGACAAAGATGCCGCGGTTTGCAGCAATCGCCTGCGCGAAACGTGGGTGTCCATGGGAGTCCTCCAACACTGGCAGCTTATCAGCCCGCTAAGGAAACTTCCACTCGATGGGGATAACATATACGTGGATACTTCTTATGCAAGCGGACTTATCTCGAAGAAACTTCCTTGCCGCAGCCGGCAGCGCCGCTGCCATCGCCGCCATGCCTCGCCTCTCCCCTGCCGCCCCCAACGATCACGTCGTGATGGGAATGATCGGCGTGGGAACCCAGGGCACCGGCCGGCTGCGGGAATTCCTCAGTCATGACGATGTGCGCATCGGCGCAATCTGCGACGTGGATCGCCGCCATCTCGACCGTGCGATCGCGCTGGTCGAGAAAGAAAAAGGCTACAAGCCGCAGGCCTACGACGACTTCCGCCGGCTGCTCGAGTCGAAGGAAATCGACGCGGTGGCCATCGTCACTCCCGATCACTGGCACGCCATTCCCACCGTCAGCGCCTTTGAAGCCGGCAAGGATGTCTTCGTCGAAAAACCGCTCAGCTACAGTGTCGCCGAAGGGCGCGCCATGGCCGACGCGTCCTTGAATCACAAGCGCGTCACACAAATGGGCAACCACATTCACAACACCACCGGGAACTATCGCCGCGTGGTGGAGATGGTGCGATCCGGCAAACTCGGCAAAATCACCCGCGTCCATCTCTGGAAAACTTCGCCCACCCAGAATTTCCGCGTGCGCGAACCTGCGACGCTGCCTGAAGGCTTCAATTACGATTTCTGGCTTGGCCCCGCGCCGAAGCACGCCTACACTCCCCTGCGCTCCCACGGCACCTTCCGCCAATTCTGGGACTACTCCGGCGGCACCTTCATCGACTTCTGGTGCCACATCTCCGACGTTGCCTTCTGGGCTCTCGACCTGAAGGCGCCTAAGGCGCTCTCCGCGGCGGGTGGCCGCTTCTTCCTCACCGACGAAACCGAGGCCGCGGACACGATGGAAGCCATTCTGGAGTTTCCCAACTTGCTCTACATTTACAGCTTCCGTCCCACGCCCCTGCCGGGCTTCGAGCACATGGGACACATCGGCTGCCTCTTCGAAGGATCCGAGGCTTCGCTGGTAACCAACTACAGTGACCACGAGGTGTGGGTAAAGGGAAAGAAGGTGGACGATTTCCCAAAACCGCCGCAGACCATTCCCGATTCGCCCGGACACATCCGCGAGTTCCTCGATGCCATTAAGAACCGGAACCTGGAGACCACCTGCAACCTGCGCTACGGACATCATCTTTCGAAGTTCGGCCTTCTCTCCAACATCTCCTATCGCACCGGACGCCGCATCGAATGGGATGAGCAGCGGGAGCAGATCATCGGCGACAAGCAGGCCAACCGCTACCTGGTACGCAACTTCCGCAAGCCCTGGAAGCTCAAGGTGCAGCCACACCCCGCGCAGCCGGCCTAGGAGCGCGTATGATCAGATGGATCGCCCTCCTCACTCTTATGACCACCATCTCTGCCGCCGAACTCCCCACAAAGAAGTACCTCAACCTGGCCGCCATCAAAACAATGGTGGCGGCCGCCGAAACCGAAGCGCACAAGCGCAATGTCCAGGTGACGCTCTGCATCATGGATGAAAGCGCCAACGTCCTGTTCCTCCAGAAGGCGGATGGCGCGGGTCTGAACACAATTCAGTTCGCGCAGCGTAAGGCGCGCTATGCGGCGCTCTACCGCCGCCCCTCGAAAGCCGCCGCCGATCAGTTGAAAAGCGGCGATCTGCAAGTGTTGGCCTTCCCCGATGGCTTCCCCAACCAGGGCGGTCTCCCCATTCAGGTGGACGGCCACACCATTGGATCCATCGCCGCCAGCGGAGCTCCGTCGGAAGTGGATGAAGCCATCGCACAGGCCGCCATCGACGCCCTGCTGAAGAAGTGATCGGCCTATGCGAATCGCGGCGCTCTTGTTCCTACCCTGGCTCGTCGGCGCGCAAACGGACCGAGGCCAAACATTGTTCACTCAACACTGCGTGGTTTGCCACGGAGCAACCGCGGAGGGCGGTTCCGGCCCCGACCTCACCAGCGCTGTCTGGCACCGCTCCGTGACGGACGATCAGTTGCAAACAGTGATCCGCGACGGGGTTCGCGGAACAGCCATGCCCGCATTCGGCGACCGCATCGATGCCGCCAGTCGCGCCGCGCTCGTTGCTCACTTGCGAAAGTTGTCCGCCGCCGCCATCCAGCCATTCAACTCGCTGACGGCGCCGGAAATCAAAGTGAGTTGGGAGAACCTGAAGAACCCCGACACCGGACAGTGGCTGATGTATGGCCGTGACTCAGGCAATCAGCGTTTCAGCCCGTTGAAGGATATTCACCGCGGCAATGTCCGCAATCTCGTGCCACTGTGGAGCTTTCAAACGGGAACGCCCGATGGGCTCGAGGCCACTCCCTTGTTCGTCAACGGAGTGCTGTTTCTTGCCACTTCCTGGAACCATGTGTTTGCCATCGACGCGCGCACGGGCGCGGAGTTGTGGCATTACAAACGCCGCCTGCCCGAAAAGCTGAAGTACTGCTGCGGTCCGGTAAACCGCGGAGTGGCGATTCTGAATGACACGCTCTATCTGGGCACCCTCGATGCTCACCTGGTTGCTCTCAATGCGCGCGATGGCCGTGTGAAGTGGGACGTGAAAGTAGGCAAAGTGGAAGATAACCTGAGCATCACGTCTCCGCCGCTGGTGGCCGGCAACCGCATCGTGACCGGAGCCGCCGGCGGAGACTTCCCCTCGCGCGGATTCATTGATGCCTATGATCCCACCACCGGCAAACGCCTCTGGCGCTTCTACACCGTGCCCTCCGAAGGCGAAAAAGGCGTCGAGACCTGGTCGGGCGATTCGTTCAAAACGGGAGGAGCCGCCACCTGGATGAACGGCTCCTACGACCCCGCACTCAACCTCGTCTACTGGGGAACAGGCAACCCCTTCCCGGATTACGACGGCGACGTGCGGCAGGAGAGCAACCTGTACAGCGATTGCGTGGTCGCGCTGAATGCCGATACGGGCAAGCTGATATGGCACTACCAGTTCACTCCGCATGATGTCTGGGATTATGACGGCGTGAACGAAATGGTCTTCGTCGACGGACTGCTGCACCAGGGCCGCCGCGTCAATGCGCTGGTGCATGCGGACCGAAACGGACATTTCTTCGCCCTCGACCGGACGAACGGAAAGTTTCTCTACGCGAAGCCGTTCGTCAAAGTAACCTGGACCAAGGGGTATGACGATAACGGCCGCCCCGTGACATACCCCGCGGCAATTCCCACCTATGAAGGTGTGGAGGTCTGTCCCGGCGCCGCCGGCGGCAAGGAGTGGAATGCGATGTCGTTCTCTCCGCTGACGCGCTTCGTCTACCTGCCGGTGATCGAGAACTGCGCCATGTTCTACAACTACGGCGCGGAGGCGCGCAAGAAAGGACTTCCGCCAGGACCCAACGGGTTCCGTTACCTTCCCGGCAAGGCGTTCGGAAAGGTGCTGGCAATCCGGGCCGATACCGGCGAACCGGCGTGGGAAGTGAAGACCCGCACTCCGATGGCTACCGGTATGCTCACCACCGCCGGCGACCTGCTCTTCACCGGCAACGCCGAGGGCAGCTTTCAGGCATTCGATGCCGGGAAGGGCACGCTGTTGTGGTCCTATCAGACCGGATCAGGCATGCGCGGCGCGCCCATCACCTTCCGCATGGACGGTCGCCAATATGTAGCGATCGCATCCGGCATGGCAGGAGCCATCGGCGGATACACCGGAGCCGGCGCGCCATGGATGAGAAACTACCGCCCCGGAGGAACGCTGTTCGTCTTCCACCTCTTCGAGCCGGGCGCCTCTACTCGTTTTCACGGCGGGGCGGAGAACAAGTAAGTTGAGTACAGTGGATCAAGCATATGACACGCCGAACGTTCGCCGCCGCGGCGATGGCGGGGCTCTCCGCCGCCGCGGCTGAGGAATGGATTCCTCTCTTCGATGGGCGCAGCCTGAACGGCTGGCGCGCCAGCGAGAACAAAGGCACATGGACCGTGGTGGACGGCCAACTGGCGTCCAACGGACCACGTTCGCATCTCTTCTACACCGGACCGGTGAACGGCGCAAACTTTCGGAACTTCGAACTCGAAGTGGAAGCGCTGGCGAAGCCCCTGTGCAACTCCGGAGTCTATTTCCACACACGCTATCAGGAGAGCGGCTTTCCGGAGAAAGGCTTCGAAATCCAGATCAACAACACCGCAACCGGGGAAGGGAACTACCGCGAGCGCAAGAAGACCGGATCCCTTTACGGCGTGCGTAACATCTACAAGCAGCTTGTGGACGATGACCAGTGGTTCCGCCTCAACGTACTCGTGCGCGGGAAGAATATTCAGGTGAGACTCAACGGCACGCTTCTTGTCGACTTCACCGAACCCATCCCGCCCGTCACCGCTCCAGGCGAAAAAGGCCGCGTGCTCGATGCGGGAACCTTCGCCATCCAGGGGCACGATGCCGGCTCCCATGTCCGCGTGCGCAGCGTGCGCGTGCGTCCGCTGCCGGATTCCACAGCCTTCACGCCGCCGCAGGTGGACGACGTCTTCCGCGAACTGCTCATCCTCGGCGCGCACAATGTTCCCGTGGTGGATTACCACGTGCATCTGAAGGGCGGGCTCACCTTGGAGCAGGTGCTCGCCAAAGGACGCCGCGACGGAATCCAATGCGGCATCGCGATCAATTGCGGGAAGGGATTCCCCGTGCAGGACGACGAGACCGCCAGAAGCTTTGTCGAATCGATGCGCGGACAGCCCGTCTTTGTGGCGATGCAGGCCGAGGGACGCGAATGGACGCAAATGTTCTCCCGCGCCGCCGCCGGCTTGTTCGATTACATCTTCACCGACTCCATGACCTGGACCGACAACCACGGACGGCGCATGCGCCTTTGGATCCCCGAGGAAGTCGGCACGATCCCCGATGCGCGGGAGTTCATGGACACGCTGGTGGCGCGCACGGTGCGCATCCTCGAAACCGAGCCCATCGACATCTACGTCAACCCAACCTTTGTTCCCGATGCCCTGAAAAAAGACTACGATGTCCTGTGGACCGAAGCAAGAATGAAAAAGGTGATCGATGCCGCGGTGAAGAACAGCGTCGCCATCGTACTCAACAGTCGCTATCGCCTGCCGGGAGAGACATTCGTCAAGATGGCCAAGTCCGCCGGATGCAAGTTCACCTTCGGCACGAACAATGCCGGCCCCGGTGACCTCGGCCGCTGTGAATACGGACTCGACATGGTGAAGGCCGCCGGGCTCCGCTGGCAGGATTTCTTTGTCCCTGGCGTCGAAACGAAAGCTGTCCATCGCAAGAGAGGAGCGCTGAAAGGTTGACTCGAGCAACGCGTTACGCCGCATGCCTCCTCCTATCCGCCGCCGTTCTCACGGCCGCGGAGAAGCCGGTCTTCCCCTACGGCGCCGTCTATTTCCGCAAGTCCAATCCACCGGAGCAGGATTGGGCGCGCGACCATCAGACAGCCGCGCGCATTGGCATGAACACGTTCCGCCACTGGTTCATGTGGGGAGCCATTGAAACCTCTCCCGGCCGCTACGACTGGCGCGATTATGACCAGATGATGGACCTCGCGGCGAAGAACAACATCAAGGTCGTAATCGCCGAGATGGTGACTTCCGCCCCGGAGTGGATGTTCCGCAAGTACCCAAATGCGCGCTACCGCGCAAGCGACGGAACCGTTGTGGATAGCGGCATCGGCGGCAGCAGCGCCACGGGTGGATTCCCCGGCCTCTGCCTGGACAACCCGGAAGTCCATGCCGCTGCGGAGAAGTTTCTCGTCGCCCTCGTGGAACATTACCGCAATCACCCCGCCCTGCTTGGCTACGATCTGTGGAACGAGAACACCGCCTACGGCGGCCGTCCCGGGAAGATGTACTGCTATTGCGGCGCCACGAAACGAAAGCTGCGCGAATGGCTGCGAAAGCGCTACATCTCGCTCGAAGAGGCGGCGCGCGTCTGGAACCGCTACAGCTACGCCTCGTGGGACGACGTGGAACCGCCGCGCAATTTCACGGGTTATCCGGAAAGCCTGGACTGGCTCCAGTTCCGTATCGATGACGCGTTCGATCTGTTCCACTGGCGCACGGAGTTATTCCGCAAGCTGGATCCGCATCATCTGATCGCCGCGCATGGTGTGGCCGGCACCCTCGAATCGCTTCCCTCGGCGGCGCACTACGAATGGCGCTCCTCGGCCGAAGTCGACACGTGGGGCTTTACCTTCGTTGCTTCCCGCAAGGGAGACGAGCCGTGGAAGCAGTTTCAAGCAGTCGATCTCGTGCGCGGTGGCTCGCGCGGCAAGCCCTTCTGGCACGCCGAAGCACAGGCCGGCCCGCTGTGGATGCAGCCTCAGGTGAAGGGCCGTCCGCGCGAGGACGGGCGCATCAGCACGCCGTCAGACGTGCGCCTGTGGAACCTTGTTTCCTGCGCCGGAGGAGCCACGGGTATTCTCTATCCGCGCTGGCGGCCGCTGCTCGACGGACCGCTCTTCGGCGCATTCGGAGCCTTTGGCATGGATGGCTCCGTCACGCCGCGCGCGGAGATGGCCGGAAAGGTGGCTCGCTGGGCCAACGCGCATGAGCAGTTGTGGCGCTCTCATCCCGTGCAAGGCGACATCGGTCTCCTGTTCATTCCCGAATCCGAGCTCTTCAACTACGTGCAGCAGGAGTCCACCGATTTCTACGCGCAGTCGATTCGCGGCGCGTATCAGGCGTTCTTCGATTCCAACATTCAGCCCGATTTTGTTTCCCTCGAGGATATCGGCAAGTACAAGGCGATCTACCTCCCCTATCCGATCATGCTGAAGCGCGAGACAGCGGAGGCGCTGCGCCGCTATGTCGAAAATGGCGGCGCACTCATCAGCGAGGGACTACCCGCCTACTTCGGCGACCACGGCCGCGCCGGCCCCATCCAGCCCAACTACGGGCTGAAGGAATTATTCGGCGCGCGCGAATCCTACGTCGAGTTCACACCGGACCTCCTCGAAAACCTCACTCTCGAAGTGCAGGGCCATCACATCCACGGCAGGTATTTTCTTCAGGAATACGAAACGGCCGGAGGCCGGCCCGCCGGGCGCTACACTAACGGCCACATCGCCGCCGTGGAGCACCGGCTTGGCAAGGGAAAGACGCTGCTCGTCGGCGCCTTCCCCGGCGGCGGGTATTATCGCCATCATTCCCCCGAAAGCAAGGCATTCTTCGCCGGCTTGCTGCGCTGGGCCGGGGTGGAGCAGAGGCTTCAAAGAGACAACCCCGCCATTCAAGCGCGCCTGCATGAAGGACCCGGCGGCGCCTACCTGTGGGTAGTGAACCCCTCGCACAGCGGCGCCCATGTGACGGTATCGTTTTCCTCGAGCCTGCCGCGATTCCAGGGTGCCGTCGACATCTGGGCCGGAATCCCTCTCACAATTGCAGACCACAAGATCAGCCTGACCGTCCCGGCGCGCGATGCAGCCGTCATCTCGTTGCGCGTCACTCGCCCCGCTCCTTGACAAGCTGCGCCGCCACCGCCACCTGCTCTGCGGTTCCGCGCAGCGCCATTGCCTTCGGCGCATTGTACGTGAACAGCCGCCTCACTTTGGATGTCGAGCGCACGTAAGTCGCCAGTTCCTGCAGTTGCTGCGGCGTTTCCGTGTGTTTCAGGCGGAACACCCGGACCGTGTTCTCGTCTCCCCCCTCGGCAAAGCTGTATTCGCGCGCCCCTTCCTCACTCGCGGGACTATCCATTTCGCGAATCAGCCACGCCGACAACGCCATCTGCTGTGACGTTCCCCGCAAGGTGATCACGCGCGGCGCGTTGTAGGTGAACACTCGCCGGATATCCCCAATGGCCCGCACCAGTGTGGCCACCTCCTGTAAGTCTCTCGGCGTCTTCGTATTCGCCAGGTGAAATACCCGCACCACGTCGCTGCCATCCGCTGATATCCGGTAGTCTCCGGAGTCGGCTTGCCGCTCCGTCCCATCCACGTTCCTCATCAGCCATTCCGCAAGAGTCATCTGCGCGCCCGTTCCCCGCGCGGCAATCGCCCTCGGCGCGTTGTAGGTGAACAATCGCCGCACCCCCGTCATCGAGCGAATCAGGGTCGCAGCCTCTTGCAGGTCCTGCACCGTCTGCGTGTGCTTCATGTAGAACACGCGGACAACATCGTCGCTGGCACCGGGCGCTCTGTATTCCGCGGGGTTCGTTCCTGCGCCCTCCCGGTCAAGTTCGTGGATTACCCACTCCGCCGCCGCCATCTGTGACGCTGTGCCGCGCAATTCCAGAGTCCTTTTCCCCGCATCGAAAGACACGATCGGCGACTCCGTAATCGCCCGCACCAGCGTGGCTACCTCCTGAAGCTCGTTTTCCCGCGTGATATGAGTGAACTCGAACACGCGGTTTACCGTGGTTTGCCCCCACACAATGGAAGCGGCAATGCAAGCAATCACTATAGGCATGGCCTTCATGAGAACGCTGGCTCCTTGCAAGCCATGACGGTGAAGCCATGCGCCGCGTGCAGCCTGCCGGCGCGCCTCAGGCGAGAATTTTTTCCGCTACCCGCCCGGCCACGTCGGTCAGGCGGAACGCCCGCCCCCCGTAGAGGTAAGTGAGATGCTCGTGATTCAATCCCAAAATATGCAGCATCGTGGCGTGCATGTCATGAATGTGCATGCGATCTTCCACCGCGTAGTAGCCGTATTCGTCCGTCGCCCCGTAAGCATAGCCGTGCTTCACTCCCGCGCCCGACATCCACATCGTGTATCCGTACGGATTGTGATCCCGCCCGTCTCCGGCCTGCGCGATGGGCGTTCGCCCGAACTCGCCGCCCCACACCACCAGCGTATCGTCGAACAGGCCGCGCGCCTTCAGGTCCGTGAGCAGGCCCGCAATGGGTTGGTCCACCTGTAAAGCCGTGCGCGTATGCAGCCGGATCAGCTCATTGTGCGCATCCCACCCCACTTCATTTCCCGGACCGTATTCGTGGTTGATCTGGATGAAGCGCACGTTGCGCTCAGCCAGCCGCCGCGCCATCAGACACTGCCATCCGAAATCCCGTGTTTCCGGCTGGTCCATGCCGTAAAGTTTTCGCGTGGCTGCCGATTCCTTCGAAATGTCGAAAGCTTCCGGAGCCTCGCTCTGCATCCGGAATGCCAGTTCGAACGCCTGAATGCGCGCCTCCAACTCCGTATCGTGATGCCAGCGCGCCGCGCTCGCCCGATTCATCTTCTGAATCATGTCGAGTTCATAGCGCTGCTGCTCCGGCGTCAGGCCGTGGTTCTTCAAATGCTCAATCGGCTCCGCCGCGAGATCATCCGTCTTCACCCCTCCGTGCCCCACGGCCGTGCCCTGATAGGCCGCTGGAAGAAATCCCGAACTCCAATTCTTCGCGCCACCGTGCGAAAGGCCCGGTTTCAGTGTCAGAAAAGCCGGCAGATTCTGGTTCTCCGTCCCCAGTCCATACACCACCCACGAGCCCATACTGGGACGCGTAAAAGTGTTCGATCCGGTGTGCAGCTGGAGAATCGCCCCGCCGTGAGCCACGCTGTCGCCCACCATCGACCGCAGGATGCATAGGTCATCGGCATGTTTCGACAAATGGGGAAATAATTCGCTGATCGGGAGTCCGCTTTGCCCGCGGTTGCGAAACTGCCACGGAGACTTCAGCAGATTCCCCGTACTCCCCTCGGCGAAGGTCAGCGGACGTTTGAACGGAAGCGGCTTGCCATGGTCGCGGATCAGCAGCGGCTTGGGATCAAACGTATCCAGATGCGACGGTCCCCCGTGCATGAACAGAAAAATGACGCGCTTGGCGCGCGCCCGAAAGTGCGGCGGCTTCGGAGCCAGTGGGTTCACTCGTTCGGCGGCGCGCGCTTCCTCGGCAAGAAGAGAAGCCAGCCCCACCCATCCGAATCCGCACGCCGCCTGCCGCAGCATATGGCGGCGCGACACTCGGGGCTTTGGGCGATATTCCATTCCGTTTCTCCTCAATGCACGTAAATAAAATCGTTGGAGGCAAGCAGAGCCTGGCAGAAGCTGGCCCAGGCCCCTTCCTGTCCCCCCTTGGCGGGGAATCCGCGCAGGTATTCGAGGGCCGCCGCAACTTCGCCCGCTCCCGGGTTCCGCCCCAGCACGACAAAGTAAGCGCGCTCCACGCGCTGCTCGTCTCCCGGAACGGACGCCGCCAGTTTCCGCGCCAGCGCCTGCGCGCGCCCTTCCACGAACGTGCTGTTCATCATGTAAAGCGCCTGCGGAGCCACGTTCGTCTGCGCCCGTGCTTCATTGCTCGTTGTAGCGTCGCCGAAATCGTAAAGCGTCAGCAGGCTCGGCAGATTCGAACGCCGCAGCGGCAGGTAGACCGTCCGGCGCCGCGACTCATCCGGCGACAGACTCTTCCGCGCGTCACTGAATTCCTTGTCCGTCCCCTCACCGCTCTGCATCGCCCCGCCCATGGTCAAATCCAGACTGCCATCCAACGTCAGCAGCGAATCGCGAATCTCCTCCACCGTCAGCCGCCGCATGGGAAAACGCGAGAGCAGCAGATTCCCCGGATCCTTCTCGAGGCTCGCGTCGTTCGCGGGTTCGCCGCTCATGCGGTAGGCATTCGAAAGCATCATCAACCGGTGCATCGCCTTCACAGACCAGCCGCGCGCCATGAATTCGCCAGCCAGCCAGTCGAGCAACTCCGGGTGCGACGGACGCTCTCCCGTCAAACCGAAATTGCTCGGCGTCCGTACCAGCCCTTCTCCGAAGTGACCCTGCCAGATACGGTTCACCATCACCCGCGCCACCAGCGGAACGCTCCCCCCGGCGAGCCATTCCGCCAGATCCTTTCGCCCGCTGCCCTGTGTAATCGGAGCCTGATCTTGCCCCGCCAGAATAGTCGGAAAACGCTTGGACACCAGGTCGCCCGGCGATTCCGGATTGCCGCGCACGAAAACATGCTGCTCCACGTTCTTCCCCTCCGCCACACCGCACGCAAAGGGCGGTTCCGGAGGAGCGGCGTCCTTCAATCTCTGCAACTCCGCCCTGTGTGCGGACAGCGCCTCCCGCCCGGCCTGCGAATAGAAGCGTTCCGCATCCTTGTCAGGCAAAGCGAACGGCCCCTTCGCCGTCGTTACCTCCGTGAAAAAACGGTGATCCCCGGGCTGGAATTTCGGAGGCTCCGGCGGCTCTTCGCCGCGCGCTTTCGCCGCCGCCGCTTTCGCCTTCCACTCGGCGCGAGCTTGTTCCCGTTCCGCCACCACCCCGAGAAATTCTGTCTGGTAACGGGCGGCGGCGGCGTTCAACTCTTCTGGCTTTGCCTGGTACCACGGCTCCAGGTGCGCCCGCCGTTCCTTCGAAGGCTTCAGATAATCCACCCACCGCACAAGAACGTCCGCATCGAGCGCGCCTTCTCGCCGCACGGCTTCCGCATCCGCGCCTTCCTGATACACAAGCCGCGCGGCAAGCATGTATGCGCCTAGTTTCGGAGCCAGCGCGTCACGATATCGCCGCCCTTCCTCGGCGGTGATCTCCCCCATCTCTCGCTTCACCTCCGCCACTTTCTTCTGATGCTCTTCCCACTTGCTCGAAATGGCCCGCGGCGCCAGCGGCGCGTAGTAGAGCTGCGAAACCGTCCCCTCCAGCTTCGACAACTGCTTCGTGCTGGCAAAGATCGAGGCGAGCGAATAGTAATCCTTGGTCGGGATGGGATCGAACTTGTGATCGTGGCAGCGCGCGCAGGCAAGCGTCAGCCCCAGGAACGCCTTCCCCGTAACGTCGATCTGTTCGTCCACGATGTCATAAAACATTTTCAGCTTGTCTTGTTCGGCCACCAGTTTGGGCCCCAGCGCCAGAAACCCCGTGGCGACAATGCCCCTCACATTGACCTCCCCGCCCGATGGGTCCGGCAGCAGGTCCCCCGCGATCTGTTCTCGAATGAACTGGTTGTACGGCAGATCCCGGTTGAAGGCGTCGATGACGTAATCCCGGTAGCGCCAGGCGTGCGGGTACCGGATGTCCTCGTCGGCTCCCGTCGAGTCCGCATACCGCGCGACATCCAGCCAGTGCCGGCCCCACCGCTCCCCATACCGCGGCGAAGCAAGCAGCTGATCCACAACCTTCGCATAAGCCTCCGGCGACCCGTCCCCCAGGAAGGACCGGATCTCCTCCTCTGTCGGAGGCAGACCTGTCAGATCGTACGTCGCCCGCCGGATCCATTCCAGCCGGCTCGCCTCCGGCGCCGGCGTCAGCCCCTTCGCCTCCATCCGCGCCAGCAGAAACCGGTCAATCGGATTTCGCACCCAGGACTCGTTTTTCACGGCCACCGGCGATCCCGCATGCAATGGCTGGAACGACCAGAACTCCTTCTGCGCCCGCGTGTATTGTCTCCCCTGCGAGGCCGGAATAGGCGTGGAAGGCCAAACGGAGCCCGACTTCACCCACTCCCGCAGCACAGCAATCTCCCCTTCCGGCAGTTTGCCGCTAGGCGGCATCTTTACCCGCTCCTGATAGCCCACCGCCTTGAGTATCGTCTCGCCCGCCGCGTGCACACCCGCGCCCGTGCTGAAGTCGAGTCCCGCCGCCGGCGTCTTGCCGCCGTGGCATTTCTGGCACCGGCTCGCGAGCAGCGGACGGACTTTACTCTCAAAAAAATCCGTCTGCGCAAACCCGTGCGGAGACAGAAACAGAAGTCCCAGAGTGAGCAGAGAAGACTGCATGCGTTTCCGTCTATCATATCTCCGCCCCTTCGCCCTTTGCGCGGCTGATGACGGAGAAGCCGCGACGTTAGACCGCCTTTGCTAGAACCGAAACGCCTCGCGGTACCACCCGCGGTAATGGACATCTTGGGACGTCTCTTTCGTTTGCCCGTTCGAAACGCCCGCCCACACTTGTCTTAGCCACCAGTGCTGAGCCCAGACATGAACAGGCGGATCACTTTCCCACCCTCCATCCCCAATTTCCCCGCATATGCCCTTCTGGCCGCCATAACTGCCGCCATCGCTTCGGCGGGCACTATCGGGCCAAACTGTAACAGTTGTAATGGTGGAATCTACACCCTCTCTTACAGTAACCTTCAGACCTCCGGCGGCACGACAACTCTCGACGTCCTTCTCTCCATTGACGCCGCCAACGTGAGTTCCACCCTGGGCGCAACGGCATATGTGCGGGATGTGGCAGTGAAAGTCAGCAGTTCAACAAACACCTCAGGCAATTCGCTTCTCGCGCCGGTGAGCCTGGTGAATTGGTCATTGGCGGATGGCGGCTTGAGCGCCACAGGCTGTTCGGGGGCCGGTTCCGGCTATTCCTGCGCGGACTGGGGAGGTTCAGGCCCCGGCGTAGCTACTGGTAACGGAATCCTCGATTGGAAATTCCACCTCTCCATTCCCGCCGGATCCCTGATCACATCTCCCCTCGGCGACAGCCTTAAAGGTGCTTTACGTCGACTCGGCGGCTCCAGGATCGGAGCGCTCGTGAGCGAAGGGATTACCCTCAGTGAGATTCCCGAAAATCGAATTTTACGCCAGAAAGTAGCTAGAAGGCGAGGCCCGGCGCTCCTCCGTAATACTTCTGCTGGAGGGCCTCGAACTCCTGCTGAGCTTCCCGCAAAGGGTTGAATGCCGCCGGCGAGTGGATCAGGCCCGTCATTCCACCGCCATGTGCCAGCCCGATCATCTCGTTCGAAAATTTGTCGATCAGGCCCTTGTGCCGCTGGTAGAATGTTCGCGATTCGCTATCCGTCAGCGCTTTGAACTCGCTCACCGGCCCGATGTTTCCCCGCAGCGGTTGGTTGGTCTTGTACTTCGCATTCCGCTCGGATACAAAAATGTTCGCCACCAGGAGAGCGTAAAATTCTTCCGTGTTGCCGAACCGGCGAGTGTGGTCCTCGTTGCCCATGTCGAGCAGGTCCACCAGCCCCATCATCATGCGCAAAGCGTGCAACAGTTCGTGCACCAGCACGTCGTCTGGCATCAGGTTGCCCATCCGGCCCGTCTGCATCGGACTCATCAGCCACGTCAAAGCATCGTAGCGGATGGTCACATTGGAGCCATCTCCGGTGCCAACGATCGGCTGATTACTCGCGTCCGTCACCACCTGCCCGGCGCGCTCCCGTTGTGCCGTGTTCGGCAGATCTCCCGGGAACTTCAGCGGCTCATTGTAAGGCGCCGCGCCGCGTGTGTCGGCCGGAACCGACCGCGCATCCTGTGTCCCGAAGGCGATGGGGATAATCCGCACCACCTTGCCCATGGGAGACCGCATGATCTCCCGCAACAGCACCTGCCCGGCAATCGTCGCCTTGATGCCGTCCAACACGCTCGCCACTTGCGTTTCGTAGTGTATGGCCTGCGTCGGATCCGGGGTGAACCTCACGCCTGGCTGCGTCCCCGCTCCGTCAATCAGGATGGAAGAGTGATATTGCCGCATGGGAATCCTCTTCCACTTCAAGCGAATTCCGATCCGAAACTCCCTCACTTGGATGCGGAAAACTTTTGCTCCTCACCGAAGCGATGCCACTTGCCGTCCCCGGCGTATGCTTCGCTGGAGGGGACGGCTTGCCTCTGCACGATGCGTGGCCGCACGTATCTCGTTACGGGTTGTCCGGAAATGCCATAGATCGGCGGAGCCGGGTCGGCGTAGTAGTCGTAATCGTAATAAGGATATGAATACCCATACCAGTAGGGATATCCGTAGTAATAACCGGGCCAGTCATACGCCCACGGATCATACCCAAGCCCGAAACCATATCCATAACCAAATCCAACGCCGAACCAGCTACGGTAAGGATAGTAACCCGAATAGTATCTCCCTCCGTAACCGCCCCGATAGCCATAGTAACCACTGCCGAACCCACGGCTGTACCCGCCGCCGTAACCACGCCCACCACCCCGGTAATAGCCGCCTCCCGGCCCGCGAGAGAATCCCCCTCCCCCGCGGAATCCGCCGCCCCCGCGCGCTACTCCGCCGCCTCCATGAAATCCGCCGCCCCCTCGAGATCCGCCGCCGTGAAACCCGCCGCCGCGCCCTCCCCCGCGCTGCGCGAGGCACTCCGGGGTCACGGTGACGCAAAGAAGCAATGCAAGAATCCAGCGCATATCGCCTCCTGTCGAACAGCTTACCTCCCCGCGTCCCGAACCGCGAGCCTCAATACCGCAGCGGGCTTCCGTTGACCTCCACCGTAGCCTGGGGGAAGAAGAACCAGCGCACAAAGCCTCCCCGCACGTTGCCGCCGAGTTCTTCGTTATCGCCGAGACTGAGCCGCACCACCCCCTCGCCATAACCGTAGTAGGGAAGCACGCGAGCGCCCGGCGCGGGCTTCAGCTTCGGATTGAGCCCGATGGCGAATTCCCGGAAACGATGGGCCGCTTCGCCTCCTTCCTTCAGCATCTTCTGAACCGCGGCCAGGTTCTCACCCGCCTCCACGCCGGTCAGGCGCCCGCGAGTGAACGTGAGCTTGATATTGCGCGCCGTCTCCGTCCCCAACCGGGCCTCCGGGATCACAATGACGCCGCTCGCCGTCTCCTCGATTGGCGCCACACGCACGACGCCCGCCGGCAGTTCGATGTCACGGTCAATGCGCATTTCCGCCGCTCTCGCGCGCGCGGCCGAAGCGTCCCCGTCCTGCTTGTTGAACGGCCGGTCTCCCGTGCGGAACACCATGTCCGTTCCCGCGGCCGTACGCACACGGACGAGTCCCCTCTTGAGTTGCGCAATGACGCGGTCCTGCGCCGCGGCGAGCGCTTTGTAGTCGACCTCGAGAGCATCCTGGTAAAGCGTATCCAGCGCATCGCTGTGTTCCAGATACAGGCCGTCCGGGGAGACGCTGCCTTCACCCCAGTGGAAGTGGAGTTGCCGGCGGGGTCCTCCCTTGTCGGTCCACTCCTTGACCGCCAGCCGTTCCGCCGGCGGCAGTCCCGGACCCCCGGGACGCAGCGGGAGCCAAAGGTAAATCTCCGCGTCATCCAGCTTTTTCACCTCCACGGCCCCCGCCGCGGCAAGCCGCTCGCGCAACGGCGCCAGCAGCCCTTCAAAATACCCGGGATCCGGGCGGAAGTAGACACTCTCTCCAGGGAGCGGATGAAGCGATTCGACAATGCGGCCGGCGAGTTTCTCGTAATTCATGGCGTTCTGCTGGTGGAAAAGAAAGTAGTCGAACGCGGCGCGGGCAATCTCGGCGATCGCGCGGTCGGAATGCGCTTCATCGCGTGTTTCCTTCTTCACAAACGCCGCGAGCGCAATATGCCCCGCGCCGCCCGGCAACTCGAGAATCCCCACGTCATTGGCGGAATTGGTAATCGTCCCGGTCTTGTGCGCCACCACGCTTTTCGCCGGAAGAATCCCCTTGATGCGTGTGCTCCCCGTGCGGCAGCGGCGCATGATGTCGAGAAGCAATTCCGCGGTATCCGGCTTGAGCACATCTTTGCGGTAGATGTGGATCAGCAACTCGCCCATCGCATCCGGCGTCGAAGTGTCGCGCGGATCCTCGTTGAAGGCCTTCCGGGCGGCTTCCCGCGTTGCCGTGTCCGCTGCATGGAAGGCGTCCGCGAAGACCTGCGGCGTCCATTGCTCTTCCGGTGGAAGCCTGTCGCGAAATCCAACCGCGTCGGCGATGAGCAGCGCAGTGGAACGGTCCACATGGAGGCCTTCGATACCGATGGCCTTCATGCGCGCATTGACTGCCCCCGGGCCCCCGGCAATTCGCAGAAGCATGTCCGTCGCCGAATTGTCGGAGATGAGCAGCATCAGCTCCAGCAGGTTCCGGATGCTGAGCGACACACCTGGTTTGTTGAACAGATCGGAAAGCGTCCCGCTGCCGGGGTGCAGATCGCGCGCCTCTACCGTGACCATGCGATCGAGGCGCTCCTTGCCCTCATCCACCAGCCGCAGCAGGTGAACCGCAAGAGGAACCTTCACCGTGCTCGCCATCGGAAAGCGCTCCCGCGCGTTCAGACTCACGCGCCGGCCGCTTTCGATGTGGATGACCGTGGCCCCCACCACGCCCCCGCTGGTGAGCTGCGCCAGCCGCGCCATTTCTCGCTCCAACAACGGCAGTGAGGAATCCTGTTGCGCCCAAAGATACGGCGCGCAGCAGAGTATCAGAGCCAGCCGCTTCATGGGTTCTTTCTCCGGAACTGCTGGTCGATGAATTGGACTGTCGCTACATTGCCCTGCGCATCGAGTTGGAACTGCACCAGCGAATCCCCAAGCGGAGTCCTGTCAGGCGCGGTGAGAAAAGTATCGAACTGGAAATGCGCCAGCCGCGTGTTCCAGTTGCTCCAATGCAGTTCCAGCGTTCCGCCGTTGACAGTGATCGCCGCTTCTCCATAACCGCCGTTCTCGAACCTGCCCGCGTAAGCCTCCAACTCGCGGGAAGGCTTCGTGTCCTTGCGCCGCTTGGCGTCACGGTCGCGACGCGTCTTCTCCTGCTCTTCCTCCCGTTTCTTTTGAACCTCCAGGTATTTCTCGTTCCAACCCACCGGCGCTAAATCAAGCAGTTCATCGGCGAGCGCTGAGCGCAGGCATTCGGGCATGTTGTTACCCCCCAGGTTGGCGAGAATAATGATGCCGTAATGCTCCTCCGGCAGCAGAGTCACCTGGGCGCGAAATCCGTCGATGGCGCCGCCGTGTGAAACCATCGAGTGCCCGCGGTAGTCCTGAATCACCCAGCCGAGCCCGTACGACATGACATGCGTCCCAATATTCACCGTGCGCGAGTTCGGATCATCCAGCCGCATCACCGTCTGCGGCGTGCGCGTCTCGAGCAGCGTCTTCTCCTTCAGAATGCGCCGCCCTTCAAATACCCCGCCGCTCAACTGCATGCGAACCCACTTCGCAAGATCGTTCACCGAAGAGTCGATTGCGCCCGCCGGGGCGATGTTGTCAATGTTGCGCCTGGGGACGGAAACCACCTTGCCTTCCCTCTCTTCATGGGGCGTGGCGTAGTCCGCCGCGTGAACCACATCCCCGGCGCTGAAATCCGAATTCCTCATCCCCAGCGGCTCCCAAATGCGCCCGCGGACGAACTCCTCCCAGGATGTCCCGGCGATCCGGCCAACCGCGTATCCGGCGGTCAGGAACATGATGTTCTGGTATTGGTACGCCGACCGGAACGACTTGCTGAGCGGGACCAGCCCGATCCTGCGGATAATCTCTTCACTGCCCCACGGCGAGCCGTACCACAGCAAATCATTGCGTGAAAGTCCCGTCCGGTGGCTGACAATATCCCGCATCGTGACGTTCGCGTCGGCGAGCGGATCGGAAAGATGGAAGAACGGAATGTGCTTGCGCACCGGATCGTCCCAACTCATTTTTCCTTCATCCACCAGAATCCCCATGGCTGCCGTCGTGAACGCCTTCGTAGTGGACCCGATGGCAAAGCGAGTGTCCGGCGTCACCGCCTTCGAAGCCCCAGCCTCTCGGACACCGAACCCTTTCGCGAACACCACCGAATCGTCATGCACGATAGCCACGGCGATGCCTGGAACGTGAAACGCTTTGCGCGTTTCTTCGATGATCCGGCTGAGCGAAGCCGCGTCCGTTTTCGCGGCCAGTGACCAGGCTATCGAGAGCAGCAGAAACAACAGGCGGGCGGCCATGTTGGTAAGCGTACCAGAGAGAAGCGTTACTCGTACTCCACGCCAATGAGAAACAAACCCCGGGCAGGCACGGCATAGCCGAGTTTCCTGCTGCTCGGGTTCTCAAGTAATGCGGCCAGGTCCGGCAAGCTCAGGTTCCCTTTGCCCGCCTCCAACAATCCACCCACCAGGTTGCGCACCATATGTTTCAGAAAACCGGATCCCCGCACGCGGAAGACCAGCAGCGTCCCTTCCCGTTGAGCCGTGGAAGTGAAGATGGTACGCGCCTTCGTTGCCCCCAGCGAATCCTTTTCGTCGGCGGCGGCGAAAGCCGTGAAATCGTGCGATCCCTCATAGAGGGCAGCAGCGGCACAGAACGCCCGCTCATCGAGCGGATATGGATGATGATAGACGTAGCGGCGCTCAAAGGGCGGGCAGATCTCCTCACGAAAGATGCGGTATTCGTACGTCTTGGCAACCGCCTGGAACCGCGGATGGAAATCCGCCGCCGCTTCCTGCACATCGAGAATTCGAATATCCCGCGGCAGCAGCCGGTTCATCGCTTTGCGAAGGTTCAACGCGGGGATGGGGTTGTGAAGCGTGGCCGCCGCCACTTGAGCCAGCGCGTGCACACCGGCGTCCGTGCGCCCCGATCCCGCCACATCGACGCGCGCTCCCTCAATCTGGCTCAGAACCCCCTCGAGTGTCCCCTGTATCGTCGCTAGCCCCGGTTGTACCTGCCAGCCGTGGTACTCCGTTCCGTCATAAGAAATGGTGAACTTCAGCCTGCGCGGCATTCAGGCAACGGCGCGCGAGCCGGGCTTTGCCACGGGGATTCCGTTCGCGCAGAGCGGACATTGCGTGGCGTCGTAAGCTACTACATGCATCGTGGCTAGCGCTATGCGCGGAACCGACACATCCGCCCGCCCGCCGCTGCGGTCGATGATCGACCCTGCCCCGACTACTCGCACCATGCTTTGCTTCAGCATTTGCACCACTTCGAGAGTGCTCCCTCCCGTGGTGATCACGTCCTCCACCACCACCGCGGTTTCCCCTGGCTTCACGGCGAAACCCCGGCGAAGTGTCATCCTGTTCTCGACGCGCTCGGCGAAAATGTGGCGCGCATTCAACGCCCGCGCCACTTCATGACCGATGATCAGCCCCCCCATCGCAGGGCTCACCACTACATCAAGGTTGCGAACCGGCTCCAGACGGCGGAATCCGGAAGCCAGCTTCTGGCCGAGGATTTCCGCATAGTGAGGATATTGAAGAACCAGAGCACACTGTAAGTACTCCGGACTGTGCATCCCACTGGTGAGACGGAAATGCCCCTCCAGGTATGCGCCGGTCTGGCGGAAGAGTTCCAGGATTTTCTCGGTGTTCGAGTTCACACGAAGCCCAAGTATACCATCGGCGAAAAGAGAAGAGGAGATTAGAAACAAAGGATTCATGGGCCGGAAACTGCCCCGGCGCCTTCCGTAGCCGATTATCGATCCGAACACTAAAGTTCCAACCAAATGTTTGGTTTACGAGTTTCCGCATAACCTCCTTCCCGGTCCGGACGCCCTTCCTGATATACCATGTGGTATTGGGAACTCCGTCTCGCGTTCCCGCGTTCATCTTGTTGTGTCTTTTGGCTCGAGGATTAATTCTCCCATGAACAAACCGATTGCTCTCTTCGCCGCGTGGGTCCTGTTCTACTCGCAGGCGCTCTCCGCTCAACAAACGCCCGGCGTCGCCCCGCCGCCACAGCCCACCAACTCACCCGGCCTGAGCATGGGCGGCCTTCGCGGCTGGCTTCAGAAATACAAGTACCAGGAAGTGGCCCCCATCAACCTGCAAAACTCCGGCCG
>JADLBD010000144.1 GCA_020847975.1 Bryobacterales bacterium | reverse complement strand
CCCTCGATGAACTGGCCAAACTCGATCCGCGGCAGGCAAAAATCGTCGAGCTCCGCTACTTCGCCGGCCTCACCATCGAGGAGACCGCCGAGGTCATCGGCGTGTCTACCCCGACCGTGAAGCGAGACTGGCTCGTGGCCCGCGCGTTTCTCCAACGGGCCCTCGGAGCCGGCCCCGAACCGGAAAGCTAGTCGCTGCTCCCGGCCCGGCTCCGGCGGGTTGGCCGGAGCTGTTTCGTCTGCATCTTCTGTCCCTGGTCGGGGATCAGCGCAATCATCGCCCAACTCGTCGCCGCCGCCGAAATCCACTGGTCGCGGCCATGCGGGAAGCCCGTGTCGCGCAGCGGTTGGAGCGCAAACGACCGCGTCTTCACGTGCCAAGTCCCATCCGCCAATTGCGTCTTGCGAAGGTAGTTCATTCCCGCCTTCACATTCGCCGAACTTCCCATCACCTCCCGCAGCGCATAGACAGCCTTCGCGGTCGCGTAGGCGTCGCTCCCGAGGCCGGGCAGTTGTCCCCACCCTCCGCCGGCGCGCTCCAGGCGCATCAGCCGGTCAGCCGATACCCGGATCTCGGCGGCGTCAATCCCCGCCCACTTCAATCCCAACAGCCGCATCACGTGTTCCTCGGTGGTCACCGGAACCGCCCGCCGCAGCCACATCCCCGCCTTCGCCACCCGCGCATTCAATTCGTCACGCCGGCCCTCCATCGGATACAGCCGCAGCGCCCGAATGGACATCGCCGTCGCCTGAATATCTCCGCTCTCGAGCGGCGGCCGCGGGGCGAAGCCCACCCAGCGCCCATCGCTCATCTGTTGCAATGCGATGTTGTGCACCATTGCAGCCGTCAGCCGGTCCGCCGGATAGTTCTGCGCCGCCAGCGCTTCCAGAATGTAGCCCCCCGTCACCTGGAGGTCCGGAGGCGCCGATGACCCTTCAATCAGAATCTCCGTCATCGGCTTGGCCATCGACATCACATAGGCCATCAACTGCTTCTCCGCTTTGCGGTCCACCGCGATACCGTTGCGCGAAGCCTGCGCGAAGGCCACCAGCGGCAGCGTGTGATTGTGGCACGTGGCGCAGCCCGCGTTCTTGAAACTACCCTCCCCGGACTTGGCCAGCAGGCGCAGCGTCGCTTCCACCGGAACCTCCTCGGTTGCCGCCGCGGGCTCCTCCATCGCGACCGCCGGCTTCGCCGTTGTCCCGGCCTTCCGCAGCATCTTTACCACTCGCGTCTCCCCGCGCGCCAGTGCCCAGTCGAGTGCCGATTCGCCCTGCTTGTTCACCGCCTTCACATCCGCTCCCGCCTTCAGGAACAACTGCGCCATGTCCGCATTGACGCGATCGGAAAACGCCGCCCACATCAGCGGAGTCGCCCCCGTTGCGTCCGCCACACTCACCTTGGCGCCCGCGCCCAGCAGCATCCGCGCAATCGCTGTGTCGCCGCGCATGGCAGCCATCGAAAGAAGCGGCATCCTGCTCATCGCCACGGCCCCGTCCACGGCAGCCCCGCTCGCCAGAAGCTCCTTGACAATCTCCCGCCGCCCGAACAGAACCGCTTCGCTCAACGCCGTCACGCCCTGCGCGGACTTCGCATTCACATCCGCGCCCGCCACCAGCAGCGCGCGCACCGTCGCCACATCGCCCACGCGCGACGCCTCGATCAATGGCGTGGCCTTCCCCCCGCCCGTAAACAGCACCGGTATCGGATCGATCCGGTCACGCGCATCCACCTTCGCGCCTTTGTCGAGCAGCAGTTTCACCGTCGCCGCGCCGTTCGCCGCCGTCGCCGCAACCTGAAGCGCCGTCCTCCCCGGCATCGACTGTACATTGACGTCCGCCCCCGCCGCCACCAGCAACCGCGCCTTCTCCGCATCGCCCGCCGCCCAGATCAGAGCTGTCGCCCCCGCCGCATTCTTCGCATTCACATTCGCGCCGCGCTCCAGCAACACCTTCATGTGCGCCGCGCCCCCATACAGCGCCGCGTTCATCAGCGCGGGAGTGCCTTCTTCGTCCACCGCGTTCGCATCGGCCCCACCTTCCAGCAGCGCCTTCATCCGGCTCAGATCACCCTGGCGGATGGCCTCCTGCAACGCCGCATTGCCATTCTCCATATTGTTGCCTGCCGCGGCCGCCACCGTCATGGCGGCGGCCAGCGCCAGGCTTGTCGTTATTATTTTCAGAATTCGCATCCGACTCGCTCCTCTGTGCAGGGTCGCGAAATCCGCCTCCCGCTTTGGATCATCCACCGAACGGAATTTCTCCATAGCGCAAAGGGCACGTCCCGCGCCCCCAAAGTACGAGGAACACCGCGATGACTCACGGCGCGGGCGGGCTCCGTTTTGCGCGTGTTCCTTTGGAAGCTACGCTAAGATGGGCCAGAGAATTGATGACACCGGACCGTTGGGCCAAAGTGACCGAGATCTTCGACGAGGCGCTCCAGGTCGAAACCGCCGCGCGCTCCCAGTGGCTCCGCGCCCGCTGCCAGGGCGATCAGGACCTCGAAACCCAGGTCCAGTCCCTGCTCCTCTCGCACGACCAGGCGGAGGATGACTCCGGACGCTGGAGCGCGGCCTCCTCCCTGCTCGAAGACCGCGCCGAAAACATCGGCCCCTATTGCCTCCTGGGCCGCATCGGCTCCGGCGGCATGGCCGAGGTCTACCGCGTGAAAGACGAACGTCTCGGCCGCGAGGTGGCTCTCAAGATGCTCCTCCCTGAACTCGCCGGCGACGCCGAATTCGTCGAGCGCTTTCGCCGCGAGGCCCGCGCCGCTTCCGTCCTCGAGCACCCCAACATCTGCCGCCTTTACGACATCGGGGAATGGCGCGGCCGGCCCTACCTGACTATGGAACTCCTCGAGGGCCAGACCCTCCGTGAGCGCCTTCACGGCCAACCCCTCGAGGTCGCCGAACTCCTCCACATCGGCGCCGAAATCGCCGACGCTCTCGGAGCCGCCCACGCCCGCGGCTTCGTCCACCGCGACATCAAGCCGGGCAACATCTTCCTCACCCAATCCGGACAAACCAAAATTCTCGACTTCGGTCTCGCCAAGCGCACCAAAGCCGCCCGCAAACAAGCGCCCGAGGAGATCACCCTCACCAACCCGCGCTCGGTCCCCGGAACGCCATCTTATATGTCCCCCGAGCAGATCCTCGGCGAGGACGCCGACATCCGTACAGACACCTATGCTCTCGGCGTCGTTCTCTACGAGATGGCCACGGGACATGTCCCTTTCGAAGGAGAGGGAGCCACCGACGTGTTCCGCAAAATCCTCAGCGGCATCGCGCTCCCCCCTTCCCGCCTCCGCCCCGATCTTCCCGCCGAACTCGATCGCATCATTGCGCGCGCCCTCGAAAAGGACCGCGACCTCCGCTATCAATCCGCGCTCGATCTGCGCGCGGAACTGCGGCGCATGTTGCGCCACAGCGACGCCGGCCGCAGTTCGCTCGCCATCCCCTCTCCGCGCGCGAAGCGCAGGCTCCCGCTTTTCGCTGCCGCCGGCATTTCGCTTGCCGCCGTCGCCGCCCTTTGCGTGTGGCGCCTGAACCGCGACGTGCCGCCCCCCGCGCACATCGTTCCCGCCGAAAGCGCCGCCGGATTCAAGGAAGGCCCCGTGCTCTCCCCAAGCGGCGACAAGATCGCCTACAGTTGGGTTCCCGAAGGTCAGACCGATGCCAATGTCTACGTCAAGCTGGTCGAAGCGGGCTCCGCGGTCCGTGTCAGCCGTTCCGCCGCCCAGGAAGAGAGCCCCGTCTGGTCCCCCGATGGCAGCTACCTCGCCTTCGCCCGTTTTCGCGGCCCCGATGCCGGCTATTTCGTCATCGGCTCACTCGGCGGCGGAGAACTCAAGATGGCCGATGTCTACTCCGTGCCCGACCAGATGGGCGGCCGCAACATCGACTGGTCGCCCGATGGAGCCAGCCTCCTCATCGCCGACCAGATGTCCCCCTCCGAGCCGGTTTCCATCTACTCCGTCAATATCCGGTCCCACGAGAAAAAGAAACTAGTCTTCGGCGGACCCTTCCTCGGCAGCCCCGTCCATTCGCCCGACGGATCCAGGATTGCCTTCACACAGGGTTCCAGCTTCCTCTCCCACGACATCTACGTGCTTTCCCTCGACACCATGCGCGCCACCCGCGTCACCAGGGATCAGCGCTGGATTGCCGGCCTCACCTGGACCACGGACGGCCGCGACATTATCTTCTCCTCCAATCGCGGCGGCCTCTATTCGCTGTGGCGCATCCCCTCCAACGGCGGCGGGCCCCGCCTTGTCGAAGCCACAGGCCCCGATGCCTTTTCTCCTTCCCTCTCCAAAGACGGCTCCCGCCTGGCCTACGTCCACCGCCGCGTCAACATCAATATCTGGCGTACCTCTCTCGACGGAAGCGCGCCCCCGGAAAAGCTCATCCGCTCGAGCCGCCAGACCCTCCAGCCCTGCTACTCCCCCGACGGCCGCCGCATCGCCTTCACCTCCGATCGCCTCGGCAGTTGGGAAATCTGGGTCTCCGGAGCAGACGGCAACAACGCCGGCAAGATCACCTCCATCGGCGGCGGCCAGACCGGCTCTCCACAGTGGTCCCCGGACGGCCGCTACCTCGCCTTCGATGCGCGCCCCTCCGGCCAGTCCGATCTCTGGATCGCCGCCGCCGACGGCAGCATGAAACGCAACCTCACCGATTCTTCCTCCGACGATTTCCTCCCCACCTGGTCCCGCGACAGTCATTTTCTATACTTCGTCTCCAATCGTTCCGGCCGCGACGAGATCTGGCGCATCAGCATGGACGGCGAAGAAGTCACCCAAGTCACCCGCTCCGGCGCGGACTATGCCATCCAGAGCGACGACCCGCAGTGGCTCTTCTTCTCCCGCCGCACCGAACTCTGGAAGAAAAACCTCGCCGGCGGCTCGGAGACAAAACTCGCCTCCGACATGCGCAATCGCGAATTTATCACCGGACCCGGCGGCGCCTACTTCATCCCCCAGGGCGCCGGCCCCGCCGTCTCCCTCGAACGGATCCGCATCGAAGATGGAGCCCGCCAGACCGTGATGAAGATCATCGACACGCGCCTCGCCGCCGTCGGAGCCATCGAACTCTCGCCTGATGGCAAATTCCTGCTCTACGAGCGCACTGACCAGAACGACAGCGAGATCATGATGGTCACCAACTTCCGCTGAGCACCCCCTACGGTTCATGTCATGACGTGCCAGGAAGTGACAACCCGCCGCATGTCATCCCCTGTCAATTGAAAACAAACCGCTTCGGCTGCAAGGTACGACGTATGAGGATTTCGACTCTCATGCTTGCCTTCGCGCTGCCCATCTTTGCGGCGGACCTGGCCCAATCAATTGCCGCGCTCGAGCGGGACGCCGACGAACGATACAGGGGCGGCGACTACCGGGAAGCGGAGCGCCTCCAAAAGCAGGTGCTCGAAATGTGGAAAGACGCCGCCCGCACACAGCCGGTTGACCTGGCGAAGCCTTATCATCGTCTGGCCGCAATCTATCTGGCTCAGGGCAAGTTGACTGCCGCCGAACAGTACGCCGAAGCCGCCCGCGACCACCAAAACCGTTCGGCCTCATCCGCTGATCGCGCTTACCTCTTGAACCTGTTCGCTCAGGTTCGATTCCAGCAGCGCAGATATTGCGAGGCGGCCGAACTTCAGGAGAAAGCGATTCGGCTAATGGAGCAGGATGATCGATCCGGTGGCCTCGCCGATTTGCTCAATGACCTGGCGATGATCCGCGCCGCCACCGGAGAGCTTCGCCGGGCCAGGCCACTCCTCGAACGATCGGTCGAACTACACAGACGATCCGCCGGTCAGCCCGATGACGGCTATGGGGAAGCGCTCGGAAACCTCGCCTTGGTGTGCGCACGGCAAGGCGACTACAGGGAAGCAGAAGCTCATTATCGGCAGGCCGTCGACCTGATGGAGAGGACTCGAGGCCGGAACCATCCACACTTCGGTTTGCTTCTCTCCGAGTACTCCGCCGTGCTCAGGAAAAACGGGCGGAAAGCCGAAGCACGAACCATCGAACGCCGGGCGAAAGCCATCATGGAATCCGCCCGGTTCCCCGGCCGGGACACCGTCGACGCGAGCACCCTCCGCTAACAGCGGCCCTAAAGGCCCCTGATCAGCATGATGTTAGTCTCCTGCCTCTCAATCCGGGGAAAGATAACCGTGTTGCCGTCCGCGGATACCGTGAAGTTCGACCATGGGTACTTCATCGTCAGAAGGCTGGTAGCCTGACCACCCTTGCTGGGATGGAACTCCAGCGTATGATCCCATGGCCCGGCATTGATGGTGAAGACACCATCCCGGCCGAGTGCCAGAGTCCAAAACGTCCCGGGGATGATCAGCCGTTCCAATGCCGGCTGGCGAAGGGGCGTCCGCCAAACTCCGCCTTTTCTTAACTGATAAAGAATTTGACCATCCCTGGAAAACCATGGATAACTTACCTCTTGATCCGAAACTTGCAACTCTGGGCCGCCTTCGGCTTTGATCTTGAACAACCCCGAGTGACCAGTCAACCCACGTTGAAAGTAGATCCATTCTCCGTCAGGTGACCAGCATGGCTGTTTCGCATCTTCCGTAAGCCTGCGCTTTTCCGCCCCTGTCGCCGAAACAACATACAACAAACCACCGTCTGCCCCAGTGATTACCGCCAGCCGTTTTCCGTCCGGCGACCAGCGAATAGCGGATACACCTTCCGTTCCGAATGACGTCAGTTGCCGCAAATGCGGATCATCCAGATTGCCGATCCAGACCTCCATACTCCCGCGCCGATTCGAGGCGAACGCGAGCGTTCTCCCGTCTGGGGACAGATCCGGGTTCCTCTCCGAACGGTTGGAGGCAAACCCGCTCAACAGCTTCGCAGGTTGCCAGTTTCCCCCTTCCCGTTTGACCTCCCAAAGATTGTCTTCATTCTGCCGCCGTGTGTAGACGAGCGCGTCACCTCGCCGGCAGCCTCCCAAGGCATATTGTTCACATGACGGAGTGACGATCTGTTCCGGCGGCTGCGATCGCGCTGAGGCCGGAAAGACCCTCAGCCTGTAAATGCCGCTGTCAGCTAGAAAGGCCCCGGAGCTAAAGATCAGGGATTGTCCGTCGGAGCTCCATACCGGGCTTGTTGACCGGACACCAAGCCGTGTTACCCTCTCGACCTTGCCTTTCGGCCGTAGATCCTCGTCCAACTCGATCACACAGATCTCCGACCGGTATTCGAGGTTGTCGCAGCGATAAGCAAGATGACGGCCATCGGGCGAGAAAGCGGGATCCATGTGGCCCCTCCGGTTGGACGATGCCGTCAGGCGCCGCTTTTCACCCGACGCCACGGATAGGAGAAACAAGCCCTGTTTCCCATCGGCGGTTTCCGGTACGGCGAGCCACTTCCCATCGGGCGACCACGACAACTGCGTAGCGTCCAACCATAGATCGAGGGAAAGGTCACCCAGTTTTCGCTCTGGTCCACCTGACCCTGGAATGAGCCGAGCGCTCGTTTCAAAGGTGGATGTCCGCCTCAGAAACGCAATCCACTTCCCATCGGGCGACCAGGCCGGACTGAAATCCATGTCAGGGTGGTCAGTAAGCCGCCTGGGTTCGGAAGAGCCGGCGGTTTGCACGTAGATGTCAGAGTTGTTGGAGGCAGGGCCATTCCACGTGAAGGCGAATTGGCTCCCATCAGGGGAGAGCGATGGCAGTGTTTGATCACCTGGATAGGAAGTCAACACCTCATGTTCCAGGTGAGCGGAACCCGGCTCTTCCCGCTTGGCTGACCAATATATGGCCACTCCTGCCAATGCCGAAACGGCAGCCAGGGCAACCCACCTGTACCGGAATGGCCACCCGCTCGAAACAACAGCGGGAGATACCGCCTCCAGCGATGCGCGCCGCCCGCCCCACCACTCATCGATCTCCTGCCGGTAGGCAAACACCGACGGCTTCTTTTCATGCTGGTGCCGGTGAACGGGCAGTCCTTCCGTCTTCTCCCATCGGATTACCGTACGGACGCTCTTTCCGAGGTATCCTGCAATTTCTTTCCAGGATTCAAGTTGCCCCTCTGAAGGCGTAAGCTTCGCCGGGCTTCTCATAAACTGACCCACCCACATACTACATCGGGAGGACAATGCCGTCCACAGTAAACCTGCGCCCCTCTCGCTGACGGTCTCCGCGGTGTTTCGCGGCGAGTAGTATAAACCAATTATTGAACCCCCTCGCCGGAAACCCTACACTCGTTTCCAATATGCGCTGGGCTATTTCTGGGTTTCCCTCTACCTCTGTCCTTACCGTGATTGTCCTTGCGGTATCCATACCCAGACCTGGCGCCGGCCAGGGTTGAGTGGCCGCGCGCCAGGGCACGCCCGGGCTTGGTGTGCTTGCTCAGAACACCTGCGGAAGATCGGAACATGCGCAGCCGAAATTGTGGACCCTCACCATCGGGTATCGTTACCAGCCGTCCTTCCGTCACTTCATCGGCACCGTCGAGCAGAAACAGCGCGAAGTCAATCGCAACCAGATCGAGAATATCTACCATCTCCTCGACTTCTCCATCGAGCGTCAGCTCACCCCGCGCTGGAGCGTCTCGGCCAGCGTCCCCGTCCTCTTCGCCCACCGCAATCAACTCTATCCGCCCACCGGAAAATACGTCGTCAACAGCTTCGGCGATGCCACCGTCGGCGCGCGTGCCTGGATCTTCAAGCCGCCCACCGAATCCGGCAACAACATCTCCCTCGGCATGAGCCTCAAACTCCCCACCGGTACTTACAACGCCACCGGCTTGGCGGTCAGCCAGGGGCAGCAGATCATCGCCACCGCCGACCAGTCCATCCAGGCCGGCGACGGCGGTACCGGATTCGCCGTCGATCTCCAGGCCTACAAACGCACCTACTTCAACAGCGAACTCTATTTCGCCGGAGTCTACCTCTTCAATCCGCGCAATACGAACGGCGTTTCCACCTTCCGCCGCGCCAAGGGCGAGGAAGTGATGTCCGTCACCGATCAGTATCTCTTCCGTGGCGGCATCGGTCACGCCGTCCCCAAAATCCGCGGCCTGGCCATGAGTATCGGAGGAAGAATCGAAGGAGTCCCCGTGCGCGATGCCTTCGGAGGCGCTGCCGGATTTCGCAGGCCTGGCTATGCCATCTCCGTCGACCCGGGCATCCTCTACGCGCGCGGCAGCTACACCTTCACCTGCAACATCCCCGTCGCCGTCGAGCGCAACCGCAAGATCAGCGTCACCGATTACCAGAACCACACCCACGGCGACGCCGCCTTCGCCGACTACACCCTCATCTTCAGCCTCTCCCGGCGCTTCTAACTAAAACGCTCTTTATAATGGAATGCGATGTCCACCAATCCAAAGCGTCATGCAGTCACTGCCATCGTTCTGGCTCTCTTCGCCGCCGCCTTCTCCATGCGCGCCGTGCCCGAGCCCTCCAACAACTTCCATGTCGCCTTCCTCGGTGACCGCACCGGCGGCGCGCAGCCCCAGGTCTTCGGCCGCGTCCTGCGCGAAATCGACATGCTCCATCCCGACTTCATGATCAATGTCGGCGACAGCATCGAAGGCAGGCGCGATGATGCCACCGTCGAGCAGCAATGGAGCGAGTTCCAGACCATCTGGAAACGCTACAAGCACTTCCCCCTCTACTTCACCGCCGGCAATCACGACATCTGGTCGCCGTTTTCCGAGAAAGTCTACATCAGGGAGACGAAGTTCCAGCCCAACTACAGCTTCGACTATCAGGACGCCCACTTCACCGTCCTCGACAACAGCCGCACCGCCCATTTAGACGACCAGCAGTTGCGTTTCCTCGAGCAGGATCTCCAGGCGAACCGTAACCGCAGCCCGAAGTTCGTCCTCTTCCACCGTCCTTACTGGATCGAGATGATCAAACAGCACGGCACGGACTTTCCGCTCCACCAGATTGTCAAGCGCTACGGCGTCTCGCACGTCATCAGCGGGCACGGGCATCAGTTCGTGCGCATCGTGCGCGATGGAATTGCCTACATGGAGGTGGGCAGTTCCGGCGGTACGATGAACGGCAAGCTGATTCGCGGCGAGGGCTTCGCCCAAGGCTGCTTCTACCACTTCGTCTGGTGCCACGTCGAAGGGAACAACGTCTACCTCACCGTGAAAGAGATCGACGGCTCGCTCGGCCGGGGGCGCATGTTCCGCGCCGAGGATTGGGACGAAAACGGACCGCACTTTGACACCGGCGATCCCGCCATTACCGCGCGCCCGGAAACGTAAACTACTCGAAAAACCGCTTGCAGATTCGCTCCGCAAGCCCCAGCGACAGCGTCATCCCCGCTCCGCCCACGCCCGTGATCGCCAGCACCCCCTTCATCGGCGTCGCCAGAAAGAACGGCTTCTCCGGATGGTAGGCGTATTCCCCCTGCCATCGCTGCGCGATCGTCCGGTCATTGAAACTCGTGTAGCTGTCCAGGTAGTCGAGAATCAAATCGTCGATTTCCGCCTTGTCGTAAAAATCCGTGTTCTGCCCGTACTCGTGCGAGTCCCCAATCGTCAGTTCGCCGCGCGGCGTCTGCGATACCAGCGCGTGAATTCCCCACTTGTCATACTTCGGCATCTCTGACGCAATCCGCTTCTTCAGCCCCTCGAGCGAAGGGCAGATCTGGAACGAAGGGTTGAATCGCATGCTCAGTCCGGCCGCCAGCGCCGGCCCCAGTTTCCAGTTGTCCGGCTGCGGCGCCGTCCGCATCATCTGCTGCTTGCACCGCAACAGCCCGCTCGTCTTGAACTCCCCCGGAAACAGAGTCTCGAAATCCGTCCCCGCGCACACGATCGCCGAATCCACACGCCACGCCTCCGAGGACGTTTCCACCACCGGAGGCTCGACACGCCGCACCGGCGAGGAGTAGCGGATTTCCATCCGGTACCGTTCCTTCAGCAGCCTCGGCGCCTCCGCCAGCACCGCCTTCGGATCCACCGTGATTTCCAGCGGACTGTAGACCGCCCCGCGCAGGTTCTTCTGCCGCAGCGCGTTGCACTTCTCCAGCGTATGTTGCGGGTCCAGCCACTCGCACGTGTAGCCCTGCGCCGGTCCGAGCGAGCAGAACTCCTTCCCCACCGCCTCTTCATCTTCCCGATAGCACACATGCAGCGAACCTGTCGCCGACATGGGCACCTTACACTGGTTGAGGAGGTCAATCCATAACTCGCGGCTCCGCAGAGCCATCTGCAGCAGGAATCCCGCCGGCTGCCCGATCGGCCACAGCAGCCCGTAGTTCCGTGCCGACGCCCCCTGCGCCTGCGCGCTGCGCTCGAATAGCACCACCCGTTTCCCGGCTCGCGCCGCATACCAGGCATGCGCCAGTCCGACGATTCCCCCACCGACAATCGCCACATCCGCGCGTTGTTGTTCCGCCACTTTGACCGCCCTCTCCGGTGTCTATCGAGAATGACACAGCAAACAGCCGCGCCACAACCGGGGTGGGTCCGGCATGTCAAGCCGCGGCTGCTAAGCTGGAATTATGGCATTTCGCGATTCCTTTTTCGCCAACAAATTCGGGATCACCGGGCGCGACCTCGAACGCTACCTGGCGGAAGCCCTCTCCGCGGGCGGCGACTATGCCGACTTGTATTTCGAATATCTGGCCACCACCTCCGTTTCCCTCGAGGAATCCATCGTCAAAAGCGCCACCCAAGGCGTCACCCTCGGAGTGGGAATTCGGGTCATTTCCGGCGAACGCACCGGCTATGCTTACAGCGACGATCTCAGTCCGGAGAGGATTCTCCAGGCCGCGCATGTCGCCGCCTGCATCGCCGGCGGACCATCAAAAATCGTCAAGACAGGCTTCGAGGAAGCCAACCGCCGCGACCTCTATAAGTTGATCACCCTCCCCGCCGACACCAGCCTCGAAGAACGCGTGAAACTCGTCAAGCGCGCTGACGAAGCCGCCCGCGCCTACGACAGCAGGGTTATCCAGGTGCAGGCAAGCTATGGCGACAGCGTCAAGCACGTTCTTATCGCCACCAGCGATGGCACGCTCAGCTTCGATACCCAGCCCATGGCGCGGATGGGGGTCATGGTGCTCGCCCAGCAGGACAACGGCAATCCCGAACAGGGCTACGCCGGCGGCGGCGGACGCGTCTCCCTCGACTTCTTTTTCGACCAGAAGACTCCCGAGCACTTCGCCCGCGAGGCGGCCCGCCAGGCCATCGTGCAACTCGGAGCCGTGGAAGCCCCGGCCGGAGAAACCACTGTCGTCCTCGGCCCCGGCTGGCCCGGCATTCTCCTCCACGAGGCCGTGGGACACGGGCTCGAGGCGGACTTCAACCGCAAAGGCGTCTCGGCCTTCTCCAACCGCATCGGCCAGTTGGTGGCCAGCCCGCTCTGTACGGTCATCGACGACGGCGCCATCGCCAATCGCCGCGGCTCCCTCAACGTCGATGACGAGGGCAATCCCACGCAGCAGAACGTCCTCATCGAAAAAGGGATTCTGCGCGGCTACCTCCGCGACCGCCTCAGCACCCGCATCATGGGCGGCGAAACCACCGGCAACGGCCGCCGCGAGAGCTACAAACACATCCCCATGCCGCGCATGACGAATACCTTCATGCTCGCCGGCGAGAGTGATCCCGAGGAGATTATCCGCTCCGTCCCGAAAGGTATCTACTGCGCCACCTTCGGCGGCGGCCAGGTCGATATCACCAGCGGCAACTTCGTCTTCTCCGCCACCGAAAGCTACCTCATCGAGGACGGCAAACTGACGAAACCTGTCCGCGGAGCCACACTCGTCGGCAACGGACCCGAAAGCCTCAAATACGTCAGCATGGTTGGCAGCGACCTCAAACTCGACGAGGGCATGGGCGTCTGCGGCAAAGAGGGACAGAGCGTCCCCGTGGGAGTCGGAATCCCCACCATCAAAATCGACCGCATGACCGTCGGCGGCACCGCCTGACAGTATTTCTGCGGTGGCTGTTCACAGCCCTTGTCGTGACACCGAAGCCCTTCCACCCGGTGGGCACATAGTCGTCGCGGAGGCGGGCTGCCGTCGAACCAGTCCTCCAGGGTGGCTACTGACCCGTTATGCTCGAACGGTCCTCGATACCACACACCCTTCAAAGACGGGACCTTATAGTAGCCGGCGATTTGTAGTACTTCCTGGCAGCCCTGGCGACAGAGGACCGGAATGCGCAGTACACAGACTTGGGACGCCTGGCGACAACGATCCTTCAATAGTCCCGAATTCAGCCCGCGCCGCTAATCCCCATCGCCGCCCGTAATTCGTATTGAAGGCTTCCGAAGCAGGAGACTTCTGGCTAGCCTGTGACTTCTCTTCGCGCGTTTCAAGTCACAGGTTATTCAATCCGGCGCAGCCGGAGGCAGGGCTGACTCCTGACTCCTGGCCTCCTGGCTCCTGGCTCCTGGCCTCCTGCTACAGTTCCACTATCCACACTCCGATAAATAGCCAATGGACGTGCGGGCATACCAGCGCCAACCAACAGACGTCAGCCGCTCTCCCACCATTTTCGCCCGCCTCTCCATGCTCATAACGCGCCGCGGAACATCCCGAGCCGCAGAGTCCGCAACGGAACGGGGACGCCGCCTGGCCGCATTCGCAGTGTTGCTGCTGGCCCTGCTCCCTGCCGCCCTGTTCGCATGGAACATGAGGCGCTTCGATCACCTCGGCTACTTTCACGACGACGGCATGTACTGGGTCAGCGCCAAGGCCCTCGCCACCGGCCAGGGCTATCGCATTCTCAGTCTTCCCGGCGCTCCGTTCCAAACGAAGTATCCACCGCTTCTCCCCTTGCTCCTCGCCGGCGTATGGAAGCTATTCCCGGCCTTTCCGCGGAACATGCCTTGGGTGATGGCCCTCCTCGCGCTGATGCTCCCTCCCTTCCTCTACATCCTGCTGCGTCTGCTGCAATCCTGGCGATGTCCGCCCAACATCGCCCTCGCCGCCTGCGCATGGACAGCCCTCAATCCCTACATCGTGTTTTCCAGCGTCAACATCATGCCGGATCTGCTGGTTTCCCTACTCCTCGGCGCCTGCATCCTTGCCGCGCAGCGTTCCTTCCTCCGGCAGTCTCCTGCAAACGCCCTTCTGGCCGGAGCGCTCGGCGGCGCGGCATATCTCACCAAGTCTTCCGTCCTCCCTCTGCTTGCCGCCGGACCTGTCTGGTACGCCTTTCAACGAAAGTTCCGGCTGCTCGCCTGCTTCCTCACTCCTCTATTCGTGGCCGCCGCCACCTGGAACATATGGAGCATTCGTCACCAGGTTCCCTCCGCCGATCCCGTGGCCATTTACTACACTTCCTACCTCAGCGATTTTCTTCATGACATGCGCGGCATGGAATGGCTTACCTTCTGCAAACGGAATTTTCCCACCCTCCTCGGCTCCATCGGGAACCTCCTGGTTCCCGACATCGTGGAAATTCCCCTACTCGGCGCCAACTTTGCGCGCCTTGTGGGAATATTCGCCATCGCCGGCATCGTGCGCTATGTCAGGAAATACGGCATGGGGCTCTACCAGTGGTTCGCCGCCGGATACAGCGCGCAACTGCTCATCTGGCAGTATCCGCCCAACGAGCGGTTTCTGATCCCTATCGTCCCGGTGATTGTTCTTGGGGCTGTCACGGAACTGCGGCACTTGCTGGGCATGCTACAGAGCGTCTGGCGTTCCACGGACCGCGGGCAGCGGACCGCCGCCGCCATGATCGCCTCCCTCCTCGCGCTGGCGATACTGTGGGCCGGAGCCATGGCGGCCGTGGGCCACCTGGCGCTGCTTCCCTCCATTGCCTCGCGCTCTCACGAGCAGTCCGGCGATAGCGAGCGGGCTTTCCAATGGATGCGGCGGAATCTTCCCCCAGGCGCGCGCGTCCTCACCTATTACGATGTCCCGGTCTTCCTTCACACCGGACTTCAGGCTATGCGCCCGCGCAATTTCCCCAAGGAGTTCTACCGTCAGGACCGTGACGCCGTCGTTCGCGCCTTCGACGATCTGCCGGCCTTTGCCCGCCTCCACGGCATCCGTTATGCCCTCTTGACCCGCTCTGACTTTGATAGCGACTCTTTCGTGAAGGGTATTGTTGACTGGAACAAACTGGCATCCTCCTCCCCCTACCGCCTGCTCTTCCGCGCTCCTCTCGCCGCCGTCTACGAAATCGAAGCCCAGCCGTAGCCGCCGGTACAATGCAAGAGTGCTGCGGCTCCTCTGTCTCCTGACGCTCGTGCCCCAGGCCGCCTTCGCGCAGGCGGGAACCCTCCGCGCCGGCGCGGCGAGCGTCGACATCACTCCTTCCGTGCTGCCCGTCATCACCAACTGCCAGATGCTCGAGCGTACCGCGGACAAGGTCATCGGCCCCCTCCATGCGCGCGCCCTCGTTCTCGACGATGGCTCGAACAGAATCGCCATCGCCGTGGTGGACAGTTGCATGCTGCCGCGCGAACTTCTCGATCTCGCCAAGGAAATGGCGCGCCTCGAAACCGGCATCGCCACGGAACGCATGCTCGTCTCCGCCACGCACTCCCACACCGCGCCGGCATCCATGGCCTGCCTCGGCTCCGATATGCAGCTCGACTACGCGGCGGATCTACCCGGAAAGATCGCCGCCGCCATCGCCGCAGCCGCGCGCAGCCTTCAACCCGCGCGCATTGGCTGGGCCGTGGAGGATGACACCGAACACACCCACTGCCGCCGCTGGATCTTCCGCCGGGACAAGATGCGCAAAGACCCCTTCGGCAACCTGACCGTTCGTGCCAACATGCATCCCGGCTATGAGAATCCCGACGCCGTAACGGAATCGGGACCAGTAGACCCCGCGCTCACTGTGCTGTCCGTCCAGACCAGGCAAGAGCAGCCTCTGGCCTTGCTCGCCAACTACTCCATGCACTACTTCGGCGACACCCAGGTTTCGCCCGACTACTACGGCTTGTTCGCGAAGAAGATTGCCACCCGGCTCGGGGCGCCGGATACCTTCATCGGCATGATGTCGCAAGGCGCCAGCGGCGACCAGATGTGGATGGATTACGGCAAGCCGAAAAGCAACATCACCATCGATCAATACGCCGATGGCGTTGTCGAGACAGCTTGGAGGGCATATCAGAAAGTGCGCTATCAGGATTGGGTCCCGCTCGCGATGGAAGAGACCCTCCTCACGCTGAAGCGCCGCGTTCCCGATGAAGAGCGCCTCCGCTGGGCTCGCGCCATCATCGAACTCATGGGTCCTCGCAAACCCAAGGACCAGACAGAAGTCTACGCGCGCGAGCAGATCTTCCTCCATCAGGAACCCGAACGCGAACTCAGGCTTCAGGCTATCCGGATCGGCGACTTCGGCATCACCGCCATTCCGAACGAGGTCTACGCGCTCACCGGACTGAAGCTCAAGGCGCGCAGTCCCTTTCCGCTGACGATGAACATCGAACTCGCCAACGGAGCCGAAGGATACATCCCTCCTCCGGAACAGCATAAACTCGGCGGCTACACGACCTGGCCGGCGCGCACGGCAGGTCTCGAAGTCACCGCCGAGCCGAAGATCACGGAGGCCCTGCTGCGGCTGCTCGAGAAAGTAAGCAAAAAGGAGCGCCGTGCGCCCATCGCCGCCGTTGGCTCTTACTCCCGAGCCGTGAGCGCCTCCAAACCCGCGGCCTACTTCCGGCTCCACGAGATGGAGAGCACCATCGCGCGCGACAGTATGGGAGGACCGCCTGCCTCCTATGACGGCAGCGCTGCCCACTACCTTCCCGGCCCTGATGAGGGCAGCCGCGCGGCCTACCTGGCCGGCGGACGCATTGTCACTCCCGCGCGCGACTTGGGTCAAAGCTACAGCGTCGAATTGTGGTTCTGGAGCGCCGCGCCCACGCAGACTGTGTTTTCCGTGGGCGGCGATTCATGGAAGGCACCCGCTGGTGTTCCACTCCGGCAGTGGCAGCACGCGGTGCTCGTACGCGACGGGACCCGCCTCAGGCTCTATTGCAACGCGAAGCTCATGAGCGAGGGCGAGGCGGCGGGAAACACCGGAACCCTCATCGCAGGCGCAGAGTTCGAAGGCAAGGTGAGTGAGGTGGCGGTGTACAGGCGGGTGCTCGATGAGCAGGAGATCACGGCTCACTTCGCGGCAGCGAAACCGTGAGACAAGCCCACTCCTCCTGATCCGTGCGGCGCGCCGTTTCGTAGCCTTCCGGAAGGTCGCTGCCGCGAAACCCGGAAACGATGACGCTGCCCCCCGCGCGGCAGACACGGCGCAGATCGGCCTCGAGTTCCTCCGCGGCAATCGAGCTGATGTTGGCGATCACCACGTCGAACAACCCATCGCGCACAGACCGCAGCGACCCGGTGAACAGCAGCGCTCCCGGCACGGCCTCCCGCGCAACCTCCATCGACTCGTGGTCGATGTCGCAGCCAACAAGCCGCGATGCCCCCAGCAGTCCCGCGGCCAGCAGCAGAATCCCCGACCCCGCGCCCACATCGAGCACCGCGCGGCCCGGCCGCACAGCGCCTTCCAGCGCTTCGAGGCACAACTGCGTGCAGGGATGCGCGCCGCTGCCGCACGCCATGCCCGGCTGATAGTCAAGGCGCAACCGCCCCTCCGGCGGCGGCCCCGCATGCCACGGCGGAGCCAGCCAGAACCGCTCGCCCACGGCCACCGCCTGCCAGTGATCCTGAAACTCCCGGATGTAATCGCGGTTGCCGTGGTTGATCCATTCCGGCGCGTACCGCGTGAAGCGCTCCTGGGCCGTTGCGGCATCCGGAGCGGTGTCGAAAAACACGTCCAGCGTGCACCCGCCGCCGGGTTCCTCCACTTCGACAATCCCCGTCGTGCCGCACTCGTACAACTCGGCGATGAGCGCGTCCTTCTCATCAATCCTGCAATGGAGAAGCAGTGACACCATGACCCGTAATTATCCCTGCACCCGCTTTTCTTTTCCCGCCCAGAACTTCTCCTTGATCACCAGCTTGCGGATCTTCCCCGTGCCGGTCTTCGGCAGGTGGTCCTCATAGAATTCGATGATCTTCGGCAGTTTGAAACGCCCGAGACTGCCCGAAAGGAACTCGGTGAGTTCCTCGGCGGTGAGTTCCATGCCGGGTTTCAACACCACCGCCGCGGCCGGCACCTCGCCCCACTTCTCATCGGGAGCGGCCACCACGGCGCATTCATAGACGGCGGGGTGCGCGCCGATCGCCTTCTCCACCTCGATGGACGAGATGTTCTCCCCGCCGCTGATGATGATCTCCTTCTTCCGGTCCACAATCTGGATGTAGCCTTCTTCATCCCAGAACGCCATGTCGCCGGTGTGGATCCAATGATTCTCGATGGTCATGGCCGTGGCCGCGGGGTCCTTGAAATAGCCCGCCATCAGATGGTCCCCGCGCGCCACCACTTCGCCGATTGTCTTCGAATCGCGCGGGACCGTTTGCATGTTCACGTCCACCACGCGCACCTCTACTCCCGGAACGGCCCATCCCGCCATCGCGCGCCTCCGGTGGCGCGCCTTGTCGTCCGACTCATCTATGGTGCCCTTGGCGCGCGCGGTGGTCAGCACGGGGCACGTCTCCGTCATTCCGTACCCTGATATGATCTCGCAGCGGAACGCCTCTTCCATGCGGGCCACCAGTTCGGGCGAAGCGGCCGCGCCGCCCACCATCACGCGCCGCAGGCTCGAGAGATCGAACTGCGCTCGATCGGGCGCGTTGAGCAGCGCGTTCGCCATCGTCGGCACCAGGCTCATCTCCGTGGCGCGGTGTTCCTCGATCAGCCGCAACACTCCCGTGGGCTCGAAGCGCCGCACCATCACCTGCTTCGATCCGAGCAACGTCGAAGACTGCGGCCGTCCCCAGCCGTTGGCGTGGAACAGCGGAATCGTGTGCAGGTCGATGAGGTCCTTCGGGTCGCCCACCAGCGTCGCGACGCTCATGGCGTGAAGGTACAGTGTCCGGTGGGTGAGCATGACACCCTTCGGCGCGCCCGTGCTGCCGCTGGTGTAGAACAACTCGGCCACGGCGTTCTCGTCCACGTCCATGTAGTCGATGTAGTCCGGGCTGCCCTGATCGAGCAATTCCTCGTACGTCATGCCGGCGGGCCCCGCCTTCTCATCGAGCGTGATGTAGCGCTGGATGCTGCCGCAGGCGTTCTGCAACTGCTCGACAATGGGAAGGAAGTCGTTCTCAAACAGCAGCACATTGGCCCCCGAGTGGTTGAGGATCGGCGCCAGTTCCTGAATCGACAGCCGCACGTTGAGCGGCATCACAATGCCTCCGGCAAGCGGAACGCCGTAGTAGCTCTCCAGCAACTGGTGGTTGTTGAAGCTGAGCAGCGCCACGCGGTCTCCCTTGGCGACCCCGCCGCGCGCGAGGGCGCTGGCGAGTTTCAGAGCGCGTTCGCCGAACTCGCCATAAGTAAACGTGCGGGTTCCGGACACGATCCCTACCTTGCGGGCAAACAGATCCATGGCCCGGTAGAGAAAGCGGATGGGAGTGAGTGGTACGTTCATGGGTTCGCCGTTCCCATAGTGTACATAGTCGGCGCACGCCTTTTGCGTGGACTGCGCTCCCTGCATGGCGCCGCTATAATGGTCCACACACCCGATCCATGCAACTGGAAACCTATGTTCGCGAGAACGAGGAGCGGCTCCTCGAAGAATTGAACGCGTTTCTGCGCATCCCGAGCATCAGCACACTGCCCGAGCATACGCCGGATGTGCTGCGGGCCGCGCAGTATGTGGCCGCGCGATTGACAGAGGCGGGCCTCGAGAACGTGGAGATCATCCCCACGGAGAAGCACCCGCTGGTGTACGCCGACTGGCTCCATGCGCCCGGGAAGCCCACGGTCCTCTGCTACGGCCACTACGACGTGCAGCCGCCGGATCCGCTCGAGTTGTGGCACACTCCGCCCTTCGAGCCCACCGTTCGCGACGGCAACCTCTATGCGCGCGGCTCGGCGGACGACAAGGGCCAGATGTACATGCACATCAAGGCCGTCGAGGCGTTGCGCGCGCTCCATGGCGGCAGCCTTCCGCTCAACGTCAAGTTCCTCATCGAGGGCGAAGAGGAAGTGGGCGGCTGGTCGATTGCGAAGTACGTCCCCCTGCACAAGGGCAAGTTGAAGGCGGACGTGGCGCTGGTCTCGGACACGGCACTCTATGCCGAGGGAATTCCCACGCTGTGCATCGGGCTGCGGGGCCTCGTGTACACGGAAGTGGAGTGCACCGGCCCCGCGCGCGACCTGCATTCGGGCCTCTACGGCGGAGCGGCTCCGAACGCGGTGTACGGACTCATCGAAGTCCTGGCCAAGGCAAAGAACGCCGCCGGCGTCATTCAAATCCCCGGCATCTATGACGAGGTGGAGGCCCCGGCGCCCGCCGAACTCGAATCCTGGAAGAGCCTGCCGTTTGACGAGAGTGAGTTCCTGCAGAAGGAAGTAGGTTCGACACAACTCACGGGAGAACCGGGCTTCTCCGTGCTGGAACGGACCTGGGCGCGGCCCACCATGGAGGTCCACGGGATCGCGGGCGGCTTCACTGCCGCCGGAGCGAAAACAGTCATCCCCGCCAAGGCGACCGCAAAGGTCAGCTTCCGCCTCGTGCCTGAACAGGACCCGGACAAAGTGATCGCCGCCTTCCGGGAATTCCTGGCGGCCAACACCCCGGCCGGAACAAAACTCGAGCTTCGTGTTTTAAGCTCCGGGCCGGCCATTGTCGTGAACCCGGACCATCCGGCGATTGCCGTTGCCGCGCGGGTGTTTGCCCGCACGCTGGGCCGTCCCACTGTCTTTACACGTTCCGGCGGGTCCATCCCAATCGTCGGCGACTTCGCCACGCATCTCGGCATTCCCACCGTCCTCATGGGCTTCGGACTGCCGGATGACGGCCTGCACTCGCCGAATGAGAAGTACAACCTGAAGAACTACTACACCGGCATCCTGACGATCGCCGAATTCTTTGAAGACTACGGAGCATAGCGACGGCGGCACAGATCAAAGACGCGACCCCTTCCACCTCCGAAAGCATTGTCCGATCGGCGGGGGTGACGTCTTTAGCCATCGCGATGAGCCGCGTCACGGGACTCATCCGCGAGATCGTCATGGCGCGGCTGTTCGGCGCGGGCCTGGTGAATGACGCCTTTCTGCTCGGCTTTCGCATTCCCAACCTCACCCGCGACCTGTTTGCCGAAGGGGCGCTCTCTTCGGCCTTCGTCCCCATCTTCACCGAGTATCTGACGACTCGCGGGCGGAAGGAAGCCGCGGCATTATCGAACCTCGTCTCGACAGCCATCATCATCCTCGTGGGCATCATTTGCGGGCTCGGCATGGTGTTCGCTCCGGCGCTGGTGGATCTGCTGGCGCCGGGGTTTCACCACATCCCCGGCAAGTTTGAACTCGCGGTCAGGATGACGCGGATCATGTTCCCCTTCCTGCTGCTGGTAGCGCTGGCGGCGCAGGCGATGGGCGTGCTGAACGCGTGCGGCATCTTCGGAGTTCCGGCGCTCGCCTCCACCATGTTCAATATCGGCTCGGTAACCGTCGGCCTTCTCCTCGGATTCTGGGCCGGTCCGCACATCGGGCTTGCGCCGATTGAAGGAATGGGTTACGGCGTCGTTCTCGGCGGGGCATTGCAACTGCTGTGGCAACTGCCGAGTCTCTACCGCTCCGGATTCCGCTTCCGCCCGGCGTTTGATTGGGCTGACGCGGGACTGCGCCGCATCATCACCCTGATGGGACCCGCCATTCTCGGCAACGCAGCCGTGCAGATCAACCTGGTGGTGAACACGAATCTTGCCGCCTCGCTCGTGGACCCCGTACGCGGAGCCGATGGGCCGGTAAGCTGGCTCGGCTACGCATTCCGCTTCATGCAACTGCCGCTCGGCCTGTTCGGCGTGGCGATGGCGACGGCAACGCTGCCCTCGATTTCGCGCAGCGCGGCGGAGGGGAACTTCAACGAGTTCCGCCAGACGCTGTCCCGCTCGCTGGCGACGGTGTTTCTGCTGACCATCCCATCTTCGGTAGGGCTCGTGGTGCTGGGGCAATCCATCATCGGAGCCATCTATCAAGGCGGGCGGTTTGAACTCTACGACACGCAGCAGACGGCGGACGCGCTTTCCTACTTTGCCATCGGCCTGCTGGGATACGCGGGGGTCAAGCTGTTGACGCCGGCGTTCTATGCGTTGAACGATGCGCTGACGCCGATGCTCATCTCGCTCGCCTCCGTGCTGATCAACTATGAAGTGGCCACAACGCTCACGGGGCGATTCGGCTTCGGGCAGAGCGGACTGGCGCTGAGCACGGCGGCGGTGGCCCTGTTCAGTTTCGTCGTGCAATTCACCATCCTGCGGGCGAAACTGGCGGGCATCTACGGCCGGGCGCTGGTGGCAAGCCTGTGGAAGGTGACCGTGGCCGCCGTGGCGATGGGGGTGCTGGTCTCGGGCATCAACGCGCTGGTGCTCGGCCGCTTCGGCATGACCCGCGCGGCGTTTCTCGGCGTCCTGGCGCTGGCCATTCCGTCCGGCATCCTGGTGTTCTACGCGGTCGCGAAGCAGTTGGCGATCCCCGAACTCGAGCCCGCCGTAAAGACTTTGGCCGCGCCCCTGGCGGGTAGGCTGCGGCGCGGGCGTGATACAATTCATTAGCTAATGAGTACGGACTTAGAGCTGATCCTGAAGATTCAAAGTCTGGATCAGAGAAGCGCTGAGCTTCAAAAAGAGATCGCGGTCCTGCCGAAGCGGATCGCGGAAATTGCGAAAGCACTGGATGCCCACAAGCGGCGCCTGGAAGTGGATCGCGCCGCTCTCGCCGCCAACCAGAAGGAGCGCAAGCGCCTGGACGACGACATCAAAGTGCAGGAGCAGAAGATCTCCAAGCTGAAGGATCAGATGACCTCGGCAAAGACGAACGAACAGTACCGCGCGTTCCAGACCGAGATTGACTACTGCAACAAGGAAATCCGGGGGTTCGAGGACCGGATTCTCGAATTGATGACCGAATCCGAACCGCTCGATCAGAACGTGAAGAAGGCCGAGGCGGCTCTGGCGCTCGAGGCGACTCAGGTGGAGGCCGAAAAGAAGGCAGCGCTCGAGAAGACCGAAGCCCATCGCAAGGAATTGGAGCAGGTGAAAGCAGCGCGCACGCAAGCCGCGGCGGCAGCGCGGAAGGACTACATCTCCAACTACGAGCGGATCCGGAAGCGAAGCGCGGGCGTCGCCGTGGCGGAGGCGGCGGAAGGCCGCTGCACGGCATGCAACATGACCATCCGCCCACAGGTGATGCAGGAACTGCGGCAGGCTTTAGACGGCATCATTTTTTGCGAATCGTGCAAGCGCATCCTGTACTACAATCCACCGGTTCTGATCGACGAAAACGCCTGATTCACTTCGATGCTGGGCGTTGAACCGAAAGCTGTCCGCGTCACGTGGTCCGCTCTTCTCACGGTGGGGTTCTTTGCTTTCCTGTACTACACGCGGCGCACAATACTGGTGTTCCTGCTGGCCGTGTTCTTCGCCTACCTGCTGTGGCCGGTGGTATCGCGGGTGGACCGGTTTGCGCAAGGGAGACTCTCGCGCCTGCTGTCGCTGGCGATTGTGTATGTCGTGCTGATCGCCACGCTGATCGGCGTGGCGGCGGCCGTGGGGTCGCGGGCATCGCAGGAAGCGGCGAACCTGATCGCGCGCATGCCGGACCTCGTGCAGGGCGCGGGTAATCTATCGAAGGCTCCGCTGCCGCCGTGGCTCGAACCGGTGCGCGGACAGGTGCTCGAAGCGATTCAGGAACAACTGGCGGCGGGGCTCGAATCGGCGCTGCCCATGCTGCGCACCGCGGTGTCGCAGGTGATCGGGGCCATCGGCAATCTCGGCTTCGCGGTGCTGGTGCCCATCCTGAGTTTCTTCTTTCTGAAGGACGCGGCGGAGTTGCGCGAACAGGTGATGGGCCTGGTGAGCCGCGCCGAGGAGGGATTTGTACAAGGCCTCCTCGACGACGTGCACCGCATGCTGGCGCAGTACATCCGCGCGCTGTTCCTGTTGAGCATGGCGACATTTCTTGCCTACCTCCTGTTCTTCCAGGTATTAGCCGTTCCGTACGCGGCGCTGCTCGCCACCATCGCGGCGGTGCTCGAGTTCATCCCGGTCATCGGCCCTTTGACGGCTGGAACCGTTGCCTGCGTGGTGGCGTTTGTCTCGGGGTATCCGCATGTGGGAGCCATGATCGTGTTCTTCCTCCTTTACCGGCTGTTTCAGGATTACGTCCTGCAGCCGTTTCTGCTGGGCAGCGGATTGAAGCTGCATCCGCTGCTGATCGTCTTCGGCGCGCTGGCGGGGGAACAACTGGCGGGCATCGCCGGCATGATATTCTCGGTTCCCGTGCTGGCTACTCTGCGCATTGTGTATATCCGGTCGACGCGGGCTGTGTCATGAAGCGCGCGTTTCTTCTTTCTCTTGCCGCGGCTTGCCTCGCGCAGGCCCACGTCATCAGCATGTCGAGCGCGGATCTGCGGGTGGAGGGCAGCCGCGCCACCTACGATTTGCGGATGCCGCTGTATGAAATTCAGCACATCCAGAGCGCGGAGAAGACGCTTTTCGACAACATCACGTTCGAGAGCGCCGGCGTGAAGGGGAAACTGGTCGAGAAGAGCTGCCACGAGGACCCGGGTGACGGAGCGTATCGCTGCAAGGGGGTGTACGAGTGGCCCGCGCCGGTGGAGATTGTCGATGTGGTGTGCACGTTCTACCAGGTGACGGTGCCGAACCACGTGCACCTGATCCACGCCTATATGGGCGACAAGTCGGACCAGGCGGTGTTTGATTACGCCAACCCGAAGGCGCAGATCCGGTTTCGTCCGCCGACGGCGTTCGAGGTGTTCGTGACAGCGTCGGGGTCCGGCTTCGCGCGGGCGTTCTCGAGCGCGGCGGCGATCCTGTTTCTCGGCTGCCTGGTGCTGGCGGCGCGCGGGCGGAAGGAACTGTTGCTGCTGACGGTGTGCTTCGTGGCAGGCGAGGTGTTGGCGGCGGTGGTTGTTCCGCTTACGCCGTGGAATCCGGCTCCGCGGTTCGTCGAGGCGGCTTTGGCGTTGACCATCGCTTATCTCGCTGTGGAGATCCTGACGCTGCCGCAGGCGGGGCAGCGATGGGCGGTGGCGGCGGTGCTGGGTTTGTTTCATGGCCTGTCGTATGCGCTCTATCTAACCGAGACCGGGTATGCGGCGTTTCCGGTGTTGTTCGGGATGGGCGTGGCGGAGGCGCTGGCGATTGCCGCCTTTGCTCTGCCGCTGAGCCGGCTGGCGCGCATCTTTTCAAGCATTGCGCCGGCGGCATCGCGCGTGGCCGCCTCGTTCCTGCTGGTCACGGGACTGGCATGGTTCTTCCTGCGGCTGAAAAGCTGATATGCTCGGGGATGAACCTCCCGGTTCTCTAATGAAGCTCTAAGACACATTTCCAGCCATTGCCTCATAGCAACCTGTGCCGCAGTGAGCGGCAAGGAGGAAATTGTCTTTGCTTTCCGTTCAGAATCTTTCTTACAGTCATGTTTCGGGCGTGCCTTTGTTGCGCGCCGTGACGTTTGCCGTTGATCCGGGCGACCGCATCGGGCTTGCCGGCGCGAACGGCAGCGGCAAGACGACGCTGCTGCGCCTGCTGGCGGGTGAGTTGGAGCCCGACAGCGGAGTGATCGTGCGGCGGAAGGGGCTGAGCACGGAGATGCTGCACCGCCCTTCCGAGCAGGAACTCTCGAGCGGGCAGCGCACGCGAGAAGGTCTGGCGCGGGTGATGCGCGCGGGCGCGGATCTGCTGCTGCTCGATGAGCCCACCAACCATCTGGACCTCGAGGCGCGGGAGTGGCTGGCGCAGTGGCTGATGCGGCAGAAGATCACGTGCGTCGTGGTGTCGCATGACCGCGCGTTCCTGAATGAGGTGACGACGCGGACCATCGCCATCGAGCGCGGCGCGGTGCGAGTCTACGCCGGGAACTATGGCTTCGCCATGGAGGAGCGGGAAGCAGGCGAGAGCCGGCAGTGGGGCCAATACGAAGCGCAGCAGCGGCGGATTGCCGCGGCGGAGAGCGCGGCGGAGAAGCGGCAACGGCTGGCGGCGAAGGTAGCGAAGGCTCCGCCGGGAATGCGCCAATCGAGGGACTTCTACGCGCGCAAGGCAGCGAAGGTGGCGCGGACAGGGCGCATTCTCAGGGAGCGGGAGAAACTGGAGCCCACGATTGCCAAGCCGTGGGAGGAACAGGGGATTCCGGAACTCGATTTCTCGAATGTGCCGTATTGTTCCGAACTCGTACTGAACGCCGAGGGGTTGACAGTGGGATATGCCGAAGCGGCACCGGTGATCGAGGATCTGAGCTTTTTCGTACATAGGAACGAGCGGTGGGCGGTGCTGGGTTCGAACGGAAGCGGGAAGACCACTCTGCTGCGGGCGCTGCTGGGCGATCTTCCGCCGCGGCGCGGGAGGCTGCACTGGGGCAGCGGAGTCCGGGTAGGGTATTATGCACAGGAGCACGAACATCTGGAAGAGAGCAAGACGCCCCTCGAGGTGTGTATGGAGGTGTGTCCCGATGAAACAGCCGTGCGAACGCTGCTCGCCTGTCTGAGACTGCGCAGCGACCTGGTAGGCCAGCCGCTGAGGCTGCTGAGCCTGGGAGAGCGGAGCAAGACGGCGCTGACCCGGCTGCTGTTGGGGGGCTACAACGTGCTGCTGCTCGATGAGCCGACGAACCACCTGGAGATGGAGGCTCAGGAGGCGCTGGCCGGCGCGCTGCGGCAGTATCCCGGCGCTGTGATCTTCGTGTCGCATGACCGCTGGTTTGTGGAGAAGACGGCAACGGCAATTCTTGATTTGTCTCACAATGTGAGACAATTTTCGTTTACTGGTTAAGATATACTCGCCTGCCATGACTTCTCGTTTCGTTCTACCCATCCTGTTATGGGTTGGACTCAATGTTTCCGCGCCTGCACAAGTCAACACGTCGTCGATCAGTGGGGTAGTCACCGACGGCACTGGGAGTGTTGTACCAGGCGCATCCGTAATCGCCATCCAGGCAGATACCCGCCAGGAGCGCCAGACTACCACTGGCGCGAATGGAGAATACGTACTGCCGCAATTGCCTCCGGGCCGGTTCGAGATTACGGCCAAGGCTCCGGGCTTTCAGACAACAGTGGTGAGGGACGTGGTTCTCGCGATTGCCCAACGCGAGGTGGTGAACATCACGCTCAGCGTCGGCCAGGTGACGGAGGAAGTCACCGTGACGGCCGAGGCGGCGCAACTGAAGGAGGCGGAAACGGCATCGCTCGGGCAGTTGATCGAGCGCCGGGTGATCCAGGACTTGCCGTTGAACGGCCGCAACTATCTGACGCTCGGCTCGCTGTCGCCGGGCGTGATTCCACAGATCCCCTCGTCGCAGGGGCCGGCGAGTTTCATCTCGTCGACGACGCAGCGGGCGGACCGGAGCATACTGGTAGGCGGGCAGCGGGAAAGCTCGACCAGTTATCTTTTGGACGGCGTGGAGTTGCGCAACCCGCGCGTGGGCGACACGGCGTTGAACCCCTCGCTCGACATGATCGAGGAGTTCAAAATCCAGCGCAATTTCTTCAACGCGGAGTTCGGGAATTCGCCGGGGATCATCAACGTGGCCACGCGCGGCGGGACGAACCAGATTCACGGCAGCGTGTATGAATTGCTGCGCAACGATACGCTGGACGCGCGGAACTTCTTTTCGGCGACTCCGGAGCCGTTCAAGCGAAACCAGTTCGGATTCAGCGTGGGGGCTCCGATCAGGAAGGACAAGCTGTTTATTTTCGGCAACTACGAAGGGCTGCGGCAGAGGCTGGGACAGGTGCAGCGCGGGCTGTACCCGACGCAGACACTGCTGGGCGGGAATTTCACCACGCAGGCTCCGATCTTCGACCCAACAACATTCGATCCGGCGGCGGGGACGCGGCAGCCGTTCGCGGGGAACGTGATTCCGTCGTCGCGCGTGAACACCGTGGCGAAGAATTTCTTTCCCTACATTCCGGTGACGAATAACCCCACGGTACAGGGGGCGAACCTGGTGGGGACACCGGTGCAGAAGCTGACGGACGACCAGGAGACGGTGCGCGTGGACTGGTCGATCAACTCGAGGCATTCGCTGTTCGGGCGGCAGACCTGGCAGGACGCGCCGCTCGAGCCGGCGTCGCTGACGCCGCTGGGGGGAACACAGGTGATTTCGAAGGGTTACAACGAAGTGCTCCAATTGACTTCGTCGCTCACGCCGCGGCTGGTGAACGTGGGGCGCATCTATCACAGCTACGCCACGCTGTTCGGCCAGCAAGTGCCGGTGAGCGAGAACCTGGCGGCAACGATCGGGATCACGGGCATTTCGACAGTTCCACGGAACTGGGGAGTGCCTGGGGTAGGCTGGCAAGGCTACAGCGGGATCGGATCGAACGGATTGACACAGGGGAACGTGATCAACAACTACGAGATTGCCGACAGCATTTCGTGGATCAAGAATTCGCACACGATCAAGGCGGGGGTGGAGATCCGGCAATCGCGGATGTTCCTCGATTCCGACAACGGCCCGCGCGGATCGTTCACGTTCCTGTCGAGTTGGACGGCGCGGGTGGATCCGGCGACGGGGAATCCGGTGCCGGGGTCGGGTAATCCGATCGCGGACTTCCTGCTGGGATATCCGACGAACATGAGCGGAGCGGTAGGCACGTCGCAGACGCACTTCCGGTTCTACACGGACAACTTCTACATCCAGGATGACTGGAAGATCACCAAGGAACTGACGATCAATTACGGGCTGCGGTACGAATACGTTTCGCCGCCCACGGCAGAGGAGTTGGACCATGTATTCGGGTTTGACTTCAACACGGGGAAACAACTGTTTCCGATTCTGGGGCAGATCCGGCCCTCGATCATTGAACCGGACAGGCGGAACTTCGCGCCGCGGCTGGGCCTGGCTTATAACCCGAAGTGGGCGCCGCAGTGGGTGATCCGCGCGGGCGCGGGGATTTACTACGACCAGACGCAGATGAACGAGGTGCAATTCACGACGAATTCGCCGCCGACGTTCTTCCAGCAGAACATCAACCTCACGGGAAGGGGGCTGCCCACCTACCAGTTCGGGGTGAACACGCTGCCGGTGACGCCGGTTCCGCCGATCAACAAGGACTACAAGATTCCGGCAAACACGAACGTATTCGCGCAGGAGATCAACGGACGCAAGCCGCGGGAGTATATGTGGAACCTGTCGGTGCAGCGCTCGATCGGGACGAAGTGGCTGGCGGAAGCTGCCTATATCGGGAGCCAGGGACGCCGGCTCTCGAAGCGGTATAACACGTCGGCTCCGGTGGCGCCCGGTGAACTGTACAAGGTGGTTCCCGGAACCTCGCGCTTCGATCCCGCCACCACGGGCATCTTGGGCATGCTGTATTCGTCGCAGGCGGGCATGTCCACCTTCCATGCATTGAACATGAAGCTGGAGCGGCGTTTCGGGGAAGGGTTCTCGGTTCTCGGATCCTATAGCTGGTCGCATTCGATTGACACGGATTCGGGCGGCTCGTTCGGGAGTCCGAACCTGAACCCGGCGAACTTCCAACTGGACAAAGGCAGCTCGGATTTCGACATCCGGCAGCGGTTCGTGACGAGCATCATTTATGAAATCCCCATTGGACGAGGGAAGCGCATTCTCGGCAACACCGGGAGGGCGGCGGACCTGGCGGTGGGCGGGTGGCAGATCACGAGCACGACTGTGTTCCAGTCGGGCGTGAACCGCAGTGTCACGTCGCCGAATTTGTCGACGATCTCGTACGTCTCGCAGCGCGCCGACGCCACTGGGATCGCTTCGAATTCCAGTTTTTCGCTGGGCGGGCAGCAGATCACGCCGGGAGAGGATTTCGGCGGCGTGAACTCGTCGCTGTACTGGTTCAACCCGAATGCGTTCTCGCGGGTGGCTCCGCTGACGTTCGGGACGTCGGGGCGCGACTTGATTTCGGCTCCCGGGTTCTGGAACTGGGACATGTCGGCGTTCAAGAAGTTCGCCGTCACGGAGAAGGCGCAGTTACAGTTCCGGGCGGAGTTTTTCAACGCGTTCAACCAGGTGCGGTTCAATCCGCCGAACATGGATTCGTCGAGCCCGTTTTTCGGCCAGATCCAGGGAGCGCAGCCGCCGCGGATTCTGCAATTCAGTTTGCGGTTCCAGTTCTGATGTTTTCTTTTGGCGTACAGCCGCCGAGGATGCGGGGTAGATGAAGTTTTACTTCGCCTCCCTGGCGGCTGGCGGGAACGCTTTGCGCATTTCGGCGAAGGTTTTGAACAGCGTGTGAAAGTTGCGCAGGACGATGGCCTCGACGCGGGAGAGGGCGGTGAATTTTTTGTGCCAGACATTGAAAACCAGGGCGGCTCGCCCGGCGGCGTCCAGATTCTTGAATTGCTTCAGGAGGAAGCCAGGTTGGATGTCCTGCTCGATGGTGAGGATGCGCGCTTCGAGCGTCGCGAGGCGGGCATAGCGCCAGAGGGTGGCGGCGAGCATGTCGGTGAGAAGCTGCTCGAAGGGGTTCCGCGGCTGCAGCCAGGAGCGGGCTCCCTCGAAGACGGATTGCAGGAAGCCGGCGGATTCGCCGGGGATGAGGATGTTTTGAAGGAGAGGATAATTTGTTTGTTCCAAGCGAGTGTCCCTTTCGCCGCTTCGAGGATAACGCGAGGATGTGCGGGATTTTCGCGAGGGTTCGCCGGGTGTATTGAAAATACTGGAAAAATAATGCGTCCTGGCGTGTGACCGGCGTCTGACGGACGGCACGGCGGGACGGGTTGCGTTATAATTCCAGCCGGAATCCGGTTGGATTCGGGAAGATGTATGAAATCGATCTTTGTCTCGTATTCTTTCCGGGACCAGGACCGGGAGCTGGTCACGGAGATAGAGCAGTTGCTGGCGAGCCACGGGATCCGCGCGGTGACGGGGCGGAGGCTGGGCGGACAGGCGCTGCCGGCGGAAATCGAGCGGCGAATTCAAGCCGCCGACGGGCTGATTGCGCTGATGACGCGGCGCGATCAGTTGGGCGACGGGAGTTGGATCACGCATCCCTGGGTGCAGGATGAGGCGACGATGGCGCGGACCAAAGGGCGTCCGGTGATTGCGCTGGTGGAGGACGGGGTAAAGCCGCCGGGGCAGAACGCGAATTTCGAGTGGCTGCCGCTCGACCGTGCGGACCGTGTTCCGGCGCTGCTGGCGCTATCGGAGACACTCGGACTTTGGAAGCGGGAATCCGGGCGGGTGGTGAAGGTGCAGATATTGCCCGACGAGTTGGCGCGGGACCTGGGTCAATCGAACGGCGTGTTGAAGTGCCGCTACCGGTTATTCGAGCAGGACCAGGCGAGCGACTGGGTGGACGTGACGCCGATTCTCGAGACAGGCGGGACGTTCGTGTACGTGAACCGTGTGCGGGACGATCATTCGATCCAGTTGGCGGTGCAGGGAGGGCCGAAGCAGTGGATCTCGCCGGCACGGTCGCAATGGATGGAGATGCGGCTCCAGGAAGCGCAGGGGGGCGTATGAACTTGCGAATCGAGCAGGAGGCAGAGCGTGTAGGCGCGGACTGGTTCAACTGGGCGGTATGGCTGGAAGGACCGGAAAGCGATCTCGACCAGGTGGAGATGGTGGTCTACAAACTGCATGAGACGTTTCCGCAGCCGCTGAGAAAGGTGACGGACCGGAAGAAGAAATTCCGGCTCGAAACCGGGGGATGGGGTGAGTTCATGATCTACGCGCAGGTGCACCTGAAGAACGAGGGAGAAGTGCCGATGCGGCACTGGTTGTCGCTCGAGGGGGCGTCTTTGCGCTCGGGCGCTCCGCGGTCGACGCAGCGATGCGTGTTCGTGACGAGCGGGATTGCGGACGAACCGCTGGCGGACGCCGTGCATGAGGCGCTGGAGAGGGAAGGTTTGCGGGTGGTGCGCCCGACCGATGATGCGGATCTGCCCCCGGAGGCAAGCGTGCGGCAGGTGTTGCGGCAGGCGCATGCGGCGGTGATGATTCTGTCGGAGCGGCCGAGTCCGTGGCTGCGAATGGAGTTGAAGGCGATTGCCGAGCAGAGGCTACCAGTGATTCCGGTGGTGGTGGGCGAGCACAGCGTGCAGCTTCCAACGGAGGTAGCGGCGGCCATGGAGATCCGGATCAAGAAGGGGCAACCGCTGGAAGCGGCGGCGGCGGAGATTGCGAAGGGGGTGAGCGCGAGTACGGCGTTTTGAGGCGCTGGCCGCGCGGCATGGCGCCTGAGCGCAGTGGGTGCACGTCGATGATTGTGGGGGAACGGTGACGAAGGTTCCCCTGGAGAGCGCGCCGAGTTGAGACTCGGCGCGGCAGCCAGGAGTGACTGCGCCACGGAGGGGGGTTAGGAGGCTTGGCGGAGGAGCCAGCGGACGGCGTTGTGCTGCATCTTGATGTATTCGGGATTCCAGAGAACGCGGAGCAGGTGGCCGGGGGAGAGGTAGCAGACGCGGCCTTTGCCGTAATCGTAGGACCAGCCGCCGGGGGCGGTGGCTCCGAGGTTGCGGTAGGTAAGGCCGTTTTCGTTTACCGTTTCGAGGAAGATGAGCTTGCGGTCTTTATCGTATTCCATGTAGTGCTGTTCGTCGGTGACGATGAAGTCGCGGATGCCGCGGGTGACGGGGTGGTTGGGATTGGTGACCTTGGCTTTGTAGGTGCGGATGGGGGGATGGCCGGCGTAAGCTGCGCCGAGGACATGGCGGAAATCGGGATCGGTGAGGCCGACGTGGGTGGTGTTGTGCATGAAGAGGGCGACGCCGCCGTCTTCGACGAATTTGCGGACAGCTTTTCCCTGGTGGGGCTTCATCCAGAAGGCGGGCTTGGGTTTGCTTGGGGGAACGGGGGGATCGGAGACGAGTTCGGGTTTGCCGGTGTTGACCCAGGCGGCGTTGGTGGTTTCGTCGGGGTAGCCCTCGGGCCAGATCATGCCGTCGCGGAGAACGATGAGCATCTTGTAGCCGTGGAGCGTTTCCTCGTTGAGGGCCCTGGTTTCGTCGGTGAAGTCGATGGAGACGCCGAGGTCCTGAGTGATGGCGCGGTTGAGGCCGGTGCGGATGTAATCGGAGTTGTGGTAGCGGTCGCCGATGAGGCCGAAGGCGGTGGCCTTTTGCGCGGAGCGGACGATGGCGGGCGCAAGCGCGGCGGTGAGCGAACGAAGAGCGGTGCGGCGGGTAGGGTTCATGCTCGGGAATTGTATCGCAGCGGCGAGGGCTATGGGGCGAAGGCGAGGAGGACGTTGCCTGCCATGCCGCCGAGGGCTCCATAGCCGGAGTTTACGAACAGCATGCCGCCGGAGAGAACGGGGCCGGTGGCGCTGAGGGAGCCGCCTTTGGCCTTGACGCCGTTCACGGTATCGAAATCGCGGAGGAGAACTCCCAGATGACTTTTCCGGACTTCGAGTCGTAGGCGCGGAGGACGCCGCCCGCCGAAGCTAGAACTCGAAGCGTAAGGCAAACTGGAGGATCCGAGGATCCGCGGCGCTGGTGATCTTCATGAAATTAGCGCTGGTAACCGTGGAATTCGGATTCGACAGGTTCACATTGTTGAACAGGTTGAATGCCTCGAACCGGAACTGGAACCTCATTTTCTCCCGGACGGGGAAGTCCTTGTGCAGTCCGTAGTCCAAGTTGAAGGAACGCTGACCACGATAAGTACCGCGTCCCAATACGCCGTAGGTTCCCAGGGCATTCACAGCGAACGCCGCTTTATTCAAGTATTGAGCCGCGATGGCGCCATGACCGGAGTTCGCCAGAACAGGCGAAATGCCGGTCAGATCGGCGCGCTGGCTGCCCTGACCCGTGCGGGCGTTATCCTGGCCGCTGGCGATCGTAAAGGGGAAGCCACTCCGCCAGGCGACGATCGACGTCATGTTCCAGCCGCCGATGGCGAAGTTCGCCAGCCGGCTGGCGGGCTTAATGGGTAGAGCCCAAACGCCGGAGAAATTGAACACGTGGCGCAAGTCGTAATCCGCCGGACCGCGGTCAAAGTGTTGGTTATAGGGATTGGTGACGTTTGTCCCGTTGGCCTTGTTCGCCGAGCCAACGTTGTCATCAATGGTCTTTGCGAACTGGTAGTTGGCGAGAACTGTAAAGCCGCGGCTGAAACGCTTTTCCGCAGTGAGTTGCAGTGAGTTGTAGGAGGAGTTGCCAGCCGGCTCCATCAACACGGCTTGGCCGAGCCCAATTGGGTAGTATGGGCGTCGCTGGTTCGTTGTCGAGGTGGTGGCTGCCGGGTTGGGGAGGGGTGCATTGATATCGCGGCCGCTTGCCAAAGCAGTGCCTTTGGATCCCGCGTAGGATGCACGGGCAAGCCAACTGCCAGGGAGCCGCCGTTCCAGCGTCAGGTTCCAGGAACTCACGTACGGATTGCGAAGGTCGCGAGCGTACAGGAACGCGGCCATGGGCAGCACGAAGACCGCATTCTTTCCGGGATTGAGGACTTCCGTTCCGATTGCGGCAAAACCAATCTTGGGGAAAGGGTTGCCGCCAGCAACATTGGCGTACGGATTCGCCATGCTGTCGGTGGGACCGCCGAAGATGTCCACGACGGTTCCGAACGGGGCTTCGTCCGCTGCGCTGTTGGTCTGGAGCGTGTTGAGGCGGTCGTAGAAGATCCCGTACCCGGCTCGCAATGCGGTTTTTCCGTCGCCGGTAATGTCCCAGGCCAAACCGGCGCGCGGTCCGAAGTTGGTCAAGGTGTTTTTAAATCCGCCGGCGGGAATTCCAGGGTCGCCAGCGTAGAGGACGCCGGGAGGCGCGTTCGTATAACGTGTCGACCGGGTGTTGGGCCCGCCCCAGACTACGACCTTTCCGTAGACATCGGTATTTGGCAGGAAGGGCTCCCAGCGAACGCCGAGGTTGAGTGTGAGGCGCCGGCTGACTTTGTACGAGTCATTGAAGAAGAAGTTGATGATGTGGAAACGGGTGTTCTTGAACTCGCCGGCGCCCTGAATGAACTCGGCCCAGCGTCCGATGAGGAAATCAGCCACATCATAACCGGTGTAGCCCGCCGTGCGGGTGAAATAGAAGCGGCCTTGGGCACGGAAGTTGTTGACAATATCGCCGCGGGCGTGGTGATACTCTCCGCCAAACGTGAGGTTGTGGTTGCCTTTGGTCCAACGCGTGGTGTTGTTGAACTGCACCTCATCGCGGATGAAGTTGTTGGTATCGCCGGTGTTGATGCTGCTGATAGATTGGAACTGGATATAGAACTGACTGTACTGGTCCAGCGTAATCGGCACGCCCAGATCGTTCCAATTCTTTGTGGGGTAGACGTGGGAGGCTGGCCCGTCGGTCTTGTTGTAGCCGATGGTCGTCTGATTGAGGATATTGGGACTGAGGATCCAGTACGCGTTCCCGACGTAGCTCGTGTTGCTCCAGTCGCGGATATCGGTTTCCTCATAGTAGTTGTTGGCGGTGAGGTTTCCGGGGGAGTGCGCGCGCGACCAGAAGGCGTGGCCGGAAAGGCGCAGGTTGGAGCCGATCTGGTGATCGACCTTCGCCAGGTACTGGTTGTCGTCGTAGTTGGCAAGATTGGTTGTGGTAATGGAACGCCCACTCAGAGGCGGCGGAATATTGTTGTCGATGAGATATTTGGAGCCCGGAAAGAAGCGGCTTTTGGGGATAAGGTTGCCCGGGAACTGGCCACCGAGGGGATCCTTCAGCGCGGTAGCGAAGGCGGAAAAATCGCCCTCTCGTTCGCCTGGTGTCAGCACGTTCACGAAGGTCGAGGTCGGCCGCTGCCGCAGCCGGGTTCCCTGGTACGAGAAAAAGAAGAACGTCTTGTCCTTGCCATTGTAGAGCTTGGGAATGAGCACGGGGCCTCCCAGAGTAATGCCGGCCTGATTACGTTTCAAGCCATCATCCAGCTTCTGGTTCGGCGAGCCCGGCTTTGGCGGCGCAAAGAAGTTGGCGGCATTGAGGGAGTTATTGCGGAGATACCAGAACGCCACGCCATGCAAGCCGTTGGTTCCGGACTTCGTCACGGCATTTACGATGCCGCCGGAGTTGCGTCCGAATTCCGCGCTGAAGTTGTTAGTCTGCACGCTGAACTCCTGAAGTGCGTCGGGGTTGGGCATCGGATTCGGTGCGTTGCTGTAATGGTCGTTGTTCTGGCCCCCGTCGAGTATGTAGTTGGTCGAGTTCCCGCGGTTCCCATTCACCGAGACGGAAACCACGCCGGGATAGGTCGTGCCCGAGGTCAGGCCGCTTCCGTTATAGAGGGAAACACCGGCCACGAGGCGCATCAACTGCACCGGGTCGCGACCGTTGAGCGGCAGATCCTCGACGCGGCGTTGATCGACTACCGTCCGCAAGGAAGCGTCTTCGGTATTGACGTTTACTACTTGTGCGCTAACCTCGATTGACTCGGACAGAGTTCCGACCGTCATTGTGATATCCAGGCGGGTGATCTCGTTCACCTGGGTCAAAAGGTTGGTTGCTTCGAACCGCTTGAAACCCGGAGCCCCGGCCGTTAACCGGTAGGCGCCCACGGGCAGCGTTCGGAAGATGTAATTGCCGGTCGCGTTGCTTTGCGTTTTATAGCTAGCGTTGGTTCCGACGTTCACTACGGTGACCTCAGCGCCCGCCAACACCGCCCCACTGGGATCTGTTATGAGGCCAGTGATGGCGCCGGTCGTTTCCTGGCCAATCAGGAGAGGCACGAGGCAGAACACGAGCAGGAGGCGGGCAGACAAATTCCCGAGAAAGGACATGGAGGGCTACTCCTTCTTGCACCAAGCTTGGCCAACATTGTAGGCCGCTGGCTGTAGCCTGTCAACAGGATCACACAGGATCGAAAGCAGGATTGGTAGGGGTTCTCGCCGCGGTAGAGCGCGCAGATTTTTTAGGGTTGGGTTCGGATGGAAATGGGCGGGGGGAGCGAGTGCGATAATCAGAGTCAAATGGAAAGAAGACAGGTTCTGCACGCATCGGCGGCGGCATTGGCGCTGTTTGGAGTGACAGCGAAGGGCGCGGCCGTCGAACCAAAGGCATTTCCTCCGGAGAAGTTACTCGAGGACGATCCGGAAGGGTATTGGAAGCGAATCCGGGAGGAGCAGTTTCTGCTGCCGGGATGGCGGGCGTTTCTGAACAACGGAAGCCTGGGAATTGCGCCGCGTCCGGTGGTGAAGACGGTGCGGGATTATGTAGCGAGTTCGGCGGCGCGGGAGATGGAGTATTACCCGCGATGGGGCTATGAAACGCTGGACGACTACCGGCAGGAACTGGCGGATTTTTACGGGTGCAAGAAGGATGAACTGGCGATCATGCACAACGCCACGGAGGCGATGAGCACGATTGCGGCGGGGATTGATCTGAAGGCGGGCGACGAGGTATTGATCACGGACCAGGAGCATCCGAGCGGGCGTGGATGCTGGTACATGCGGGCGGCGCGGCACGGGATCACTGTGCGGGAGGCGAAGATCGCGATTCCGCCGAAGAATCCGGGGGAAGTGGCGGATGCGGTGATTGGGGCGATCGGGCCGCGGACGCGGGTGGTGAGCTTCAGCGGCATCACGACGGTGACGGGGTTGATCACTCCGGTGCGGGAGATCTGCGAGGCGGCGCGGGCGAAGGGTGTGATCTCGGTGGTGGACGGGGCGCACATGCACGGGCAAATCCCGATCCGAATGTCCGAGTTAGGGTGCGATTACATGGCGGGGAGCCCGCACAAGTGGATGTTCGCTCCGGCCGGGAGCGGGCTTTTGTACGTGCGCGAGGAGAACCTGGAGAAGCTGTGGCCGTCGATTGTGACGGGGAATTGGGATGACAAGAAGCTGAAGGCTGCGCGGTTCATGATGATGGGTACGAACAACCGCGCGGTAGTGGAAGGGGCGATGGCGGGGCTGCGGTTCGGCAAACAACTGGGGCCGGAGCGGATCTATGCGCGGGCGCATCATGTGGCGCGATATCTGCTGAAGAAGGCGCAGGAGAGCCCGCACGTGGAGTTGCTGACTCCGGATGACGACCGGATGTTCGGGGGATTGGTGACGGTGAAGTTCAAGACGCAGCGGCTGGAGAAGTTTCACGAGTTGCTGGCAAAGCGGCGGATCTGGACGTTCAGGGCTCCGCAGGTGCGGTTGTCGACGCACATCCACACGCGGCCGGAGGATGTGGACCTGTATTTCGAGACGATGCGGGAAGCGCTGGGATAGGGGCGGAGTGCCGGTTCCATTTCGGACTGAGCCGGAGCCACACAGCAGGCCCAGCACCGCCGGCACACCGCTGGAACAGCACCCTTGACGCCCGCAATTTTCGGAGGCAAACTCGTCTCCGTTATGGAAATCGTATTTGCGCATCTGAAATACCGAAATGCCTGGTTGATGATAACAGCCATCGTTGCAAGCTTTGCGTTTGGGCTGGTCAACGCAAGAACGGCGATGGCGGAATCGAGGATTGTTCCGCTTACTGCTATCGCGCGGGAACACAGCACTAGAGCGGGCTCGCGGAAGCTCATCGCTGAACTCCGGGAGTCGATCCGGTCTGACGGCAGCCGGGTGATGTCAAAGCGAGCCTTCACGCAAACGAAGCAGGATGGATTGAGTTCGGTTGTCTTATCGCTTGCTGACGGCACAACGGTGCAAAGCATTCCTGAATTGAAGGTGAAGAGCACTACTTTTCGGGATTCGAACATGCGCGGCGCCGAGCGTGGCGGGCAACTCGACGTTTCATCCGGATGCCTGAAGACGGCTGATGGCGCGCCGGCGCCATCGGGATCAACAGCAACATTCATCCGGGATGATCAGCAACTCGGCCATCGCACCAAAGTGATATCGCGCGGCGTCCCGGGGCAGTTTACCGTGTTAGGTCATTACGCTGCCGGCTTGGGGTGCTATCCGATATCTGAGCGTCGAGAGTTTTTTGACGCCTCGGGCAACAGCGTGGAAATGGTAGAGAGGCAGGTTATTACCTTGACTGCCGGTGAACCGAGTGGCGGGTTCGACATCCCGAACGATTACGAGGAACTTCCGCCATCACAACTCAGGCTGCGCATTGCCGGTTACCTTGGGATGCCGGACTGTCCTTCGTGCATGAAAGACTCGATGGCAAGGGCTGATCAGAGCTACTACAGACTGAGACCGCCGCGGAAATAGATCCGCGCCGGTCGAGGTACAATAACTGAAATGCAAGACAATCCGCGTAAGTTCATGGCCACAGACCCGTTTGGCCGGAAGTGGACGGTGAATCTGGAGTGGCTGCAAAACGCCATTTCGATCCGGCATGCCGATGCCGTGGATGTGAAGTGGGAACTGACGGCGGACGATGGGACGGAGATGGAGAGGGTGGTGGCGCTGCCGCATCCTTACCTGCTGAAGGTGGCGAAGGCTTTAGGCCGGGAGTTGACGGATTCCTGGTGCATCCGGCTGGCGGGGGAGCATGTGAGGCAGATGGTGGATACATGGGAGGACGCGGAGAAGACGATCGTGACGCCGTCGCTCGAGCAGTTGGAGGCGGGGGCGAAGAAGCTGGAATCGGTTTTGGCTGTGGCGAGGTGAGGCAATGGGCGACGTGAGCCGGCGTGGATTTCTTGGAGCGGCGGGAGTGGCTCCCGCGATGATGGCGGCAGGGGACGAGGCGGGATTCACGCCTCTCTTTGACGGAAAGTCCCTGCATGGGTGGAGCGTACGGGAAGGTCCGGAGACGGCGTTCTTCGTGGATGACGGATCGATCGTGGTGCACCACGGGTCGAACTTCCCCTCGTGGCTGCGGTATGGCCGGCAGTTTGAGAATTTCGACTTGCGGGGCGAGTTCTTTCTGAAGGGATGGATGGATTCGGGGATCTACCTGCACGCGCCGGAGCACGGGCGGAATCCGTGGGTGGGTTTCGAGGTGAAGATCTTCCACCAGGAGGAAGAAGCTCCGAAATCGAACAGTTGCGGATCGATTTTTCCGATGGTGGCTCCGAAGGTGGTGAAGGTCCACAACAAGGGCGAATGGAACACGTTCCGGATCGTGTTCGACTGGCCGTCGCTGAAAGTGTGGATGAATGACGCGCAGGTGCAGGACCTGGATGTGGAGAGCGTGCCGGAGTTGAAATACCGGCTGCGGAAGGGGTATATCGGGCTGGAGTCGTTGTCGTATCCGATCCGGTACCGGAACCTGCGGATCAAGGAACTGCCGGCGAAGGAGAGCTGGGAGATGCTGTATGGATCTCCGGCGGATCTCGATAAGTGGTACGTGACGGAAGGCAAGCCGGTGATGGAAGGGCTGGGCGGCGTGATGCGGCTCGAGGGGTTGGGCCACATCGGGACGAAGGCGCAGTACAAGGATTTCGAACTGCACTGCTACATCCGGACCAGCCGGTGGCAGAACGGCGGAGTGCTGTTCCGCACGTCCGGGGGCGGGACGAGGGCGAAGCGGAGTTACGAAATCCAGTTGCACAATGTGGAAGGCGCGCATTATCCGACGGGGTCTCTGTATCACTTCAAGAGGTCGATTTACCCACGCATCGCGGATGAGCAGTGGTGGCCGTTCCAACTCATCGCGAAAGGGCGCGAGGTAGTGGTGAGAATCAACGGCGAAAATGTGCTAGAGTACGACCAATTAGAGAACGTCGATGAGGGCCACATCGAGCTTCAGGCGCACCAGGCAGGAACCTGGGCGGAATATCGAGACTTAAAAATTAAAAAGCTGTAACAAAGCCCTCCCTCCCCAACGGCGAACGGCGGTTTTCTCGCGTTACTCAACAGAGGCGCGCGGAACTGCCAGTCCATGGTGAAACTCTCCCCGCGTTCGCAACATCTTATTAAGTGGGATCTTCGCTTGGCGTGGAAGTGCACAAATGTTAGCAAAACTGCGTGATGCTTTACCGTTTGCGTGGGCGCGGGCCGGCAACGGGAGCGAATGGTCTGTGGAGGTGGAGGAGGCGCGCTCGAAAGGGCGCAACTGGAAGAAACCAGTGCTGATCGCGGCGTTTGCCGCGCTCGGGGTGGCGCTGGCGGCCGCGGAGATGCGGACGAGCTGGCTACAGGCTCGTCTTTTCACTTTGGTGCTGAAAGGCGCCAGTTACAAGGTGCAGACGGGCGAGAGCGCGCATGGCTTTCCCACCTCGAAGGGGCCGTATGACGAACGGCTGGGATATGCGCGGCTGAACGCGCTGATCGCGAAGGCCAAGCAGGCGGGCTTCGAGGTGGAGGCGCAGGCGCGGTGGTCTGAGAAGCTGCGCGAAATCGTGAGCTTGGGGATGTTTCCGTTGTACCAGGAGAAGACGCAGGCGGGTCTGCGGATCCTGGGACGGAACGGGAGGCCGCTGCATTCGACGATCTACCCGGAGTTGGCGTACGAGGACTTTGAGTCGATTCCGCCGTTGGTGGTGAGGTCGGCGTTGTTTATCGAGAACCGGGAGATTCTGGATGGATGGGCGACGAGGCGGAATCCGGCGATCGAATGGGACCGGCTGGCAAAAGCGTTTTTCGACCTGGGAATCCGGCAGGTGAACCACTCGCATCCGATCAGCGGGGGAAGCACGCTGGCGACGCAGTTGGAAAAGATCCGGCACTCGCCGGGTGGACGGACGGAAGGGGTGCGGGAGAAGGCGCGGCAGATTGCGAGCGCATCGCTGCGGGCATATCTGGATGGTCCGCGGACGATCGAGTCGCGGCGGCTGATTGTGCGCGACTACCTGAACTCAGTGCCACTGGCGGCGACGGCGGCGGAAGGGGAAGTGATCGGGCTGGCCGACGGTCTGAAGAACTGGTATGGGGCGGACTTTGGGGAAGTGAACCGGCTGTTGAAGGCGGATGAAGCGACGCTGAGCGGCGTGGAGATGAGGAAGCGGGCGGTGGCGTACCGGCAGGTGTTGAGCCTGCTGCTGGCGATCAACCGGCCGACGTATTATTTGCGGCATCATCCGGAGGCTTTGCGGGAGCGGGCGGACAGCTATATCCGGGTGATGGGGACGAGCGGGCTGATTTCGAAGCGGCTGCGCGACCTGGCGCTGCATGCGGGGGCTCCCTTGCGGCCGGCCGGGGAGGCGCGGGTGAGGGCGGTTGACCTGCAACGCAAAGGGACGGATTCCGTGCGCTACAACCTGCTGGGGCTGCTTGGCGTTCCGAGCCTGTATGAGCTGGACCGGATGGATCTGACAGTGGAGACGACGCTCGAAGGAGCGGCGAGCCAACTGGCGGCGGAGACGATGGAGAGGCTGGATGATCCGGCGTTCCTTCAGAAGGAAGGGCTGGTTGGGGAGCATCTGCTGGCTCCGGGGCAGGGTTCTCCGGTGATCTATAGCCTGACGATGTACGAGCGCGGGGCGCACAGGAACCGGCTCCTGCTGCAATTGGACAATTCGAAGCAGGCGCTGAATTTGAACGAGGGGAGCCGGCTGGAATTGGGCTCGACGGCGAAGCTGCGGACTCTGGCGACGTACCTGGAGCTTGTTTCGGAGCTGCATGATCAGCTTGTGAACGGCAAGCCAGGCAACCGGACGGCGATCGAGGAAGATCCGGACAAGCTGACGCAGTGGGCGAAGGATTATCTGGCCAACGGCGGGGACCGGAGCCTGGGGGCGATGTTGAATGCGGCGATGGAACGGAAGTATTCGGCAAGCCCGGGAGAGGCGTTCTTTACGGGCGGCGGGTTGCACGTGTTCGCGAACTTCGACAAGAACGACAACGGGCGGATCCTGACAGTGAGGGAAGCGTTCCAGCGGTCAGTGAACCTGGTGTTTATCCGGCTGATGCGGGACGTTGTGTCCTACCAGATTCACCGTCTGCCGGGCTATTCACCGACGATCTTCTCCGACGAGTCAAATCCTCTGCGGAAGCAGTATCTGATCCGGTTTGCGGACAAAGAGGGAGCGGTGTTCCTGAAGGATTTCTACGATCAGTATGAGGGACAGACGCCGGATGAGGCTCTGGAAACATTGTTGAAGGAGCGGGAAATCACGGCTCCGCGATTCTCGGTGATCTACCGGTCGGTACGGCCGGAGGCGACGTTTGGGGAGTTCCAACTGGCGCTGCTGAGCTATGTGCACGAAAACCTGACAGACAAGCGGCAGCAGGATCTGTACGACATGTTCGCGCCGGGGAAGATGGATTGGAACGACCGCGGGTACGTGGCGAGCATTCATCCGCTGGAGATGTGGCTGGTCTACTACATGCAGAAGCATCCGAACCCGAGTTGGGAAGAGGTGCAGAGGGTGAGCGCGGAACTGCGGCAGGACGTGTACAAGTGGCTGTTCAAGAGCCGGGCGAAGCTGGGGCAGGATTCGCGGATCAAGACCGTGCTGGAGGCGGATGCTTTTGGGGTGCTGCACAAGTATTGGAAGCGGCAAGGGTATCCGTTCCGGACGCTGGTGCCGTCGCTGGCGACGGCAATCGGGAGCAGCGGAGACACGCCGGCGGCGCTGGCGGAACTGGCAGGAATCATCCTGAACGACGGTGTGCGGCTGCCGGATACGCGGATCGAGCGGCTGCTGCTGGCGCAGGGTACGCCGTTCGAGACACGGCTGGCGCGGAAGCCCGGGGCTCCGGTACGGATTTTCTCGCACGAGGTGGCGCAGCAGTTGCACAAAGAGATGCGCGGGGTGGTGGAGTTCGGCACGGGGCGGCGGGCGTTCGGATCGGTGAAGCTGGCCGATGGCGTAGTGCTGCCGGTGGCGGGGAAGACGGGGACGGGAGACAACCGGATCAAGACATTGACGACGGTGGGGAAGGCCCGGAACCGGACGGCGGCATTCGTGTTCACGATCGGGGACCGGTATTACGGGACGCTTCTGGCCTATGTACCGGGCGAGCAGGCCGCGGCATACAAGTTCTCGAGCGCGCTTCCGGTGTCGATCTTCAAATTGATTGTGCCGGACGTGGTGAAGGTGCTCGAGTCCGGCAAGGCGCGGACGCCAACGGCTATTGCCGCGAACTCACCTGTTCCGCCTGAGGGAAATCCGGCGGCGCCGGCTGGGTCACTTTCCCGGTAGCGGCCCATTCGGCTCCGCGGGCGAAGGTCACCATAAATCCGACACAATGCATGGCGTCCACGTCATGGCCGAGGATGGTGTGGAAGACGCGTCCTTTGCCGTAGGAGATGGTCATGAGGGCGGGTTCGTGCTCGCCGGTGCCTCCGGTGGATTTATCGGAGAAGGCGGTGGCGAGGACGTGGACGTTTTCGGCCGGGCCGCGGAGAGAGTCGTAGAGTTCATCGCGGGTGTGCATCCAAACGGGGGGAAGGCCTTTCATGATGGGGTGGTTGGGGTCACGGGTGGTGACCTGATAGGGGTGGGCTTTCCCGTGATGGCCGCCGGCTCCGGGAGTGGTGTCGCGCACGATTGTGCCGTTGCGGAAGCGGAGCATGGGACCTGATTTTTCGGTGCGGCCGCCCCAGCCTCCGACGCCGATGATGCGGTTGTATTCGAGCCACATGGGGAAGGCGTTATCGGCGGCGTGGACGGTGACGAATCCGCCGCCATGGCGGACGTAATCCTCGAATGCTTTTTGGGTGACGGGCGGCCAGACGCCGCCGCCGCCGAAATCCGAATAGTTGGAGATGACGACCTTGTAGGCGCGGAAGTCGGGGTGGAAGCTGCTCATGTCCTCGCCTTTCGGCGGGGAGGTGGCGACATCGACGGTGAAGAGGCCGGTGTCTTCGAGGATTTTCTTGAGGACAGGCGTGGTGAGCTGCCAGTGGTGGTTGTTCTGGCCATCGACGATGAGGGCTTTGATGGGGGCGGCGGGGGCCGTGAGGGCGAGGATAAGGAAGCCAGTGAGGAAGCGGATGGGCTGCATGGAGACGATTGTAACGGGAGGCGGGCGGGTGCTGCAGGATGGCGGGGCGCCGCTGACCGCGGGGCATGGCGTCTGGGGCGCAGTGACAGCACGCCGCTGGTTCAGAGAACATTGAGTAATGGTTCCCGGAGAGCGGATTACGAGAGAGCGGATTCTGGAGGCGGCGGAGCAGATCCGGCCGCATGTGCGGCGGACGCCGGTGATGGCGTTGACGGCTGGGGAGTTTGGGGTGGAGGCGGAGGTGGTGTTGAAGCTCGAGTTGCTCCAGCACACAGGGTCGTTCAAGCCGCGCGGGGCGTTTTGCCGGATGCTGTCGGCGAAGGCGCCGGAGGCGGGAGTGACCGCGGCATCGGGAGGGAATCACGGGCTGGCGGTGGCGTATGCGGCGGCGAAGCTGGGATACAAGGCGGAGATTTTCCTGCCTTCGCTCTCGCCGGCGTTCAAGGTGGCGAAGCTGCGGAGCTATGGGGCAGAGGTGCATGTGGTGGGGAGCCATTACCTGGAGGCGCTGGCGGCATGCGAGGCGAGGGGGCGGGAAACGGGCGCGATGGCGGTGCACGCTTATAACCAGGAGGAGACGCTGGCCGGACAGGGGACGGTGGGAGTGGAGATTGACGAGCAGGTTCCGGGGGTGGATACGGTGCTGGTGGCGACGGGCGGCGGCGGGCTGATAGGGGGAATCGCGGCGTGGTTTCGCGGGGAGGTGAAGGTGGTTTCGGTGGAGCCCGTGGGATGCGCATCGCTGGCGGCGGCATTCGAGAAGGGGGAGCGGGTATCGGTGGAAGTGGGGGGCCTGGCGGCGGATTCGCTGGGCGCGGCGATGGTGGGGGAGATGATGTTTCCGATCGCGCAGAGGTATGTGAGCGGGGCGTTGGTGGTGGAGGAGGAAGAGATTCGCGAGGCGCAGCGGGCGTTGTGGCGCGGCTTCGGCATTGTGGCGGAGCCGGGTGGGGCAACGGCTTTGGCGGCGCTGTTGAGCGGGCGGTACGTGCCGGCAAAGGGAGAGCGAGTGGTGGTGCTGGTGTGCGGGGGGAATACTGAGCCGGGGACGGTGGCGTAGCTACTCGAGAAAGCGGCGCCAGGAGGCGAGGCCGGCAGCATTGTGGCGCTCGAGGGCGAGGAGGCCTTCGGTGGGGGCGTGGCGGTCGAGGAGGAGCATGCGGCCGGTGCGGGCGATTTCCACGACGTCGTCAACGGGCGCCTGCCAGTGGGGAGGGCACCAATCGATGGCGCTCGAGACGATGGAGGGGACGCCGCCGGCAATGCCATCGGCGGTGACCATGTTGAAGCTCTCCGTGTAGGAAGGCTGGAGGAGCAGATGCATGTGGGCGACGGTGGATCGGAACTGCGCCCAGGTTTGCCAGCCATTCTCGACGAGGCGGATGTGGGGGAGATTGCGGAGCATCTCGCGGGCGGCGCGGAGGATGGTGTCGCCGCCGCCTTCGGTGCGTCCGGCACTGAGCCAGAGTTCGGTATCGGCGCGGAGTTGCTGGGAGATTTCGAGGGCGGCTCCGGCGGCGGACATGAGATTTTTCAGGGGACGCGTGGCTCCGAAAGCGCCGAGGCGGAGTGTGCCGCCGTCCCAGAGGGGGCGGTTGGGGTTGGTGGTGTTGTCGAGGTAGTAGAGGTTGGGGAGGAAGGCGCAGGGGACCATGTAGGCGCGGCGGATCCACTCGCAGAATTTTTCGCTATTGCCGGCGAGGTGGAAGTTGGGGGTGGAGCGCTCGATCTCCATGGCCTGACGGATAAGGGCGACGCCGTTGGCATCGGCCTGGAGGAAGCCGACGTTGGAGTGGCAGGTCATGGCGAAGGTTATCTCGGGGAAATCGTTGACGAGGGATTGCATTTCGGCCGAGGGGATCCAGGGCGCGGAGATGATGGTATGGGTGACGTTTGGGGTTTTGAGGAGAGAAGCGCGCAGATCGGCGGCGCTGAGGATGGGCCAGACCAGGGTGGGAATGCCGGCGCGGATGAGGCTCTTTTGCGTGTTCATGGCAGCCACGCCGAGCCCGATGTGGGAGATGTTGCGATTCGCGGCAAAGTTTTTGTAAGCCAGTACGACCTTCATGGGAACCTCGCGGAGTGTGATGACAGGATGTGATCCTGTATTCTGACTTCAGGGTAATGCGGGGGAGTTTAGAGGAATCGCGTGGAGGTTTGTAAGTGATTCATTTCATGAGGCGGAAAAATTTGCTTGGCTTGTGATGGGTTTCGCGGAGGCGCGGAGGGCGCAGAGTTTTTGGAGATGGAGACCCGCCGGTTAGTTGTTCGGTTTGGGTAAGGCAAGCGGGATGGAGGGTGGGAAACTGGGGTGAACCAGGTTCCGGTATTGAGCGCATATCGATTGGGCTGCCGGCGAAGAGCAAGCCTGTTGAAGAGTTGCGAAGAGGGCCCCCATACGATTTGAGAAGGAGGTGTGGGGGTCGTTCAGATTGTCGAAGGCCTGCGAGAACAGATCGGTTCTGTTTGTAATCATCATCAGCTTGCCCATGGCTCCGGCGCTTGCGTAGGGGTCATAGCCGGCGGCGAGCGAGGATATCATGCCGGCGGCGTCCGCATCGAGTTCCGGATTGGCGGGGTTGTAGAGCAACTGACCGGTCTTGAACCAGGCGATATGCCCCAGTTCGTGGGCGATAACAGACGCCAGTTCGCTGGGGGAGTCGGCGATCAACTCCGCGAGCGCGAGAGTGATGTGGATGGTTCCGTCCCTCGTAGCCCAGGCATTGATGACAGGGGAAGATTGAATATCCAACCTGGTCGAGGATAAATCGACGGTTGGGTTGATTTGGCTGGCGGCGGCCAGGATTTTGCGGTAGGCTTGCCAAATTTTGTCGATATGGCCACCGGGCCAGGAGACTCCGCCGGAGGGGAGGCTCGAGAGCAGGCCGCGCTCTGCGTTGAGGGTCCACGCGGAAAAGACAGCAGGCGGCTCACTGCTGCGGAGCACCACCGTGCCTTCAAAATCGCGGGGAAAGCTGTCGCTAAAACTGCTCAGGTTGAAGGACGTGTGACAAAGAGCGCATAGAGTAAAGTCGCGGCTGCCAACCTGATTTCCATCGGTGTCAAAAGCCTGAAGGTTTATCGTGATGGGTACGGAATAGACGTTGACCAAAGCGACCCCCAGTGAACGATTTGCGGCCGAGCGGTAAATGGGCGAAGGCAGAGAAGCGGGCGCCGAGATCTCCACCTGGGGAACCCCGTTCGTGATCTGGCGGAATAGGACCGTACCCTGGACAGGGATGTTGCAAGCGGCGTATGCCCAACCCGTGACGGTGGAACGCGAGGCCATCAGGCTGCGCAGAGTTTTTCTCCCCAACGGGGGAATGGTGAAGGATTGACGGGATTGAAGGCCGGTTCCCAAGTCGAGAGCCAAAGGGCCCCCGGAGTCGTTAAAGGTGGACAATAAGCACAAAGCGGGCAAGGTTGTGCTGGAGTTTGTGAAGACAAATGAAGTCTGCCATGTCTGAGCCGGGTTGCCGCCGTCAGCGAGCTGCGGAAAATACAGATTCACCTGGGCACTATCCGGCTCCAATTGGGCGAGAATCCGGAAGGGGAGGAGAAGACTTACGACAATGATCGTTCGAGTAATCCAATAATGTGGCATGGCGGCTATTATACGCCGCCCAATCACGGGCGTGGGCCCGCCGGCGCCACTTTTCCCGACATTGCCTCGGAGATGGTGATTCCGTTTGATTGGAGGACCGTGCCGAGGCTTCGTTCGAGGGCGAGGTGGGCGTTCCTGTAGGCGACCATGGCGGTGATTTCGCCGGAGCGGGCGATGGTGAGGTCGCGCTGCTGTTGAATGACGTTGAAGGGGGTGGAAGCGCCCAGGCGCAGGCGCTTTTGTTCGGCATCGAGCAATTCCGCGGCGAGGATGCGGTTCTCGCGGGCCGCCTCGTAGCGGGCGCGGGCCTGTTCGATGGCGATGACGGCGTTGCGGACGTCCACTTCCACCTGCTTGCGGCTTTTGGCGCTGGTCAACTGGGACTGGCGGAGCTGCAACTGGTCGATGGCGGAGTCGGCCTGCGCCTGGTTGTTCCCGAAGACATTGCGGAAAAAGACGCCGGCGCCTTCGGTGGGATAGTTGCGGCGGAACACCTGGCCAAGTGCAGTTCCCACGCCTCCCGCGAAATAGGGATCGGCGGTCTGGAAGCCGTCTCCACGGGGCACCTGGCGCTGCACTCCGGCCAAGCCGGATTGCCGGGTGATGGCGAACACCTGAGCGGTGGGGAGCAGGCCGTTCTTCGTGCCTATGGCCGCCACCTCGGAGGTCTCGAGGCGCGCGGTTTGGGACTGGAGGTCAGTGCGGCCGGCGAGGGCTTTCGAGGTGAGCTCATGGATTTGCGGGAGGCTCTCTTTGTCAGGGACGGCGAGTTTGTCGAGCGTGATGATGCGGGCATCGCGAAGGGCCGGGTCCTGGACTCCGTTGCGGCTGATAAGGTTCTTCAACTGTGTTTCATCCTGGCTGAAGGTGGTGCGGGAGATGATGAGGTCGCGGCGGGCGGCCGCAAGCTGCGACTGGGCGGTGGTAATATCCAGTTCGGCGGCGATTCCATCGGCAACTCGCTGGCGGGTTTCGCGCAGGTACTCTTCGGCCGTGTTCGCGGCGTCCTGTTTGGCGCGCACGTCTTCTTCATCGGCCACCAGCTTGTAGTAGGAGCGCAGGACGGACACCACCGTGGAACTCACCTGCGTCTCGAAGTCGATATCGGAGATATTGCGGTTGAGTTTCGCCACTTTGATGTTGCGGCCGTTCACCGCCGTGCCGAAGCCCTGGAGCAGATTGTGCTGGACAATGATGGACAAGTTCAGGGCGACGGAGGGATTCAGCAGGTTGGTGGGCGAATTTTCCTCGAGGAAGTAGTGGCTGTAGGAAACGGTGACGCTGCCGCCAGTGAGGAATCCCTGCTGGAAGGATCCGCTATAGGCGCGCTGGCGGGAAATGAGATTGTTGGTCAAGCTCTGCGTAACGTTGGATTGCGGATTGGAGCGGTGGCTGAAGGTGGTGGCCTGTTGAATGGTGGGATCGAGGGTCTGGACGACGGGGCCCACCTGGGAGACAGTGGCGTTAGACCGGCCGGTTCCCCCGCCGCCCGCGCCGCCGCCACCGCTGACGCCGGCCGCGGCCTGGCTGCCGAGCACGCCCTGGCCGCTGGCGAAGGAAGCTGCCTGGCCGGCTCCGCTCGGCACGCCTGGCAGCGCGCCGCCGGCGAGGGCGCGAGTCACGCGCCAATCGGCGAGGATGGGGGAATAGCGGGCGATCTCGAGGTCGATGTTGTTTTCGAGGGCGAGGACGACGGCGTCGTGAGCGGTGAGATAGAGGTTGCCGCCGCGCAGAAGGCCCGCGAGACGAGGAGAATTCGTGGTGCGGATGGGTGGCGCCTCCGGGGCAAGGTAGGGCCGCAGCAAGGAGTTGGCAGGCGGCGGGGTGGGCGCGATCTCCGTTACTCCCTGGGCGGATAGTTGCACGGCGGGGATCAGTACCGCGAGCAGGAGCGCGAGAGGGCGGCGTATGGCGAGGTGTGTTTGCGGGTTCACCGGCTGCCTCCCTGATTCGGGTTGGGTGTGCCGGGTTTCGCAGGCGCCTGGAGTTTGCCGGCCATCGCTTCCTCGACGGAAATGCCATTCACCTCGAGGGTGCGGCCCAGCACCTGGTCGAGCGTGATGCGGGCGTGGGTGTAGTTCGCCATGGCCTGCACTTCGGCGCTTTGGGCGGCGGCGACATCGCGCTGATCCTGGACGACCTGGAGGGGCGTGGTGGCTCCGAGGACGAAGCGGCGCTGATCGCCTTTCAGCGACTCCTCGGCCAGAAGCCGGCTTTGGACGGAGGCGTCATAGCGGGCGCGGGCCTGGCGGAGAGCGATGACGGCATTCTGCACATCCACGCGAACCTGGTTGGCGCTTTTCTGAAGGCTCAACTCGTTTTGGCGCAGTTCGAGGAGGCTGGTGACATAGTCCGACTGGGCGGCGCGATTGCGGATGGGGATGTTGAGGCTGAATCCGGCGGAATAGTTGGGATAATTGCGGCGGGCGATCTGGGCGAGCAGGTTGCCGTATCCGCCGGCGAGGTATCCGATGCCCGGTTGTAAGGCTCCCAGCGCGGTGAGGTCGCCAGTCAAGCCGTTGTTGGTCACTTCGACGAAGGCTTGCAGGGAGGGCTTGAGGGAGTTTTTGATGCCCACCAGATTCAGCTTGTTGCTCTCGATGTTGATGCGGTTCTGCTGCATCTCGACGCGGTTGCGGAGCGCTTCTTCCACCAGGTCCTGCAAGGGCTTCAAGTTGTCTTCGTTGGGGATGGTGATGCGGTCGAGGACGGTGATGTGGACATCGGCCAGGTCCGCGGCCTCGATGCCGGAGCGGCTGAGGGCGTTTTTCAGGATGGTCTCCTGCTGGAGCAGGTTCGTTTCGGCGATGACGTAATCCTCGCGGGCGGCGAAGAGTTGGGAGCGGGCGCGGGTGATTTCAATTTCCGCCAGTGCGCCGAGTTCCACCTGGCGTTTGCTGTCATCGAGGGTTTGCTGCGCGGTGGCCACCGCCTGGCGGCGCGCCTCGACATCCTGGTTGAAGCTGACCAGATCCCAGTAGAGATTGAGCACGGCGGAAACGGTGGTGATCAACTGCTGGCGGAACTGGAGATCGGTCACTTTCAGGTTGTTGTTCTGGACGCGGATGTTGCGCCCGTTCACGGCGGCTCCGAAGCCCTGGAGGAGGTTCTGGGTGATTTGCAGGTCGAGGCTGCCGCTGGTGAAGGGGTTCAAGCTGAACAACTGGCTGTTGACCTTGGTGTGCGTGCTCGAATAGGACAACTGCGCATTCAGGCCGAAATCCCAGTTTTGCGAATACTGGGATTGGACGGTTCGCATCGTTTGCACGAGGGCGGTGGTGCCCGTGAGGACGGTGTTGCTCTGGGGAACGGTGACGTGCTGGAAATTGGCGAAGACGAGAAACGACGGGTCGAAGGAGGGGATGGAGGGCCCGAGCTGGGTAATGATGCCGCCGCCGGTGCTGACGCCGTTCCCGGCTGTACTGACGGCTCCGGTATCGAGGACGTTGACGCCTTGAAGGCTGACGCTTTGCGGTCCTGGCGCGACGCCGAGGCCGACGCCGCGGAGCAATCCGCCGGCTTTGGCGCGGCGCAGGACTTCCCGCGCCAGCAGCGGAGCGTAGCGCTGCACTTCGACATCGATGTTGTTCTCGATGGCCAGCGCCACCACGTCGTGCGCGGACAGGTAGAGCCGTCCGCCGCGGACGAGCCCTGCAAGGCGCCCGCTGTTGGCAAGGTTGATGGCCGGAACGCCGCGGGCGCGGTAGGGGCGAGTCAGCCAGTTGCCGCGGGCTGGGTCGATGCGGATGGGACTTTCCCCCAAGGCCGCGGGCGCGCCCAGAGCGAGAGCGAGTAGGAGGGCGCAGCAGGTCCGTTGGAAAGGAGCGTTCCGGCGTATGAAGTGCATGGTTTTGAGTGTAGCGTCCGGCATATGGTGGAAGGCGAAAGGAGGCGGAAGGGATGGTCGCATGAAAAAAAGATGGACGACTACGAGGGGGGAATTGTTCCGCTTGGCTCACAATCCCCTCGAAGATCAGGGGCATCCGCGTTTCTGACGGGGGATAGTTGGGTGGGAGGTTCGCGCGGGGCGCGGAAGGAGGGCGGGAGGGGAAACATTCCTCTTGACAATATTTGTTTAAACAAGTATATTGGAGAAGTGATACGACCGCATCGAATCTGAGTGGAAAGGAACAAGACTGATGAGCGCGACATCTACCGCATCGCAAACGACGACAACCTGGAATCTGGACCCGGTTCACTCCGTGGCCGAGTTCAAGGTGAAGCACATGATGATCTCGAACGTGAAAGGGCAGTTCACCGGAATCACGGGCGTACTCACACTGGACGAGAGCCAGATAGCCAACTCGCGCGTGGAGGCGACCATCGATGCTTCTTCGATTCAGACCCGGGACGCGCAGCGTGACGGACACCTGAAGAGCGCGGACTTCTTTGATGTGGAAAAATACCCGTCGCTCACGTTCCGGTCCACGAAGATAGAGCGGAGGGGCGAGGATGAACTGGCGGTTACGGGCGACCTGACGATTCACGGGGTCACGCGAGCAGTTGTTTTCAAGGTGGAAGGGCCGACTCCGCCGAACAAGGATCCGTGGGGCAATACCCGCATCGGATTGTCGGCAGATACGAAAATCAACCGAAAAGACTTCGGCCTCACATGGAATGCCGCGCTCGAAGCAGGAGGAATTCTGGTGGGGGACGACGTTACGATCACTCTGGACGTGCAGTTCATCAAGGCCTGACGGACGGATGAAAAGGAGACTGGGATGTCACTGCGACCGATCAGACAAGTTATTCAGACCACGCCCACGATCGAAGGGGCAGGGGTGAAACTGCAGCGGGCCTTCGGATTCGGGAAGACGAAAGATTTCGATCCGTTCCTGCTGCTCGATGACTTCCGGAATGACAATCCGGAGGACTATCTGGCTGGGTTTCCCTGGCACCCGCACCGGGGGATTGAAACCATCACTTATGTGCTGGCCGGTTCGGTGGAACACGGGGACAGCCTCGGGAACCGGGGCGCCATGACCGCGGGGGACGTGCAGTGGATGACGGCGGGGAGCGGCATTCTGCACCAGGAGATGCCGAAGGGAGACCAGCAGGGCCGGATGCACGGTTTTCAGTTATGGGCGAATCTGCCGGCATCGCTGAAGATGATGGATCCGCGGTATCAGGACATTCCGTCAGCCGCCATTCCGGAGGTGACGGACGACGACGGGACGAAGGCGCGAGTCATCTGCGGAGAGTTCTGGGGCAAACGCGGTCCGGTGGAGGGAGTAGCAGCTGATCCGAACTACCTGGACATCTCGGTTCCGCCGGGAGTAACGAAGAGACTGAAGGTGGAGACTACGCGCAACGCCTTCGCGTACGTCTTCGCGGGCGCCGGGACGTTCCGGGACTCGTCCGACCCACGCGCGGTGCTCACTGATCAGGTAGTGTTGCCGGACGCAGCACCGGTGTACGATGCCCGGAATCATTCTCTGGTGCTGTTCGACCGCGGCGATGAGGTGGTGGTGCAGGCGGGGCCCGAAGGGGTCCGGTTTCTGCTGGTTTCCGGCAGGCCGCTGGAGGAGCCCGTAGCCTGGTATGGTCCCATCGTGATGAACACACAGGAGCAGTTGCGGCAGGCGATGCGGGAATTGAACGACGGCACGTTCATCAGGCACGGCTGATGTGGGGCGCCCTGCGCCACGGAAGGCTCAGAACTCGAGCTTGAAGATGGCCATCATGTACAGCCGGCCGCCTTGTCCGGAGAAACTCCCCTGGTTGCCGTTGATCTTGCCGAAGTTCTGCGGATTGCGAAAATCCACGGTATTTCCCGGGCGGTTGAAGAAGTAAATTTTGAACGGGTTGTTGACGTCGAAGCGGAGCGTTCCCCTCAACCGTTCGCGGAAGGGGAAGGTTTTGCTCGCGCTCAACTGGTGCCAGAACATTCCGGGGGATGTTTGAATGTTGCGGCCGGAGTTTCCGGCGGTGAACGAAGCGGGATAGGCGAAGGCGTTGATATCGGCCCACGGGAGGGCGCAGGCAAGCTGATGGCGGCAGGGACCATGCGGATCCCAGGGCAGTTCGATGTCCCCGTAGGTCTTTCCGGGCGCCATGTTCGCGCGGTTCGATCCCGGCAGATACACGTTGTTGGTGCCTGTGAAGCCGAAGCTGAAGGGAGCGCCGGTCTCGACAGTTTGGATGCCATTGATGGCCCAGTTGCCGAGTAATCCGTTAACGAGCCAGTTGGCGTCTCGCAGCCACTTTTTGCCCTTGCCGAACGGGAGATCATAAGTGGCGTAGGTGACCCAGCGGTGGGTGACGTCGTAATCGGAACGGCTCTTCTCGAGGCGCCGGTTATAGAACGTGATGCCGCCGGCGGCGCCGTCATCGGAGTCCTCGTCGATGGCTTTGCTGTAGGTGTAGAAGGACACCAGGCTGAGGCCTTGAGAATAGCGCTTCTCAATCTTCAACGTCCCCCCGTGATAGCTGCTGTGGCCATAGTTGCTGTAGTTGTAGATCGCGCCGAACTGAGGATAGGGTTTGTAGTTCTGGGCCGCCCTGCGGATGGTGTCGAGCACGACAGGATCGTTGGAGATGTTCAGGGGAATGGAGTTGATATCCCAGCGATTGAGCAAACCCACTCCCGAGGAACCCTGGTAGGAGAGTTCCACCAGCACCGTCGGGCTTACTTCGAACTGAAGGCTGGCATTCCAGTTCATGATGTAGGGCATGCGCATGTTCGGATCGAAATAGGAGGCGCTGCGCCCGCTGTAGTTCGTGCCCAGATACGGCGCCGAACCGTCCGGGTTGACTTGGAACTGAATGGGCGGCGGACCGTTTTTCAGGTAGAAGGCTACGTCCGGATTTCCCGGCGCCTGCTGCACTACCGCGGTGGCGAGGTACTCTTCGAAGTTCTCCTGTAAGCCGTTGGTCCAGAGATCGAGCGTATTGAGGCCGAATCCGCCACGGAAGACCCAGTTCCTGCGAAAGTTGTAAGCCAAGCCGACGCGAGGCTGGAAGTTGTTCAAGTCCTTGCCGGCGAGGGGACCCGTGGGATGGAGCAGGGCTCCTGTCCTGCCGGTAAGCGGATCGATGGCGGTGGGGCTGAACTGGCTCTGCTGCCCGTACTTGGTATTGTAGGGCGATTCATACTGCCAGCGCAGGCCGAGGTTGAAGGTGAGTTTGGAGGTGGCCTTCCAATCGTCCTGGAAATAAGCGGCATGGCTCCACCATCTGGGCAGCCAGGTGGCCTGATCGTTGGTGAACTGAGCCTGGACCACCGCTCCCAGCATGAACGAGGCAAACGAATTTCCGGTGTTTGGCCGGAAGGGGAACTCCGTGCCGCCAAAGTTGTACAGTCCGGAGGGGGTGGCCGCGACGTGCGAATTCATCCTGGTGCGCAGCAGTTCGTAGCCTGTCTTGAAGGTGTGACGCCCGTGGATCCTGGTGAAGTTGTCCTGGAGGCTGATGCCCTCATTGACATCGGTGGATTGGCCGCCGGGGAAGGTGAAGATGAGAGTGCCGCCCGAGGAAGTGCGGAAACTCGGCATGGTGCGCGGACTCACGTTGGGGATGCCGAGTTTTCCAGCCCAATCCTGGTTGAGGCTTTCCGGTACGCGCGTGTTTTTGCGCCGCGTTCCGCCGAGGCGGATTTCATTCACCATGCTGGGGCCGATAGTGAGGGTGTCGGAAAGCACGAATTGGGTGAGGTCCAGCGGGATGGGCGTGTGGTTGTAGTCGAAGATGGGATTAGCGACGTTCGTCTGCCAGCGCCCGTTGAAGGACCGGTTGCGGAAATCGGAGAAGCGGCCGAAGAATTTGTGGTTATCGGAGAAGGAATGGTCCACCTTGAAATCCATGTTGGTGCGGTAGGAGCGGTAGACAGTGTCGGCGCTGCGGTTGGCGTGCGGGCCGGTGCGGTTGATGAATGCCTGGTTGTTGCGGTTGTTCTCGGGCTGATAGGGATTGAAGGCCAGGAACTTGTTGAACACCGGATCAAAGCGGCTTTTTGGAATCTGGTTGCCGGGGAATTGAGCCCGCGAGTAGGATCCGTCCGGGAGGCGGACGAGAGTGGCTGGGTCATAGATGGGATCGCCGATTCCTCCGAGGCTGAAATCGCCGTTCAGCATCGCGGGGCTGGGAACGTCCGTGTCGGCGTTTTCCGAGGATTTCTCGTGGTGACGCTGGAAGCCGACCAGGAAAAACGTGCGGTTCCGGCCGTTGTAGATCTTCGGCAGAACCACCGGACCGCTGATGTTCCCCGACATGAGGTGGAACCCGAACACGTTGTTCGGCTTGTTGGCATCCTGCCAGTTGCGGTGAATCATCTGGCGCGCCATGTAGCGCTCTTCGGCCATGAAGTGCAACTGGTTGGCGCCGCTTTTGAAGGTGATGTTCATCAGACCGCCGCCGGAATGCCCGTATTCGGCGGGCAGGCTGGTGGTGAGGACTTTGATCTCTTCGATGTTGTATTCGCCGGGATTCACATTGCGGCCCGTGCCCAATACACCGTTGCCGGGGGTGGTGGCGGAAACCCCGTCATTCGCCATGTTGAAGGAGCGGGAGCGGCCTCCGGCGGCATGGCCGAATCCGGCTTGTGAAGTTACGCCGGGCACGTACCAGAGCATGCTCTCGATCTTCATTTGCGGAGTGGGCAGTTTGGTGAGTTGCGAACCTGTCACCAGATGCCCGGTGGAGGAGGTCTCGGTCTCGAGGAGTGACGCCGAAGCTGAGACCTCGATGGATTCGACAAGGCTGCCTACTTCGAGAACCGTGTCGACGCGGATAATTTCGGAGGACCGCACCTGAATATTCGACCGCGTCAGTTTCTTGAAGCCCTGCCCTTCGAAGTTGACGCGGTACATGCCGGGGTTCAGGTAGGGAGCACGGTAGATGCCTTCCGAGTTGGTGGAGGTGGCGGAGGAAACCTCTGTCTCGACGTTGGTAATGCGGATGGCGACGCCTGGGATAGCGGCGCCGGTGGCATCGGTGACGGTGCCGGTGATCGTGCCCTGAGCGGTTTGGGACCAGGCGGCAGGCGCCAGGGAGAGAAGAAGAGCGGCGCAGGTAGAGACAAAAGACCTGGAAATGGACATCAGGATCCCCTCCATTGATTGTCGATTAACGCTCGACGCGTCAATCTCATCACCTCACAAGCTGGGCCAAATTCTATTTCAACTTCTCTTTTTCCGAAATACTGGCTTTTCTGTATGCGCTTATCCTAAATTGTCTTCGCCGAACGCGGTGCTATCCTCGATGCAGAGGGGCGCATGAATTTCCGCAAGCCATTGCTGCTGTCTGCCGGCGTGCTTGCTCTGCTCGGGACGCTCTATTCCTTCCAGCGGCCCTTTGTGCAATTTCCCGGCGTGGAGTATTACGGTCTGCCCATGCCGCCGAACTGGCGGGAGAAAGCGGAGTGGACGTTTGCACGGCTGATGTTCCCGCCCGGGGCCAATGACGGGTATCGCGGCCGGTTCGACGGCGACTGGCACAAGGGCCTCTCGCTGTGGACACAGGATTACCCGCGCGCGGACCGCTTCTTTTCCATGGCTCTCGAACGTCTCACGCGGATCGATGTGCGGCCGGTGGAACAACCGGTGAACCTCGAGGACGGCGAGGAGCCTTACTACTATCCGTTTCTCTATGCGGTTCAGGTGGGCGAGTGGGGATTGACGGATGCGCAGGCGAAAATCCTTCGGGATTATCTTCTCCGCGGCGGATTTTTCATGGCCGATGATTTTCACGGGAGTTTCGAATGGGAAGTGTTCGCCGAACGCATGCGGCAGGTATTTCCGGACCGGCCAATTGTCGAGATAGACGATAGCGATCCGGTGTTCCACATCGTCTACGACCTCGAGGAGAAGGAGCAAGTGCCGGGGGCGGCGCATTTGCGGCTGGGCTACAAGAACGGCGGCAAGGGAGCGCACTGGCGCGCCATCTACGACGATCATCACCGTATCATGGTGGCCATTTCCTACAACTCGGACTTGGGCGACGCCTGGGAGTGGGCCGATGAGCCGGAATATCCGGAGCGGTTCGCGAGTTTCGCGACGCGCATCGGGGTGAATGACGTCATCTACGCGATGACGCACTAGCGGCGGTCATCCTGGCCAGCGCCGCTTCCGCGCTTTCCGCTTCCGCGGCAATGTAGCGCGCCTCGGGCGCCGATTGGCTCCATCGCCGCCACAAGCGCGCGAGTTGCCGCTGCGCCGCGAGAGCAGCCGCCGGATCCGCTTTCCGGCTGCAGCGCACTGCCACTTCGAGGGCGGCAACGAGGTTCGATTCGTAGGTCCGGTTTTCTTCCTCCGGGCTTCGCGGCAGCACTTCGCTCGCCGCAAGCAACGCCGCCGGGCAGAGGCCGGCCGCTTCCTCCGTGGCAGCCTCAGCGGCTTTCCACTGCCGGAAATCGGTCATGTACTCGGCCGGAGTGATCTTGCGCCGCATATCATCCAGAATGTGACCGGCGCGCTCCACCGCCGCGCGTGCCGCGCCGCTTCGTCCCATGGTCCGCAGCGCCGCGGCCTCGCGCAGCCAGAGGGCGAATTGAAAGCGGCTCCGGTCAAAGAGCCGGGCGGGCGTGGATTCGAGCGCCGGCCGCACACGCTCGGCCACCTCGAACGCTTCGGCGGGCCGGCGGGCGGTCAGGAAGCCGCTCAGGCTGATCGCCGCACGCGCCTGATCGAGAACATACGTATGGCCCGCGGGATCGGACTTCACAATCTGTTCACTCAGGGCGAGCGCCCCGCGGTAATAGGGCTCCGCCTCTTCGTAGCGGCCGGCGTGCAAATGATCGGGCGAATACAGCATTCGCGCCATCCATAACGAGGTGAGTTCCAGAATCCGCAGGTTCTGCATGTCATGCGGATCCTGCCGCGCGCGTTCTTCGAGGAGAGCGATCGCGCGCCGGTAGGCTTTCCCGGCCTTGCCGAATCGGCGGAGATCGGTCTCGATCTGGCCCTTTTCGCCGAGCAGTTTCGCCAAGTCGAATTTCAGTGCCCACGCGGGATCTTCGAGGATAGCCTCGGTGTACAGATGCTCGCCGCGCTCGAAATGCATGATCGCGCTGTCTTGTGATCCAAAGAGCCCTTCGGACCGGCCCGCCTCTGTGTGAATGCGCGCCGCGTACCTGGCGGGCAGGCGATCGGCCAGAGGGAGGACTCTCGCCACCACGGCGCGCGCCTTGTCGCCCTGTTGCAGGAACCGGTAGTCCATCGCGATCAAGGTGTAGGCAGCAACCACGGGACCAATGCGGTTCCCGGTCACCAGGCCGCGCTCGCGCAGGCCGTCAGCCAAGACCAGGCCTTTTTCGAGGGTTTCCATTGCCTGGCGCGTGTCGCCGGTGAGGCCCTGGGTCTGGCCCAACTGCGTGTAGGCTTCAATCAGCTCCGCCGCCAGGTCGGGGTCGCCCTTCGCGCCGGGCGCCAGCGTGTTCAGATACTCACTGGCCGTCGCCGCGATCTTCTGGCGCGCCGTACTGGCTCCGGGAAGGTTCACCACGTCGCGGTAGATATCGAAGATGAGGCGGTTGGAGAGCTGCCGTACCTGATCGGCGCGCATTTTTGCCTGCCGCGCTTCGCGCCATGCGATGGCGACGCCGGCCGCAAGACTTGCCGCAACGGCCAACGCGGCGGCCAGGCCCACCCAGTGGCGTCTTGCAAATCTCCGCCAGCGGTAGAGCGAGCTATCGGGAGTCGCCTTTACGGGACGGCCTTCGAGATAAGCTGCCAAATCGTCGGACAGTTCGCGCGCGCTGCCGTAGCGGCGAGCGGGGTCCCGGTGTGTTGCCTTGGCGAGAATATTCTCGAGGTCGCGATCGACTCCCGCCGGATCGATGCGCCTCTCCGTTACGGCGCTCACCATTTCGGCCGGCGACGCCGAGACGAACGCTCGCGGCGCGCGCCCGGAAACCAGTTTGTACAGGAGGGCGCCCAAGCCGTAAACGTCGGTCGCCACACTCACCGGTTCCCCCATCACCTGCTCCGGACTGGCATATTCCGGTGTCAGCGCGCCCAACCGCGTCTGTTCGGCTGCCAGCCGCAGGTCTTTGGCGATGCCGAAATCCAGCAGTTTGGGCTGCCCGTTCTCGCCCACCAGGATGTTGGCGGGCTTGATGTCGCGGTGCACGATCAGCCGTTGATGAGCGTACTGCACGGCTTCGCAGACCAGTCGCATTATGCGCACGCGTTCGCGGATTGGAAGTAGCTTTGCGTCGCAGTAGCGGTCGATCGGCTCGCCCGCCACCAGTTCCATGACCGCGTAGGGACGCCCTTCCGGCGTCGTTCCGGCGTCATAGAGGCCGGCGATGTGGGCGTGCCGCATGCCGGCGAGAATTTCCCGCTCCTGGAGGAAGTATCGCATGGCGGCCGGGCTGCTCCGATCGAGGAACTTGATAGCCACCCACTGGCTCACCTCGCCGTCGGCACGCTCGGCTGCCCAAACATGGCCCATGCCTCCCTGGCCCACGACGCGCCGCAGCACAAAGGGGCCGATGCGCTGGCCGGGGTGCTCGGAGGTGAAGTCACTCGCCGCAAGGCGGACTTCGCCGCCGACGGCCTCAATCCATTCCGGACACTCCTCGCCGTCATGCGCGAGCAGGGCTTTCACCTCCACAAGCACCCGCGCGTCTCCGCACTCCACATCGAGGAAGGCGGTGCGCGAACCGGCAGGCTGCTCCAGCGCCAGAAAGAACCAGCGCTTCACCTCAGAGTCCATAGCCCCTTTCGGGTATTGTATTCCCCACGCGGCGCGGTTCAAAAGGGAAATCGTGAAGGCCCGGGGGGAAATTCTGATGAACGGCAGGCACTTGACGGCGGCCGCCGCTGCTTCGGCCATGGCCGCCAAGGGCGGGTTCCGCTGTTGCGGTGATATGATCAACCTCTATGTGTCCTGTCCGTCTTGCCGGGTTGTTGCTGCTCGGCAGCCTACTGGTTTGCGCCGCGCCGAAGATAGCGGTTTGGCAGGTGGACTCGCTCATCAAAGTCTTTCCGGACGACAATGCAGGGACCAACCAGGCGAGCCGCCAGCCTTGGGCAGTCCCGCGAAACGGGCATGCGAGTTTGCAGTTCGCCGTCCGGCCGGCCGATGCGGTGGAGAACTTCCAGGTCACGGTAGAGTTGCGAGGGGGGTTGAAGACGACGGTCCGGAGAGTGGGCTACGTGCCGGTCCGCTCGGATCCGCCGAAGTCGCCCGCTGACGAACTGATCCGCAGCGCTCCCGGGAGATTCCCCGATCCGTTGTTCGAAGAGACTTCGTTCCGCCTGCCGGGGAAGGAGACGACGGCGGTATGGATTACGGTGTTCGCGCCCGCGGGCACGCAATCGGGGGCCTACAGCGGGCGGGCGGTGTTCAAGGCGGGGAAACAGAAAGTGGCCACGCTGCCTTTTGAGATCCGGGTGGCGAAAGCGACGGTTCCGGAACAAACCTTGAGGGTGACGAACTGGTTCACTTTCGATGAAGAGAGGCTGGGGCGCTATTACGATCTCGATGGCAGCCCGGACCGCTACTGGGAGGTTCTGAGGAACATCGCGCGGGTGATCGGCGAGCACCGGCAGAACGTGATCCTCACGCCGGTTCTGGACTTGACGGCGGCGCGCGCAACGGGGGGATCGGTCTCCTACGATTTCTCGCGGCTTGACCGCTTCATCGAGATTTTCGAGAAGGCGGGAGCGGCCGGGGTGATCGAAGGCGGCCACCTTCTGAGCCGGGCTTCCGGATACAACTCGCCGCTGACAGTGCCCGCGTTCATCATCGAGGGCGGCGAAGTGAAGAGAGCAGCGCTCGATCCGGGCGACCCGCGCGCCGAAGCCCACGTCAACTCATTTCTGCCCGCGCTTTATGCGCACCTGAAAGAGAAAGGCCGGCTCGACCGGTATGTGCAGCACGTTCTTGACGAAGCGCACGGCGCCGAGCCGCCGGTCTACATGCGGTATGTGGAGCTGGTGCGCAAAACGATGCCCGGAGTAAAGACGATCGACGCGATCGACCAGACGGCCGGATTGCTCGGCGAGGCGTGCGACATCTGGGTGCCGCAACTCGGCAGGTTCGACGATGCCTTCGACGCGATTCGGCGGCACGTGGAGAAGGGCGGCCAGGCCTGGTATTACACATGCCTGTATCCGCAGGGCCGGCACCTGAACCGGTTCATCCAGCAGCCGCTGGTCAAAGCCAGGCTTCTGCACTGGTTCAATTTCAGGTACGGTTTTACGGGCTTCCTGCACTGGGGAGGCAACTACTGGCCGGAAGATCCCTACGCGGACACACAACCCATAATCAACGCGGGCCACGATCTGCTTCCGGCCGGCGACGCGTTCGTCACCTATCCGTGGAAAGAAGGCAAGAGTATTCACAGCTCGATCCGGTTCGAAGCGATGATGGAAGGCATCGAGGACTACGAGTTATTGAGGGCGGCCGCCGTTCGAAACGAGGAAAAGGCGGGGCAGCTTGCGCGATCCGCAATTCCTGGACTGACCAGCTACGTTCGGGATGCCGCCGCGTTCCGAAAGCTTCAAGCCGAGTTGCTGGCCACTGCGGAATAGGCGTGGTGTGTACTGGCCTTGCTTTGAGGGGCTCCGAATTGTGAGCTCCGGCGGGTTGCCGCCGGAGGCAGCGGAGGGAAGGGGAGTTGTCATGCCGAGCAAGCTAAGATTGTTTCTTCTATTCATTCTTCTGTCAGCGCTGCCGGCGCTGCGGGCGCAGTCAGCCGGAGGGGAGATTGACATCCTGGTCAGCGACCCCTCGGGGGCTATGCTGCCCGATGCCAGGGTCACCGTCACCGGAACCGAGACCGGTTCGCTCGTTCGATCCGTGACCACCGGTCCGACGGGGCTGGCGGCCATGCCGCTGCTGAATCCCGGCACTTACGATCTCAAGATTGAGAAGCAGGGTTTCCGCACGACGACGCAGCGCGGCGTGGTGCTGCGTGTGACGGAGACGGTCTCGTTGCGGGTGACTCTCGAACTCGGCGAGACTACCCAGTCGGTCACCATCGAGGCGCAGGTCCCTCTGTTGAACACGTCGACAAACGCGCTCGGACAAGTGATTGACGACCGCACCACGCAGCAGTTGCCGCTCAACGGCCGGAACTACATGCAGCTTTCGCTGCTCACGCCAGGCGTGGTGCCGTCGGCGAACAAGGACCAGAGCTTTTCGGCGTACGGGAACCGCGGGATGCAGAACCAGTATCTGCTCGATGGCGGCAGCAACCAGTCGCAGATTCGCGGCATCGACAATCACCAGCGCGACGCGCTTCGCCCGTCACTGGAGGCCATCCAGGAGTTCAAGGTGCAGACCGGGAATTTCTCCGCCGAGTATGGGAGTTCGGCGGGCGGCGTGGTGAGCGTGGTCACCAGGAGCGGGACGAACGAGATCCACGGCTCCGCGTTCGATTTTCTGCGCAACAGCGCGGTGGGAGCGAGGGATATTTTCGCGCCCCCGGGCCCTGTGCCGCACCTTTCGTATAACCAGTTCGGCGGATCGCTCGGCGGTCCCATCAAGAAGAACAAGGCCTTCCTGTTCGGCGCCTACCAGGGGACCGAGATCCGCCAGATGCAGACCAACATCTCCACCGTGCCTTCTCAGGAGATGAAGAACGGCGTATTCCCGAACGCGATCTTTGACCCGTTCAGCACGACAGGAACGGGCGCCGCCGCAACACGCACACCGTATCCGAGTAACACCGTGCCGGCGCCGGCGTTCAATTCCATTGGAAAGTCACTCGCCGCATCTTACCCCGATCCCAACCTCCCCACCGCCGGCTCCAACTATGTCCGCAATGCCACCTATAGTACGAGCCTGCAAAACCTGACGGTGCGCCACGATTACACGCTGAGCGACAAGGATAGCTTTTTTGCGCGCTTCGGGATGAACCGCGGCACGATTAATGCCGATGCGGCCCTGCCGGAACCGGCGGGGACGGGCGTCAACCAGCACATGCCGGCCTGGAATCTCGGCCTCGGCTATACGCGCGCCTTCAGCCCCACGCTGGTGAATGAATTACGCTTCGCCTGGACTCGTCCGGGCATCGACAAGGATGCCGTGCTCGCCAGGAATGAGATCATTCCGGGCGCCCTGGCTCCCGGAGTGGACAGCAGCACGCCGACGTTCAACGTAAATGGACTTACCGGCCTGGGCGCACAGCCTTCGGGCCTGACCAATGTCCCGCTGGCGAAGACTTCAGCCACGTGGGAGGTTTCCGATAACGCCACAAAGATCGTCGGCAACCACATTCTCAAGATGGGCTTCACTTACCAGTTCCAGAAGATGTACACGTTCACCACGCTGCAGGGCCGCGGCGTCTTCACGTTCGACGGGAGCTACACACAAAATCCCCAGGCGCGCCCCGGCACCGGCGCCGGGCTCGCCGATATGCTGTTGGGGCTTGCCAACACCGTGCGCAGCAGCAGCACGGGAGTCAGCAATCTGCGCTCCACCAACTCCTTTGCTTACTTTCAGGACGACTGGAAAGTTACCTCTCGACTTACTCTCAACTTAGGCCTGCGTTACGAACTCTACTTTCCCATTTACGATGTAGATGACCGCTACGCCGACTTCATCATCGACCCAAGCTCGAAGGACTTCGGAAAGATGATCTTTGCCGGTCTGGACGGCAACTCGAGGGGGCTGATGCGCGTCGACCGCAACAACTTCGCGCCGCGCTTCGGCTTTGCCTACCGCATCCCCCACACAGGCGACCTGACCATCCGCGGCGGTTACGGCATGTTCTACGGCAATCCCGATGAACAGACCGGCGTGGGAAACATGATGACCAACAATCCGCCGTTTGTCGGGTACGGCAGCGTGAATGTCGACGGCGACCGCGTGTCGCCTTCCACCGCGTTCCATCTCAGCGGCAGCCTGCCATTACCAAAGACGGCCACTCCGCAGGAATTCGTATTCCTCCGCTCGGCTACGTCCACCTTGCTCTACTGGCCGGATTACTGGAAGACCCCGGTGGTCAACCAGTGGAACCTGAGCCTGCAAAAACAAGTTCTGCGGGATACGGTGCTGGAAGTGACCTATGTCGGCAATAACAGCTACGGGCTTTGGAATGCCGTGCCCGCGAATCAGCCGTTGGCGCCGGGTCCCGGCGGGATTGCGACGCGGCGGCGGTTTGGGGCGGTCACGCTGGCGCCTATCACATCCTACCTGCCCTTCGGCCGGAGTTACTACGAGGGGTTGTCCACGCGGTTGGAACGCCACATGTCGCATGGGCTGGCGTTTCTGCACAGCTTCACCTGGGGCCGCGGGATTGACATGAACTCCGGCGTCGGCCTGGACGGCTGTTCGTATTGCGGCGCCGCCGAGGGGATTCAAAATCCGTACGACCTGCGAGCGGAGCGCGGGCCCATGACCTCGAACTCTCCGCTGCGCAGCGTTCTCAGCCTGACATGGGACCCGCCGTTCGGCAAGGGGCGAAAGTACCTGCAGTCGGGCGTGGGGCGCGTAGTCCTCGGCGACTGGCAGGCCAGCGGCATCTGGACGGCGCAGGACGGCACGCCCTTTACCGTGGTGCTGCCGCTCGACAACCTGAATATGGGCACAACCAACTGGCCCAACCGGGTCTGCAACGGCGCTCTATCCAACTGGACGCCAAACCGCTATTACGACGCAAGCTGTTTCGTCACTCCCCCGGCGTACACTTACGGAAACGGCGGACGCAACGGGTTGTACGGTCCCGGGACAAACAACGTGGACTTCGCCCTGCACCGTTTCATTCCGATTCGCCTGCGGGAGAACTTCCGTCTGGAGTTCCGCGGGGAATTCTATAACCTCTTCAACCGGACGCAATTCGGGATGCCGAATCACGTGATCGGCCAGCCCCAGACGGCGCAGATCACGTCGACCGCCAACCCCAACCGTCAGGTGCAGTTCGCCTTGAAACTGCTCTGGTAGAAAAAGCGGGCGTAGCCCTTGCGGCGGGGTTCAAAAGGGAATACCGTGACAACCAGGGAGACAATTCTGATGAATCGCAGGCACTTCACAACGGCTGCCGCCGCTTCGGCCATCGCCGCCAAGGGCGCGCCGAGACTCGCCATCGACGGGGGCTCCCCCATCCGCGAAAAGCCGCTGCGGGCAGGCTTTTGGGGGTCGGAGTTTTACGACGACAAAGAGCGCGCCGAACTTCTGGATGTCCTCGAGGCGAAATCGCCCTTCCGCTGGTATGGCCCGAAGACTCCGATGAAGGTGCTGAAGTTCGAGCAGGAGTTCGCCTCGCGCATGCAGACACGCTTTGCGCTGGCGGTGACCTCGGGGACGGCGGCGCTGCAATGCGCGGTGGCGGCGCTCGAGATCGGCCCCGGCGACGAGGTGATTCTGCCTGCCTGGACGTGGCATTCCTGCTTCAACGCGGTGGAGCTTGCCGGAGGACTGCCGGTGTGCGCGGAGATCGACACCTCGTTCACGATCGATCCTGACGACATCGAGCACCGCATCACGCCGCACACCAAGGCGATCATGGCGGTCCACCTGCAAGGCAACCCGTGCAATATGGATCGCGTGCTCGCCATTGCCCGGAAGCACAATCTGCGGGTGATCGAGGATTGCGCGCAGAGCGTGGGCGCCAGCTACAAGGGCAAGCCGGTGGGCTCGATGGGCGATATCGGGATTTACAGCCTGCAATTGAACAAGACCATCACCGCGGGCGAAGGCGGGGCTGTCGTTACTAACAATCCTGAATTGTTCGAACGCGCCTCGCGCTTCCATGATCTCGGAGGTTTTCGCGCTCCGCACCAGAGCGCGGTGGGCAAACAGCAACTCGACTGGTTCTTCGGCGCCAACTATCGCATGAGCGAGTTCACGGGGGGAGTGATGCTGGCGCAGGTGCGCAAGCTCGACCGCATCATCTCGTCCGTGCGGGGCAATGCGCGGCAGGTCTACGCGGGCGTTCGCGATTTGCCGGGCGTGCGCCTGCGGCATCTGCCCGACCCGGAGGGCGAACTCGGCACGGGGGTTTTCCTGGATTTCGGCGCGAAGGAGCGCTGCGAGCGTTTTCTTGCGGCCATGAAGGCGGAGAATGTGGCCGCGTCGCGTCCGGGCGGCTCGGTGATCCTGCCCACGCTGCCTCATGTCATTGCCAAGAAGACCATCCATCCCAACTGGCCGAGTTTCCAGACGGAGAGAGGGAAAGCGATCCGCTACGGCGCGGACACGTGCCCCCGCACCATCGACATATTGAATCGATTTGGGGGCGTTCTGATGGATCCGCGATTCACGCGGAAGGACGCGGAGGATATCGCCGCCGCCATTCGCAAAGTGTACCCGGCTGTGATGTCCTGATAGAAGATGGATTTTCGGCCTTATCAGACCACCGACCGCGAAGGATGTCTCGCGGTCTTCGATTCCAATGCGCCCGAATTCCTGCACGCGAGCGAGCGCGCCGGGTTTGCGGCATTTCTGGACAATCCGCCGGGACCTTATTTCGTTCTCGAACACGATGGCTCCGTCGCCGGCTGCGGCGGCTATGCGTTCGAGACTCCGGACATGGCGAGCCTGTGCTGGATCCTGGTGAGACGCGACCTGCATCGCAACGGACTCGGCAGGCTGCTTGTCTTCTCGGCTTTGCGCAAGATCACACAGGACGGTGATCCGATGATGGTGCGGCTGCACGCCACGCCGCTGACGGCGGCGTTCTTCGAAAAGCAGGGGTTCCGCATGATGGAGACCGCCGGCGATGGCGTCGAGATGCGCAAGAAGTTGAAGGTGTGCCCTTAGTTCATTCTGATATTCGAAACGCACTCGACCAGGGCCAACTCTCTGCTCTCTCGGCCAGTCCCGCCGCAACGGGATTCTCCTCGATGTAGCGAACGATTTTCTCCAGTTCATCGGGACCGCGCACCCAGTGATCGTAGGATTCATCCTGCCAAAACGGCTGGCCAGTTCGACCAAGGATCGCATTGGCCTGCCGCGCCGAGAAATTCTTGACCGCCTTGGTGATCCTCGATAGCTTGGCAGCAGGATAGATCAAAATATGGACATGATTGGCCATTAGGACCCACGCTCGCAACTGGTATAAGCCAAGCCGCCGTTCGCCGTATTGGAGAGCATCGGCGACACATTGCGCCACGCCTTCATCGAGAAGCCATCGTGGACCAGCCGCGGCCTTGTCCAACTGCCGATCCATGCCGGCAAAGGCCCTGCCCGCAGACTTTGCATCTGCGATACCCAGAGGGACATGGCCGGTTCTGGGCAGCGATCCATGTAAACGCCAGGTGAGGAATATCGCGGCACCCTCCGGGTGCCAGTGCGGCAGATGGCGTTCGTAGTACGTCAAGACGCATTTGTAGCACAAAGAGGACAGACCAGGAGGTCTGTCCCACTTTGCTCTGCTCGTTAAATGAACAGTATTGGATCTAGGCAGTCATGTGTTTGCGGAGAAAGGCGGCGGCGTCGCGGTAGATGCGGTCCTGTTGTTCGGCCGGGATGTTGCCGATGCCGTGCCCTCCGTCCGGCACGGTGACGAACTGATGTTCCACGCCCGCCTTCGCGAAACGCTCGGCCATCATTTTCGATTGCTCATAAGGGACATCGGTATCCGCTGTTCCGTGCACGAGCATAGTGGGGGGATAGGCGGCATCCACATTGCGGATGGGGCTGTAGGGGTCAAACCAGTGGTCTTCGGTGAACGGATCGTGCCCGCCCACCTGTTGCGGCCAGATGCCCTGCTGCCGGCAGTAGAGATAAAAGCGGCGGCGGTTGTTCTTCGGCGGCGGCTCGGACACGGCGGCGGCGGTCACGGATGCCAGCGCCTCATCCTTTGAAACAGCGGGCTCTTTGAGGTAGAAGGGATCAGGACGGGAATACCACGCGCCGGTGATATCGCCGTAGCCCCAGAATGCGACCAGCGCTTTCGGACGCGGCTTCACGCAGAAGCCGGTCATCAGGGTGAGGTATCCGCCCGCCGAGCCGCCGCAGACGGCCAGGCGATCCGCATCGATTTGCAGCGCGCGCGACTGGCGCCGCATCCAGTGGAAGGCGTCCTGGATGTCTTCGATGATTCCGGGCAGCTTCGTTTCCGGCGCCAGGCGGTAGTCGATGGAGATGACACGAAAGCCCGCATCGAGCAGGGCGCGCAAGACCCGGGTGTTCGGTGAAAGCCGGCGTGAGCCCATGATGAGCGCGCCGCCGTGGATCCACACCGCGGCCGGCTTGCGTCCATCCGATGGCGGGCCGAACACATCCGCCTTGATGTCGCAGCCGGCTGCCTTCTTATAAACGAATGTGCGGGGCTCCGGCGGTTGCCCGCCGAGGGCGCCGGCCCCGATTGCCGTGAGGGCGAATTCTCTTCTCCGCATGACTCGCCGATGCTAACACAGAAAAGCTACGGCGTGAGCCTCCGCGCGGACTCTTTGTCGAAGCTCGAGAGGGCAACCCACGCCAGGAGGAGCGCTGTCAACACGCACCCGGCCGCCACCCAGCTCAGCAAGCCCGCAAAGCCGATGGAGGACTTGAGGAGCCCGGCAAGATAGATCATCACGGTGGCGGCGATGCCGCCGATCATGTTCAGCACGCCGGCGCCGAGGCCGAAGCGCGCCGGAGCGATGATGTCGTAGGCCGCGGCGAATACGTTTGCCACGGTCAATCCGGAAAAGCCTCCGTAGCCCGCCGAGCAGATGGTGGCCCAGGTGAGCGAGTGAAGGGCGAAGGTGAGGTATCCGAAAGGCGCGCACAGCAGGATGCCCGCGGCGGCGATGTAGAAACGCGCGGCGGGGATGCGTTTCGAGAGATGATCCGCGAGCGCGCCGCCGATGACGACGCCCACGCCGCAGCTTGCCTGCACGAACACGGTAGCCTGGAATCCGCTTTCCGCCATCGACAGGTGATAGCGCTCGTAGAGGAACGCGGGCAGCCAGGCGTAGAAGATCCACAACATGGAGCAGAAGGCGAAGAACGCCGCGGAGATGGCAACGTAACAACGCACGCGGAACAGTTGGAGCGAATGGCGCAAGGGACTGCCGGATTTCTGCTCGCGCGGAGCCTGGGAGGCGGGCAGTTTTTTCAGCAGCACCAGGGAATAGAGCATGCCCGCCGCCGCCGCGATGAGGAACCCCGCGCGCCATCCGGCGTGGTCCGCCATCCATCCGCCGTACGATCCTCCGGCGACGATGCCGGCTAGTTGGGCCGATTGGTGAATGCCCATCGCCTTGGACCGCGTCGCCCCGGAATGCGCCTCGGCGAGCACTCCGAGAGCGGCCGGGTAGTAGAGCGATTCAGTGATCCCCATGACGGCGCGCCACAAGAGAAACGCGAGGACCGATGTGCTGAGCCCGCAGCCGAGTGTCGCCGCGCTCCACAATACGAGGCTCGCGACGATCATACGGTCCCGGCGCATGGTGTCGGACAGCCTTCCCGCAACAGGCATCGACAGGGAATAGACCCACGCGAAGACGCTTCCCGTGAGGCCGAGTTGCACGTCGGTGAAGCGCAGGTCGGCCTTGAGCGCGGGGAAGATGGAGTAGACCATCTGGCGGTCGACATAGTTCAGCGCGAAGGCGATCCAGAGGAGGAAGACCAGCCACATTCCGCTTCTCGATGCCGCGCTACTCAAGCCTCCTCCGGAGTTCGTCTGTTCCCGTGCGCGAATACTCGGCGAGCGCATCCATGTTGATCTCGATCCCGAGGCCGGGCTTCGAGGGAATCTCGAGCATGCCGTCCGCATCCAGGCGCCAGCCTCCGGCCGCGATCTCATCGATGAACGGCGAGCCGGTGAGATACTCCACCAGGCCGGTATCGGGGAAAGCGGAAGCAAGCTGAAGATCCGCGGCGAGTCCCAGGGCGGTGTTCCAGCCGTGCGGGATGAAGCGCACGCCGTGCCGGCGGGCCATCCAGCCGATGCGGCGCTCTTCGCTGATGCCGCCGACTTTGGTGACGTCGGGCTGCACGATGTCGAAGGCTCCGGCCTGGAGCCACGGCTCGAAGGACTGCCGCCGGGTGAGGACCTCGCCGCCGGCAATGGGCACTTTCGAGGCGCGGCGCAGAGCGACGTAATCCTCGAGGGCGTCGGGATGGAGCGCCTCTTCAAACCACGCCACGTCATACTGGGCCAGCATCTCCGCGGCGCGCAAGGCCCACTTGTAATTTCCGGGCCAGAAGGCGTCGCTTCCGCCGGCATCCACCATCAGAAGAGAATCGGCGCCCACCGCTTCGCGCGCCGCGCGTACGATGGCCTCATCGGTGGCGGCGTTCTTTCTCCCAAACGGCCCCCAGCCGATCTTGAAGGCGCGAAATCCCTGCGCCTTTACGGGGAGCAGTTCATCGGCCATGCGCTCCGGCTCGCGCATCAGGAGAGAAGCATAGGGCCGCACGCGCTCGCGATAGCGCCCACCCAGCAGCCGGCCCACGGGCTGTCCCGACGCTTTGCCGAGCAAGTCCCAGAGCGCGATGTCGATGCCGCTGATGGTATGCGTGATGGCTCCGCCGCGCCCCTGCCAGAACGTGTTCTGATGGAGTTTCTCGCTAACCCGCTCGGGCTCGAGGGCGCACTCGCCCTGATAGAGCGGGCGCAGCACGGCAAGCGAGGCGCGCACCAGGTCTTCGCTGGTGAATACGCTGCCCCATCCGATGGCGCCTTCGCTGGTGAGCACCGCGATGAGCGTATGAACGCAATCCTCCGGCTGCAATTCATTGGACCAGCCGCCCTCCGGCGTGCGGCCCCGCAGCCCGAATGCCTGAATATCTCGGATTTTCATATTCGTAATTAATGATCGCGCCGGAACAGGCGCGCCCGCGGCGTGAAGGTGACGCCCTCATCCAAGGGAAACACGGGACGGGCGCAGCGCGTGTGGCCGAGGCTCTTCAGATTCGCGCTGGTGGAGCCGGGCGCATCCACGTTCACCAGCAGTTGCGCGCCTTCCTCGAACATGTGCGGCTGGCAGTGCGGAGACTTGACGACCACGGTGTCGAACGCCGCCGGGTCCTGCCCGTGCGCGAAGAAGAGGGACCGGTCATAAAGACTCACCGCCTTGCTGGTGGCCACCAGCATGTAATTGCCGGCCTGGAGCAGCGCCGAGCGCCCGCTGTTCCACAGGTTGCCGTGCGACTCGCTGCGGAACACGCCGTCGGAAAGCATTCTCACGCGCAGTTCCATCACCACCGGGGTGAAGCGCCCGCGGTCCAGGCTGCCGCCGATGGGGACGCGAACCATGCCGCCCACGCCCGCGCGGAAGGCTTCCTCGACGGCGGGCGCATCGACGATGGGAAGGAGAACGGTGCGGCGGTAGCCGGCATCGAGCAGGGCGCGCAGGATTGCGTTGCTGTCGCCGGAAGCTCCGGAACTGGTCGCGTCGGCGGCATCCACCAGCACGACGCGGCCAGTGGCGTTGGCGGCCATGCGGACGCTTTCCGCCAATGGCGTCAGGGGCTGATGCAGATGATGGCGCATCTCCCAGAACATGCCGGCAATGCGGATGGCTTCGCGCTCGGCGCGTACCGGGTCGTCATTGGTCACGAGGAAGGCGTTCGAGCAGAGGTCTGGAACATCGGTGAAGGGGTTGCCGATGAACATCCCTCCGCTCAGCCCGCCGGGACTGTTCTCGATGGCGATGGCTTCGCGCACGCACTCGCCGAACCGGCCTGTAGCCGTTTTCAATTCGTTGCCTCGAACGAGGGCAGGAATGGGGACCCGCGCGCTCACCGGCTTCACCTCGCCGGCCATGATGCGCAGCAGCAGGCGGGCGGCGCGCTCTCCGGTTTGGAAGAAATCCACGTGGGGGTATGTGTGGTAGACGACTACGGCATCGGAGTGGCGGAGAATATCGTCTGTGAGGATGCCGTGCAGATCGAGCGAGACGACCAGCGGCACGCGCTCGCCCACGATCTTGCGTGTTTCGGCAATCAGGTGGCCCTCGGTGTCGTGCACGCTCTCAGAAGCCATCGCGCCGTGGAGGCTGAAGTAGATGGCGTCCACATCGCGCGCCTGGCGCACGGCATCGAGAAACCCGGCTGCAATGCGATCGAAGGCCGCATCCTCGAGCGTGCCGCCGGAGGTAATGGCGCGCGCGCTATAGCCGGGAACCACCTCCACTTCCGGGTGTTCGGAGAATACGCGCAGAGCGCCTCCCACTTCCGTTCCGATCCCGCGGTGGTGATCTGTGATGTCTTTACCGAAGGAGACGGCGAAATCCTCGAAGCGGCCCGGAACCGGGTTGAACGAGGAGATCTCCTGCTTGCATTCGTTGATGAGAATTCGTGGCATGGCGTGAGAGTGAGGGGGTGGCGTCCTGCAAAGCTATCATGGCGCCGCGAAGCAGGTCAACGGCCATCCCCTCGCTCGACGCTAGTCCGTGGAAGCGGGAACGGGGTACGTGCCCGGCACGCGCTCGCCGGGTTCTTTCGAACGGAAGACGAAGGCCACCAGCACGAGGGCTCCGAGGGCGAAGATGGTGTCGCCCGGCACGCGCATCCAGCGCAGGGTCTGCATCACGGGAGTGCCCATGAACTCCGTGCTGCGCGCATACCAGTAGCCCTGGTTCACCGAAGCGAACGTCTGCATCAGCCCCACGGGCAGCAGGCTTCCCACGCACATCAGGAACAGCCCGCCGTTCATTCCCCAGAAGGCGAAGCGCAGCCAACCCTCTCTCCACTGGGCCGTCGGGCTCATCGCCCGCAGGCATACCAGCATCAAGCCGATGCCCAACATGCCGTAGACGCCGAACAGCGCCGAATGGCCGTGGAGCGGAGTGGTGTTCAGGCCCTGCATGAAGTAGAGCGCGATGGGGGGGTTGATCATGAAGCCGAACAGGCCGGCGCCCACCATGTTCCAGAAGGCCACCGCGACGAAGAAGTACACTGGCCACTTGTACCGCCCCGCCCAGGTGGTGAGTTTCCCGCGCCGCATGTCGTCCACCGCCGCGTAGGCCACCATGGTCAGCGGCACCACTTCGAGCGCGCTGAACACCGATCCCCAAGCCAGGGCCACTGTCGGAGTGCCGCTGAAGTAGAGGTGGTGGCAGGTGCCGATGATACCGCCGGAGAGGAAGATGGTGGCCGACAGCAATGCCGATTGGGCGGCCAAATTCGGACGGATGAGTCCGATGCGGGCGAAGAAGAAAGCGATCACGGTGGTGGCGAACACTTCGAAGAAGCCTTCCACCCAGAGGTGCACCACCCACCACCGCCAATACTCGACAATCGACAGGTGAGTGTGCTGTCCCCATGCGAGACCCGCGCCGTAGAACAAGCCGATGGCCCCGGCGGAGATGATGAACAGCCACAGCAACTGGCGCTGGTCTCCCGCCGTCTTCAGCGCCGGGCGCACGGAACGCACCACAAGACAAAACCAGATGATCAATCCGGCGAACAGGAGGATCTGCCAGCCACGCCCGAGGTCCACGTATTCATAACCCTGGTGGCCCCAGAAGAAAGCGGCGGCGCCGGAAATCTTGTTCTGGACGCTCAACCATTCGCCCGTCAGAGAGCCGGCGACAACCACCAGCAGCGCGCCGAAAAGGACATTCACGCCCAGGCGCTGGAACTTCGGCTCATGTCCGCTCACCAGCGGCCCGATGAACAGGCCAGCCGCCAGCCATGCCGTGGCGATCCAGAAGATGCCCATCTGCACGTGCCAGGTTCGCGATACGCTGTAAGGCAGCACATCGGCGATTTTGATACCGTAAAATCCGTTTCCTTCCACGCCGTAGTGGGCCGTCACGACGCCCAACAGAATCTGTACCAGAATCAGCGCGGACACCACCCAGAAGTATTTCAGCGTGGCGCGCTGCGATGGCGTGGATACCCACTTTCCCAGCGGGTCGCGGTCCGGCAGAGGACCGGGCGGGTCTTCTCCCTTCTGCGCGGCGTACCACCAAACCATTGCGCAGATGCCCGCGAGCAGCATGATGATGCTGACTCCGGTCCAGATGACTGTCTCGCCCGTTGGCCGGTTGCCGACGAGCGGCTCATAGGGCCAGTTGTGCGTGTAGGAAACCTGATCTCCCGGACGGTTCGCCGCGGCAGACCACGCGGTCCAAAACATGAAGGCCGCGAATTGCCGCATGCGCTCGGGAGTGCTGACGCTGCCGGCGGGAATCGCATAGGCATCGTTTCCCTTCATGAAGACGCCGGAGAAGTGGCTCAGACATGCTTCGAATGCCTTGGCGCGCACAGGTTCGATGCGAATGGCGTTGGCGGAGGAGTCATACGTGTTGTGCCGGTACATCTGCTCCAGGCGCCCTCTCAACTTCGCCTGGTCTTCGACGCCCAGTTGGGCGTAAGGCTTTCCGTAGCCGCTGTTGCTCCATTCGTCAAGAACGAACACAGCCTCACGATGCAGCCAGTCCGCCGTCCAATCGGGAGCCACATAGCTGCCATGCCCCCAGATGGAGCCTACTTCCATGCCTCCCATCTCCTGCCATACGTTCTGGCCCCGGCCGATGTCGCCATCGGGAATCACCACAGTCCCATCAGTGGAAACAATCGTCGCCGGAATCGGCGGCATTTCCTGGTAAATCCTCGTTCCGATCCAGCCCAATACGGCGAACGAGAAAACCAAAACAATGCCAAAACTCCACCACAGTCTCTTCATGCAGCCCCTTCCTCGTACTAATCTACTACAGTATTTTTAAGTCTAGTAAAGGGGGCGGCGGCAAGCGGTGACTCTGGTCACTGTCACCGCCCTTCTCGCCGCGCGGCGGGTGTATACTACGGCACAAGAATTTATGGCTACCATCGCTTCCACCGTGCCCGCAGGCGCGCCAACCGCCCCGGAGCGTGTCGCGCCCAAGAAAGTGGACGCCCGGCTCACCAGCCTCGACGCCTACCGCGGCCTCATCATGATCGCGCTTGCTTCGACGGGGTTCGGCCTGGCGTCGCTGCGCAATTACCCGCAATGGGCGTGGCTCGCCAATCAGGTGGAGCACACCGCCTGGGAAGGCTGCACGTTCTGGGACCTGATTCAACCGGCGTTCACATTCATGGTGGGAGTGGCGATGCCATTTGCGTTCGCGCGGCGCATGGCACAGGGGGCCACCACCTCCATGCTGTCTCGCCATGTGGCATGGCGGGCGTTCATGCTTGTCGTGCTGAGCAACCTATATTCCAACTGGGGGACGACGAAACCGCACCTGGCGCTGCAACTGATCAATGTGTTGTCGCAAATCGCCTTCGGCTACCTGTTGTGTTTCTTCATCACGCGGATGCGATTCTCGTATCAAGCGGCGGCGGCGGCGGCGATGCTGGCGGGGCAGTGGGCGTTGTTTGCGCTGTTTCCGGGGCCGGAGGGGGCGTTTTCGCGGACGGGGAACATTGGGGCGATAATCGATTTGAAATTGCTCGGCTATAACTACTCCGGCTATTACACCACCATCAATTTCATTGGAAATGCCGTCACCATTTTGTTCGGCTGCTGGGCGGGAGCGCTGCTCCGGACTGAGAAATCGCACCAATACAAACTCAATGTACTCTTTGGCTGCGCCGCGGCCTGCTTCGTTCCCGGCCTTGCGCTCGAACCCTGGAACCCGATGGTGAAGCGGCTGTGGACAGCCAGTTTCACGTTCTTCAGCGCGGGATGGGTGATCCTCATGCTGGCTGTCTTCTATTGGATCATCGACGTGAAGCAGATCAAGCGCTGGACTTTCCCGCTGGTGGTGGTGGGAATGAACTCGATCTTCATCTACTCGCTCGGCCAGATCGGGATAAAAGGGTGGCTCGACCGCGGGCTCAAAGGATTTACCGGGAATTTTGCGTTCCTGGGCGATGCGGGAGCGATTCCGCAGCAAATCCTGGTGGTGGCGGTGATGTGGTACGCCTGCTACTGGCTCTACCAGCGCAAGATCTTCTTCAAGCTGTAACGACGTTTTGCGGCTTGCCGCCCGCGAAGCAGCGAATGTTTTCGATGGAGAGCGCGAGGCCGGCTTCGAGCACTTCCGGCGTCACCCCGGCGCAATGCGGCGTGAGCACGACGTTGTCCAATGTGGTGAGGATGTGTCCTTGCGGCAGCGGTTCTTTTTCGAACACGTCCAGACCCGCGCCGGCGATTCGCTCCTCGCGCAAAGCTTCGATCATCGCCGCCTCGTCCACAATCGGGCCGCGCGCGGTGTTCACGAAGATGGCGCTTTTCTTCATGAGGGAGAACTGTTCCTTGCCGAGGAAGCCGATGGTCTGGGGTGATTGGCGGAGGTGGAGGCTGACGACGTCGCTCGACCGCAACAACTCCTCGAGCGGCACGAGTTCGAAGCCGAGGGCGGGGTTGGGATGCATGGTCCAGGCAATGACGCGCATGCCGATTCCCTGCCCCAAGCGGGCGAACTGCCGTCCGATGGCTCCGAGGCCGATGATCCCCAGCGTCTTTCCGTGAAGCTGCGTCGATTGTCCGCGCGGCCATTCTCCGGCGGCGGTGCGGTTATGAACGGCCACGATGCGGCGCGCCACCGCGAGCGCCAGCAGCAGGGAATGCTCGGCGATGGAGACGGCGGCGACGCCGGGCGTATTAGTCACCGTCACGCCGTGCCGCGCCGCCGCGGCGAGGTCCACGTTATCCGTTCCGGTTCCCCAAATCGAGAGCAGTTTCAAGCGCGGGCATGCGGCAAACACGGCTTCCGTGAACTTCGTCGAGGAGCGGACATTGATGAGCGCCTCGAAATCCCGGATCCGTTCGATGAGCCGCTCCTCGCCGCCGGGGAGTGAATCGTGATAGGCGACGGGGGTTTCGGCCAACAGCCGTTGATAAGCAGCGCTCGGAGCCAGCACTGCCGGGTAGTCGTCTGGAACCACAATACTGAGCATCCCATCCAGTCTAAACGCATTCCGCGGTATGCGATAAACTAATAGCCCAACCAGGAGGGTGCTGTGGCAAATCAGACGATATCCTTCGTAATTCCCGGAATTCCTATCGAAACCATTCCCGAGCCCGAGATAGCGGGACTGTTGAACGTCCGGGCGGCAAGCTCCCACGCTATCGTCCCGGCGCGGCGGGGAGAGGCTCCGGCCGCGGCGCGCGTGGACACCGCGCCCGATTCCATCGTCAAGATTGAATATGAGTGCGGCATCACGGAATATCTTCGCGCCGATCAACTCGCCCAGGAAGTGGGGGCTTCCCGCGGCGGGAATGAAATCGTCATCCCCGCCAGCCTCTACCGCGGCGGGGCGGCGCGCGGCGTCACGGATTGGGCGCTCAAGGCGCTGCACGTGTTCGGCATCAGCCCCGCCGATGCGATCGCGCACGAAACCGCCCTCGCCGTTGTCGAGCACTTCGACGGACGGCTGAAGACCGGTCTGTACCGGCTCAACAACGACGGATCGTTCGGGGAACAGATCACCGGCGCGCAGCAACTCGACAACAAAGCTCCGCACCTGGTGTTCATTCACGGCACGGCATCGAGCACGCAGGGCAGTTTCAGCGGTTTCTGGCGCGATGCGCAGAACCAGCCGACGCAGGAGTGGAAGGACCTGGTTTCGAAATATCCCAACCGCGTTCTGGCGCTCGAACATTGCACCTTTTCCGTGAGCCCGGCGCGGAATACGCTCGACCTTGCCACGCTGCTGCCGGCCGGGGCGACCGTCCACGTCATCACGCATTCGCGCGGCGGACTGGTGGGCGAACTGCTCTGCCTCGGTTCGCTCAGCGAAGACGACCTTGCCGCGTTTGAAGGCCGGCCGGATCTCGACCTGCTGCGGAGTCTCGCCGCCACGCTGGCGCAGAAGCAGTTCACGGTGTCCAAGTTCGTCCGCACGGCGTGCCCGGCAGCCGGGACCATCCTCGCCTCCAAGCGTCTCGACACCTATCTCAACATCATCCTCAACGTGATCGGCCACATTCCCGGACTGAGTGAAAACCCCTTCTACGCGCTGTTCAAAGCCACCGCGCTCGAACTGATCAAGCTGCGTGCGGACCCATCGTTGATTCCGGGGATTGAAGCGCAGATGCCGGAGTCTCCGCTGATTCACCTGCTCAACACGCGCGGGTTGAAAAGCAAGGCGGACCTCGGCGTGATCGCGGGCGATTTCGAGGGCTCAGGCTTCTGGGGAAGCCTCAAAGAGTACGCCCTGCGCGCCTACTACTGGGAGGACAACGATTTTGTTGTCAACACGCGCTCGATGTCCGGCGGCATGGCGCGCACGCGCGGGGTGTACCAATTCCTGGATCAGGGCGACACGGTCAACCACTTCAGCTATTTCAAGAACCAGCGGTCCCGCTCGCGGATCCTGGAATGGCTGGGCGCGCCGTTTGACGCGCCGCCGCCCGATTTCCAGCGCGTGCGCGGGCTTGCCGTGCGCGGCGGCGTGCGGGGGGCGGAAAGTCTTCCCGTCACCATCCTCATCCCCGACGCCTTCGGCACGCAGTTGAACGCGGCGGATGGAAGCGCCATCTGGCTCGATTACGAGGCTCTCGGCGCTGGGCGCTTCCTGGAACTCGCGGACGGGCGCGGCGCCGCGGGCAAGGTGCTGGGGCTCTACGATGATCTGTACACGCGCCTGCTTGCCAACTACGACACCTCGCTGTTCCCTTATGACTGGCGCAGGCCGGTAGCGGAATCCGCCGCGGGCCTGGCGGCCGTCATCGCAGACAAGCGCAAGCAGAGCGGCCGCCCCGTGCAACTCATCGGGCATGGGATGGGCGGACTGGTGGCGCTCGAATTTGCCCGCGCCAACGGCTCCGTTTGGGCGGATCTCTGCAAGGCGAATTCGAAAATACTGTTGCTCGGCGCACCTTACCAGGGAAGCTGGCACGCGGCAAGACTGCTGGCCGGGCAGTCGTCTCTGGTACGCATGCTTGCACTGCTCGGCCGTCACAGCGACGCACAGGTAGCGGCCACGCTTCAGAGCTTTCCGGGTTTGATCGACATGCTGCCGGAAGAGATGTTCGACGCCAGCAGATGGGATGGTCTGCCCGGCCGCCCGAACGCCGCGCTCCTCACCGGCAGCAGGAAATGGCGCGCCGAATTCGCGGCGGCGGCGCTCGATGCCGGCCGCATCGCGGCGGTAGCCGGTTCCGCCGGAGCCACGCCATCCGGGATGGCGGAATACACCACGGAAGGCGACGGCCAGGTGACCTACGCGGCGGGAATGCCGGCCCGCATTAAGACCTGGTACAACCCCGCGGTGTCGCACGGCGATCTGCCTTCGCAGGCGGGCCCCATCCTCGATCTGCTCACGCGCGGCACTACATCCGCGCTTGATTCCACGCCTACCGCGCGGCCCGCCATCGCCGATCCGCGGCAACTGCTTGCGAAGGAACAGGCCGTCTTCTTCCCGGGCGAGACGGATCTTCTCGATGCGGCTCTCGGCTGCGCGGCGAAGCCCATCGGGGCGGCCGAAGCGACGCTGCGCATCAGCGTGGCGCACGGACATCTGCGCGAAGCGGCGCATCCCGTTGCGGTGGGCCACTACGCCGACGACGGCATTGTGAGCGCCGAAAAACAGCTCGATATTCAACTCAAGGGGAGGCTCTCAGACCGCTTTCACATGGACATCTACCCCGGCGCCGAAGGCACCTCGGATGTGGTACGCGTTCCGGGGGCGCATCCGCCCGGGGCCCTCATCGCCGGCCTGGGAGATGTAGGCGACATCACCGCGGCCAAAGTGCGCAAGGGGATGCTGGAGGCCTGCCTGCGCTACGCCCTGGCGATGGCCGAGGAGAAGCCGCCCGCCGGCCAGAAGTGGCAATCCGCGGCGGTGTCGTCCGTCCTGATCGGCGTTTCGGGCGGCCGCGCCATCAGCGTTTCGGAGTCGGTTGCGGCCATCGTGCAGGCGGCGATCGAAGCGAATCGCGTGCTTCGAAAACGGAACCTGTGGGACAGGGTCCGGATTGACGAAGTGCAGTTCATCGAACTGCTCGAAGACACGGCGATCGAAGCCGCGCACGCCGCCGCGGCGCTTCCCGAGCGGCTGCGTTCGAACCTGGAGCCGCTGGAGAGAATCGAATTCGACAACCAACTCCGCACGCTGCCTGGTGGCTTGTGGAACAGGCCTCCGGATAGTTATGCGGGCGGCTGGTGGCGCCGCATTCAGATCGCGGGCAAGGAACTGGAGTTGCCGGAAACGCGCGAGCGCCCGGCGGAGCCGCGCCATCTCACCCGTCTGACCTTCCTCTCGCTGACGGACCGCGCCCGCGCCGAAGAGACCGCGGTGGACACGCAGGATCCGCTGATGAAAGAGATGCTGCTTCAATCCACGACACGCCCGGACTACGACCCCGAGTGCGCAGCGGCCCTTTTTGAACTGCTAGTCCCGAATCCCGTCAAGGAGCAGGCCCAGGGCGCCAATCTGGTTCTTGTGGTCGACGAAACGTCGGCAAATTATCCCTGGGAACTGCTGGCCGAGCGCACGCGCCACCGCACGACGCCGCTCGCCGTCGATACGGGAATGATCCGCCAGTTCAAGACGCGCGACTTTCGTCCGGGCCCGCGCGGCGCGCATCAACAGAATGCGCTCGTCGTGGGCGACAGCCGGAGCAAGCTGCCGGAACTGCCGGGAGCGCAGGCGGAGGCGCGCGCGGTAGGGAGCCTGCTGGCCGCCACGGGCTACCGGTTGGCCGGTCCGCTGATTCGGGAAGCGCCCTCGACGGTTGTACGGCGGCTCATGGCGGGCGAATACCGCATTCTCCATCTCGCCGGGCACGGCATCTACACGCCTGGCCGTCCGGAGAAGACGGGCATGGTTCTCTCCGACGATGTGTACCTGACCTCTCTCATCTTCGGACAGATCCGCAACCTGCCCGAACTGGTGTTCCTCAACTGCTGCCACCTTGCGCAAATCGACCAGCCCAGACTGCGCGTCGAGGATCCGCATGCCCTGGCGGCGAGCGTGGCCCAAACGCTCATCGGGATGGGAGTGAAGGCCGTAGTAGCGGCCGGATGGGCGGTGGACGACACCGCCGCGGTGGTGTTTGCGGAAACCTTCTACCGCCGCATGCTCGAAGGGGGACGGTTTGGCGACGCCGTCATCGCCGCGCGGCAAGCGGCCTATGCGGTGGGAAACAACAATACGTGTGGCGCCTACCAGTGCTATGGCAACCCTGATTTCGCGCTCACGCTGCGGCCATCGAGCGCGGCACCAGCGGTCTTCCATTTCTATTCCAAGCGCGAGTACATGAACGAATTGCGCAACATCAGCGCGTCGGCGAAAGGCGCGAGCCCGCAAGAGATGGAGGCGCTTGGCAGGCGCGCCGCCGAACTCGATCGCGGGTGCCCTTCCGGCATGCGCGATGGCGAGCTGCTCTTTGCCCTCGGGGAAGCGTACAAGGCGTTGAAGGATTTCCCGTCCGCCATCCACGCCTATCGCAACGCCATCGCCGCCCCAAAGGCGAGCGCGCCCATCGAGGCTCTGGAGCAGCTTGCGAATGTGCTGGACCGCAGCGCGAGAGACGAAGACGCGGCCAAAGCTTCGCAATCGTGGGCGGAAGCCGACAAGCTGCTTTCCATCCTCAACACCGCCATCGGCCCCAGCGGAGAGCGCCTCGCGCTGCTGGGCGCCATCTCGAAGCGCCGCGGGGAGAAGGAACAGGACAAGGAGAAACGCGGCGAACATTACCGCCGCGCCGCGGAACTCTACCGGGAAGCGTACACGTTCCGGCGCGCCAAGGAGAACCTCATTGACACGTATTCCGGCATCAACTGGCTGATGCTCGAATACTCACTCGGCAATCCGTATGAGCCGCTGCGGGAAGCTGCCGAAGAGATTCTCGCGTATGCCATACTCCCGAAGACCGACCCCGATTTCTGGGCGCGGGTGGCGCTGCCGGACGCCCTCACGGTGGAATACCTCTTCGCCGGAACCCTCGGCGCGCATGTGGACGAAGTAGTGAGAGAGTATGAATCCGCCTTTCAGCATGCGGCAGGGAACGAGCAGGATTCCGCGCTTGCGCAGTTAAGAGTAATGCAGAAGAGCGCGCCCTCGGAGGCGCTCGAAGCGGTGATTGGCCGGCTCGGCGGCTAACTCATCCAGCGGATTCCCTCGATGGTGTCCCCGTCATTTCGAGGCCCGGTGATCAACACGCTGAGCAGCGCCTGGCCATCGAGCGGCTGCACCTCGAACTCGAGCCGGTTCATTCCCGGCTTCAGCGATACGGGGAACTGGAACTGTCCGGCGCGGTAGCGCGTCTGCGACTCCATTTGCGCCACGCGTTCGCGGTTCACACTCGCCGCGACGCGCCCGCGCAGCCCGAGCCACAAATATCCGCGGCGGTGCCCTTCCGATTGCACATTCACCGCCGCGGTATAGGTGACGCCGGCGGCGGGCGCCAATCCCGTTACAGCCGGCAAGTCGATGGTGTCGAACGGCGCGGCATGCGGCGTCCACTGCCCGTTCCGCTCGCGCAGCAGCCACTCGCGATTGCAGCGGCCATACCAGTTGCCGGGCTTCTCCCACTGGCGCACTTCGCGGTCCGGTTCATCGCCGCGCAGGTCGAGGCGGCTCAGATCCATGCTGCCCATCCCGCGCTTCGCAGCCATATGCAGGAAGTCGATGTCGTGCTCGCGGAAGCCGAGCAGACGCGCCACCATGGCATCCGACATCACCGGATCCTCGCAGGCCATCACCAGGTTGCTGCGCACTGTCTGATCGGAGCGCTGGACGGAGTGCTCCTGCGTCTGCAATCCGCGAATACCGTCGATGACGCAGTAGTCCGGCGGATGGAAAGAGGCCAGGTCGACGATGAACGGGTCGATGCGGCCGCCCGCGGAGTGCTGCTCGTGAAGATTCGCGTTGTGGAACGCGCCAGGAACGGCGTATGCCTCGCGGGGCGCGGTGCCTACATAGTTCTTCAAACAGGCCGTGATTCCGCACTGCAAGTGGACCTTCATCACGGGAATGGAGATGAGAAAATCGCAGCCGGTGATGGTGTTGGTGACGAAATAATCGGAGCGCGCGCCGAATGCTCCCACGCCGTTGGCGGCCTTCGGCGCCTCGAGGCGGCGGAAGTTTCCTGCCGCGTCGCGCACGGCGTCGTAGCTCAAATCCACGTAGTCGAATTTCTTTTCAGGATGCCGGGAGCGGAACTCCTCGAGCATGCCGCCCAGCGACCCGTCAAAGCCGGGAAACTCCCCGCTTCCCCAATCGAAGCTGTAGGCTGTGGCGCGCCGGCCGCCTTGCAGCACCACATTGTCCTTGGCCGGGTCCTTCACGTTGCGATAGGTGCCGCCTTCGGCAATCGTGATTCGCCCGGCGCGCGAGCGTGTGGCCACATATTCGAGCACCGCGCGCGTGACGCGAAAGTCCGTGATGTCCCCGGGAGCATAGGAGGGATGCGGGCGCAGAAACACGATGTTGGGCTTCAGCACCACCCAGGCGCCGGGCTTGATCTTCGCTTCGAGCGAGCCCGCGCGCGGCGCTCCGTAGTCGATGGCGCGAAACACCATCTCGCGCACTTGCGGATAAGTCAACGCATCGTCGAGCGGAGCAGGCTGCCGCAGCCCGGCGTGTGTGGATCGCACCAGGCCCAACCGCGTATTTCCGGCGGCGAAGGCCGGCAGCGCCATGGCTGCCGAGGAGGCGAGAAAAAAATCACGTCGATTCATGACTTGTTCCATGGGGGAGGTTTGCGGAACGGGCGGCGCGCGTCTTCGATTTCGTTGCCGCGGGTCCAGATGGAGTCTGTGTTGGCGATGCCGAAGCCGCGCGCCTCGAGTTTGTCAAACAACGGTAGTTGCTCGGGTTGGAAGCCTATGACGGCCGCGCCCACGGCATCCACGGCGAGCGCGTTTCCACCGGCGATGACAATGTTGTGGCGCACCACGCCCGCGGCGTCGTGGTGCAGCGCGCCGCCGAGGATGGCGTAGTCCGCCGGATGGTGCAGATAGAGATCGTTGAGCACGTCCACAGGGTCGCCGAGCGCAGCCAGTTTCTCGCGGCGAGGGCCGTAGACGCTTACTGGAGCCATGGACCAATAACTCGAAACCGACAGCGCCACGCCCGTCACCGCGCTGGTCTGCAAGGGCGACAGCGTGATGAGCTTGTCGCACTCCCGAATGGTGCGAGGGATGGCATAGACGCCTTGCGGATTGCGCGCGGCGAAGGTGCGGCGCTGGGCGGGCACTTCGAGACAGGCGTCTGTCGAAAGATCGACATATTCCAGACGTACGTCCGGATGCCGCTCGCGAAGCCGGCGAAGTATCTCCGTGTACGCCTCGCCCGGCGGCGCCGCGTCCGCAATGGTAATGCGCTTGCCGCGCCCGTCTTCGAGCAGGTTGCGCAGCAGGCCGTCCACCAGCCGCGGATCGGTTTCGGCGGGCCCGGAGGTGATCTTCAGGACCACCCATTCATCGGGAAAAACAGGGATGCCGCCGCGCCTGCCGCGGCTGCCCAGCTCGAGCGCCTTGCCGAGCATGGCGTCGAACTGCGCGGCAGTCAGTTCCGCGTCCGCCGGGCGCGGGTCGGCGAGCCCGCGAATGGGCGTTCCGTCGTGTTCTGTTGCTCCGTGGAAACTGGATAGGACAACACCGATACGCGGCGTTCTGTCATAAGAAGCCGATGCAAGCATGGACTCGCTCGAGCGGCTCCCACCGGACTGAGAGTCAGGCATAAGAAGACCTGTGCCCTCAGTATACAGCGGAAGAATCCATACAAAAATATCTTTTGTGCCTTATTCTACGGATGCGCGCCGACGACGCTCCTGACCCATTGCGCCGTCTGCCAATCCACTTTTCCGTCCGGCGCTTTGTGCCCTCGTCCACCGGCGAAAAAATGCTCCTGAAACATCTGCACGGCCGCCCGGGTCTTGTCGCCGAAATCGCCATCCGGAGTTCCCAGATGATAGCCGATGGTGGTGAGATCATCTTGCAATTGGCGCACCGGATTGCCCGTGATCGCCGTGCGTTTCGATCCCCCGAAGATTCGCTTGGCGTCGTTATCGCCCCTGCGCAGTGATTCGCTCGGGAAGGAGTCGAAGAAGCTGGCGTAGATCGTCGTGGGGAACGGCCCGTAGATCATGGTCATTCCATAGCGCCGCCCTTCGAGCCGCGACCATTCAAATTGCAGGCCGGGATCGGAACTTTTCCGCCCCAGTTTACCCGCGGTGGTGGCGATGTCGCTATGGCCGATGATGTTCCAATCCACGATGGTGGGGAAGGAAGTTCGCAGACGCGCGATCAGATCGAGCAAAGCCGTGTACTGCGCCTGCGGATACGTGCCGGTGGAATTGACAATCTCGATGCCGATGGAGCAGGAGTTGACATCGGAGACTCCGGCCCAGTGCGCTTCGCCGGCATGGTTGGCGCGGCGCGAATCCTGCACCATCTTCACAATCTGTCCGTCGGTGTTGATGACGTAGTGCGCACTGGTCTGCTCTCCCGTGCTGAGGAATGTATTGATGGCCGGGCCGATGACGGGGCCGCCCGTGTGATGAACGATGATCATGGTGACCTGGTGCGTGCCGCGGCTGCCGTTGTTTGGGGAGTGCATCCACACCGGCTGGAGGTCCACCGTCACCACGTGATGCGTATCGACGGAAGCATCCCCGTCCGTCCTCGATGTCACGGGAACCGATGCGGAGGTGATCTTCTTCGCGCTGATGGACACGGTTGCCGGGAGCGAACGGAACACCCGGTCGGGCGGCGTGGGGCTGCTGGCAACGGCGGGGCCCACCGGATCGGTGGTCGTACTCGACGGGGTCACCGTCAGCGTGTAATCGCCGTCGGGAAACGCGTCGATGTTCAGGGTCGCCGAACCGCTCGAGTTCGTCACGCCGGAAACGGAATTGGACGCCGAGGCGATAGTGACGGTGGCCCCGGAAACATTCTCGTGCGGCTTCAGCCGGTTGCGCACGCGAATCTGGCTCATGATTTCCTCCGCTGTCGATTGTTCAAATTGTCCACTGATCGTGGATCAGGTACACCAGATACCAGGCTCCGCGGTGTTCGGAGAAGACCAGCCGCAGGCTCACGTAATCCATGCCTTCCCGCTCCGCCTGAAACCCCGGAAAATGAAACTCGACAATGATCGCGTTGGGATATTCCTCGCGCGAATTGTCATGCGTGTTGCCTTTCACGGCCGGCGGGCTGTCGTAGAGCATCTTCGGAGCCGCCGCATAGTCGTGGTCATAGAGAAAGCGCCGGTAATACTCGGCGAATGTCATGCGGATGGGCGCGCCGGTTCCATCGAAAGTTCCCCAGAGGCGCTTCTGCGTTTCCCCAAAAGCCTGGCGAGTCGCGGCGGCCGTCATGCGCACATTGCTGCCTTTGTCGAGGAACGCATAGGGGGAAAAGCGCACTCCCTGCACGGGGTGGACGAACGCGGCAAGCGCGTTCATGTCGCGCAGTTTCAGGGCCTGGACCACCTGCCCGGCTTCCTTCGCGAGAATCTCCCGCGCCTGAGCCGGCGAGGCAACGCAGGAAAGCGCCTGCGCATCCACCCATCCTTTCCGCCCTTCCTGCGCAACTTCAATCCATTCGCCGGCCGCGGTGCTCACCGTATCCAAACGCACCAGAGGCTTGCCCGGGGCAAGGGAACCCATCGCTTTGCCGGCGCCTCCGGGTTCGGAGCGCAACTCCACCGGCTTCGGACCCCAATCCGCGGTGACGGCGCAGGGTGTGCCCACCTCCGTCCGCGTCCGCGCCGGAGTCTGCGCCCCTGAGCAGGAACACGATAACGCCGCGAAGATGAGCGACAGGAGCAAAGGAAGTTTCGCAAACAAACGCAGGCTCTCCCTTCGCTGTTGATGTTAGCACTCCGAAAGCAAATTGCGGAGCCATTTCTATTTCAACTGGGATATAGTTCCTCTCATGCCTCGAAAAGATGATGTCTCCCGGAGAAAATTCTTCCGCCGCGCCTCGGCGGCCACAGCCGCCGGGCTCACGGGGTGCTCGCAGCCAAAGGCTCCGCCCGCCGCGCCCGCCTCCGATGCCTCCGGCTCCCACTGGGAGGCGCCGCCCAAGCAGCAGGGCAACAATCTCAACCTCATCGTTCTGGTCAGCGACACCTTTCGCGCGGACAACCTCGAGTGTTACGGAAGCAAGTGGATCGAATGTTCGAACCTCAACAAGTTCGCCAAAGAGTCCATCATCTTCGAGGACGCCTATCCCGAGGGCATGCCGACCATCCCCATTCGCCGCACTCTTTATACCGGCCGCCGGATCCTGCCCTATTACTACTATCGCCAGCATGAGCCGGTGCAACTGCCCGGCTGGCACGAACTTTACAACGAAGACGTCACGCTGAGCGAAACGCTGCTCGCCGCCGGATACAGCCCCGCCCTCATCGCCGACGTTCCTCACATGCAGCGGCCGGGCAAGAACTTCCACCGCGGCTTTCGCTATTACGAATGGATCCGCGGCCACGAGAACGACTACTACGCCATGGCGCCGCGCGTCACACAGGATTTCAGCGATCTGTTTCCCGCAAGTTATCTTGAACTGCCGCAGCTCAAGAACTCGCTGCCTCACTTTCTCAATCAGTACAAGGCCAATTTCCTGCGCGCCCGTAAGGACGGCGAGGCCATCGTCGCGGTCACCGCGGCGAAAGCCGTGGACTGGCTGAAGACGTATCACAAAGAGAAGCCGTTTTACATGCAAGTGGAAGCCTTTGATCCGCACGAGCCCTGGGACCCGCCGATGCGGTTTCTGAAGAAATACATGCCGGACGCCAAAGGCCCCACGTGGCCCGAACCGCCCTACGGCAATATTCAGGTGCCGGAAGAGGGCGTCAAGCGCTTCCGCGCCAACTACGCTGGGGAAGCGGCGTGCGTCGACTTCTGGTTCGGGAAGATCCTCGACACCGTTCGGGATCTTGGCCTGTTGGAGAATTCCGTGGTTGTCTTCATGGGCGATCACGGAGCGCTGCTCGGAGAACAAGGCCAGTTCGTGAAGGGGCCGGAGCGCATGAGGACCCAGGTGACCCACATTCCGCTGCTCATCCGGCTGCCCGGGGGTGAGCAGGCAGGAAAGCGCGTGAAGGGCTTTGTCCAGATTCCCGACATCATGCCCACGCTTCTCGGGCGGTTGAATTTGAAGCCGCCGCCGCGGGTGACGGGGCAGGATCTCTGGCCGCTGGTGAGCGGCGAAACCAGGAGCATTCGCGATTATGTGGTGCACGCCTACGGCTGGATCGCGGCCGTGCGCACGCGGGAATGGAATTTCAGCATGGTTTGGAGGAAGGACAAGTATCAGGGCAGCTACGCGCCGCAACTGTACGACACGCAGAAAGATCGGGAAGAGCTGACGAACGTTGCCGATAAGCATCCGGATGTGGTGAAGCAGCTTTCGGCGAAGATTGAGGAGTACATGGCGTCGGGTGAAACCATTACGCGGGGCAGCTTCCACGAGCGGGCCGGATAGGGCTGAAAAAAAAGACCACGAGTTCTTCATTTCCGCCTTCCCGCGTTCGATAAGGCTAAGCAAGGGAGGCCGCTATGCAAGTTCAATCTCAGGATCTGTCGTTCCGCCGGTTTCAGCCGCCGCAGCAGCCCGCGGTGAACCGCCAACAGAGCGTCTCCGCCCAAAGGCAGGAGGCGCTCCAACTCACCCTTACCACCGCTGAAGGCGACCGCGTGACGCTTTCGGCCGAAGCTCTCCGCGCGCTCAGCGCCTCGAGCGATTCCACCTCGGCCAGTTATAGCGCGGCCAGCCAATCGAAGATCTCGGTGACGGTGGAAGGCAGCCTCAACAAGGACGAGTTGGACGACATCCGCCGTGTGGCGCAAGCGCTCGTCAAGTCGGTGGACCAGGTCCGGCACGGCAATTTCCGCCAAGCCGCGCGCACCATGGCCCGCGCTGCCGCCGGCGAAGACACCATCGCTCAACTCCAGTTCCACTACCAGTTTTCGCAGCAACTGAGCTACGTGCAGCGCGCCTATCTTCAGTAAGCCACGGGCTGTCTGCGACACGCGGAAACAACCCCCCTTTTCTCGCTGCCCAACGTGGTATAGGATGTCTCCCTTAAGGAGCTCGTCCTTGAAACCACGTCCATTCCTTCTCATCGCCCTCCTCACGGGTCTTCTTTCTTCCTGTTCCTCCGGGCCGGAGCCGCCCGCCAAAGGAACTCCTGCTTTCTACTGGTCCGCCGCCAAGGAGGCCTTCAACGCCGGCGACTACACTCGCACCGTCGACAATCTTTCGAAGCTGACCACTTCGGAAAATGAATTCCGAAAGCACGCGCAACCGTGGCGATTGATTCTGCTTGCCGGGCTTGTCAAAGGAAACGCCGAACTCGCCGACCAGTACGAAACCGGCGCACGCACGAACAAGGCGAATCCCGCGCCGTTCCGCAGGCAGACCTCGACTCTACGCTCAGAAGCGGGGCGCCAGGCGATGGAGTTCGTGGAATCATTCATGGCCTTTCAGAAGACCAGCCCGTCGGGGGATGTGGAGATCGCCTTTCCTTATCCGCCGGTGGGCACCGCCAAGGCCCCGCCGAGCAAGGTCGCCGGCGGCATCCTGCCCTCTCAGAGTGAAGCCGACAGTCTCCGTACCATGGGCACGCAGCGCGCCGTCCTGCTCGCCGTCTGCGACGCACTGGGCAACGGTGACGATGCCGTGAAAACGCAGGAGGCTATGACCAAGATTCCGCTCACCCTGCCGCGCGCCACGTTTCTGCTGGCCATGTCGGAATTCCTCAACGACCAGGCCGATCTCTTCGGCAAACGCAAACTCGATGTCCCGGACCGGGAGAAAATCTTCCGCACCAAGGCACTCGATGCGCTGCAAGGCTTGCCGGATTCCAAGGAACTGAAGGAGTTGCGCAAGAAGATCGAAGGGGCTTCGAAGAAAAGCTGACGCGATTGTCCGTTATTCAGCATGGTTTGGAGACCGCTTTGTGTTTGTGGTGTAATGCCTTTACCACTGGAGGGCTTACTCTACATGAAGCGACTTACTCTCAGCGTGTTATTCCTCGGTCTGCTCGGCATCGGCTGGTTCGCCGGCGCGGGCATTCCTTCCCGTGCCGCCCCGGCCGGCGTCAGCGGGAACGGGAAGATGCGCTTCCGCGTGCTCTACACGGCGTCCCACCTGCCGCCGGAAGCCCAAGCCGTCATCAAGTCCGCTCACGGCGGCTTCGCCGTGGATCGCCGCCCGGGGAAAGGCGAAACCTATTTTTCACTCAAAGGGGCGGGCATCATCCAGATCAGCGCCGATCTGAAGGGCACGCGCATGCTGCCCACCGCCGCGGAGATGAAGGACACCAACCTCCACAACTCCCTGCTGTGGCTTGCCAAGGACGGCACTCCGTATCTCGCCTTCCCCGGCAATGAAGCGGGCGCGGTCTTCACCACCACGCTCGACGGGCACATGGTGGATGCGCTCCGGCCGCCGGATGGAAACAGCGACCTCGGCAGCCCCATCGCCAACGATTACTTCCGAGGACGCGGCAACTTCATCCCCACCGACGTGGAGCAACTCGACGGTCTGTACTACATCACCACCGGTTATTCCAATCTCGACTTTGTCCTGACGGCGCGTATTCTCTCCACCAGTCCCTTCCACACTGCCTGGTACGATCTCGCCTTCGGCGGGCGCGGCGCCGGCGCCGGACAGTTCGGCACGGGCCACGGCATCACCATCCCGCCGGGCACCACGCGCATCGATGTCGCCGATCGCCCCAACGCGGAGATCGACCGCTTCACGCGCCACGGCCAGTATCTCTCGACGCTGAGGACGCCACTCGGCTCGCTGCCGTGCGACACGTATTTTCTCGGCAACTACATGGTGGTGGGAGCGCTCGACGGCCCTGATCGCAGGAAGGGCGCCCCGATTTACATCTACGAGAACGACAAGCTGATTTCCACCGTGATGCCGAAAGAGGATCTGGGCCTCACCAACTTCACCCACATTCACAACGCCGTGATGCGGGAGATCAACGGCAAGTACTACTTGATTGCCCAAGCCTGGAATCCAGGGGATTTCGCTATCCTCGAGCAGGTGGCTGACTAACCACGATGCAGAACCGGAAATCCAGGATCGCCCTCATCGCTCTCGGCGCTGCGCCGCTTCTCTTTCTCGCTCTTGACGGAACACGGCCCGCTCCGCTCCAGGCCCAATCGGCTCCCGCGGGCAACGCCACCAGTTTCCGGATCGTATTCGGCGAAAAGCAGGAGCGGCCCAAGGACTATTCCGGTTCTCTTTCGCTCAACGAAGGCAAGGTCGCCGCCATGACACCGTGGCGGTTCTTTGGCGACGACGCCCTCACCGGCCCGGCGGAATGGAAACTGCACCTCAAGCTGGCCAACTTCGAAAATCAGCCCGACCGTCCGCGTCCCCTCAGCACGCCCGGTCCCGTCGAGAACGTCGTTCCCGCGGGCGTGAACGTCACCGTGGAAGCTCCGGATACCGCCACCGTGCGCGTCCGCACGGCGCAGGGACAGTTCGAATTTCCCCTGCGCAGCCTTTCGAGCGGCGCTGTGCAGTGGTTTGAGAACGCCGATGTCTGGGTGCAGCGAACGCCTTCCACGGAGCGCATCTCTCCCGCGGGCACGGAGGAGCACGATCATCCGTCGCTCACCGTCACGCGCAAAGGGGTGACCTGGATCATCTGGCAGGCCTATCAGAACAACGGCGATCAGGTTTACGCACGATACTCGACCGCCACTGGCTGGTCGCAGCCGTTCCAACTCACGGAGGAGAAGGGCGATGTCTATCAAAGCGCCATTGCCGAAGACGCGCGCGGCCGCATCTGGGCTGTGTGGTCGGAGCGCAAAGGCCAGGAGTGGGATCTTTACGCGCGCACGTTCGACGGAAGCGCGTGGTCGTCCCGGAAGAAACTCACGTCCTCGAACCACCCGAATGCCTTCCACCGCCTGCTGGCTGATCGCAGCGGCGCGCTGCACCTGGTCTGGATCGGCTACGAGAGCGGCCAGTCTCACGTGTTCTACAGCAAGCTCGATGGCGACACATGGTCCGCGCCGCGCGAGATCAGCGGGCCCAGCGCGTGGGTCCCCGATGCCGCCGCCGATTCCAAGGGCAACCTCTATGTCGCCTGGGACAGCTATCGCACGGGCAACTACGACATCTTTCTGCGCCGCATCGCATCCGACGGCACGCTTGGCGAAATCCAGCAGGTGACGCGCTCCCCGCGCTTCCAGGCGCATGCCTCGGTTGCGGTGGACAGGCAGGATCGCCCCTGGCTTGCGTGGGATGAATCAGGAGCCAACTGGGGCAAGGATTGGAACCGCGACGACATCTGGCGCGGCACCACGCTCTATTCCGACCGCCAGAGCCGCGTTGCCGTGTTCGATAACGGCCAATGGAAAGAGCCCGCCGATATTATGGCCGCGGTGCCTGACCGCTATGACCGCTACATCCAGATGCCGAAGCTCACCGTGGATGCCTCGGGCCGTGTGTGGGCCGCGCTGCAATTGCGGACTTCCTGCGGCAACAACCGCACCGACTTCTGGGCCGCCAACGGGCACTGGGAGTGGTACCTCACGAGCCTTGAAGGCGGACGCTGGACTGCGGCGGCGCCGGTACCCGAAACCAGTTCGCGCAACGAGGCGCCGTTTGCCATCTATCCATCCCCGGCCGGACCGTGGATGGTTTGGGCCGGCGACAACCGCCCCATGGTGGGTCCGGCGCGTCAGCCTTCGTTTTATGAGGTGGACGCCGCCTCGATACGCAACACCGCGCCGGTGGTGGATCCGCTGTTGGCGGAATTCCGCGAATCGCCCGGCACGGCTGCGTTCTATCCCACGACGGAAGCGGCCGATGTCGAGCGCATGCGCGCCTATCGTACGACGGCCGGCGGCGCCACCTACCAGATCGTCCGCGGCGATTTTCACCGCCACACGGAAATCTCCACTGACGGAGCAGGCGACGGGTCGATCGACGATTACTTCCGCTACATGCTCGACGCCGCCGCCATGGATACCGGAATCATCACCGACCACAACGCAGGCAATGACAACGAGTACACCTGGTGGCGCACCGAGAAGGCGCACGACCTCTACTTCATTCCCCAGCGCTACACGCCGCTGTTCGGCTATGAGCGCAGCGTCCCCTTTCCCAACGGCCACCGCAACGTGGTCTTCGCGCAGCGCGGCGTGCGCACGCTCCCCATCTCGCGCGAGGAACAGCAGGGGCGCGTGAACACCGGCCCGATTCTTTACCCCTATCTGAAGCAGCACCGCGGCATCTGCATGCTCCACTCGCTCGCTACGGATCAGGGCAGCGATTACCGCGACAACGATCCCGAGGTGGAGCCCCTGGTGGAAATCTACCAGGGCTATCACGCCAACTACGAATACGAAGGCGCGCCCCGCTCAGAGACCGCCGGCTACGTCGCTACCGCCCACGGCAAATTCCAGCCCTCGGGCTTTTACTGGAACGCGCTCGCCAAAGGCTACAAACTCGGCGTGGAATCGAGTTCGGACCACATCTCGACGCACTCTTCGTACACGCTCATCTACACGCCGGACACGAAGAGGGAATCCATTGTCGAAAGCATGCGCCGCCGCCACGCCTACGGCGCTACTGATAACATCCTCATCGACTACACCGCCGCTTCGGGCAACCGCACCTACATGATGGGCGATTCCTTCTTCGCTTCGAGCGCGCCGAAACTCTCCGTGAAGGTCACCGGCACTTACAGGATCGAGAAGGTGGAACTGATCAAGAACGGCAAGTTCATCTTTCTCACCCAACCACAGGGCAACAGCGCTCAATTCACGTTTGTGGACAGCAACCCCGGCAAAGGCCCGGCGTATTATTACGTCCGCGTTCTTCAGTTGGATCGAAACATGGCGTGGTCGAGTCCGATCTGGGTAGACTACGGGAACTGACGCATCCACTATGCGCAGGCGGACCTTCCTGGCGATGGCGATGCCACCAGCCCCCTTTGCCGCGGAAGCCGGCTATGCCACGCTCTTCAACGGCCACAACCTTGATGGATGGACCCTCGCCGGCAGGAAAGGCCCCGGCTACCTGGTGGAAAGCGGAATGATCGTCTGCCCCGACGGCGGCGGAGGGAATCTCTTCACGCAACGCGAGTTCGCCAATTTCATTCTGAGGCTCGAATTTCGCATGGCTCCCGGCGCCAACAACGGCATCGGCATCAGGGCGCCCCTCGATGGCCGTATCTCGCAAACCGGAATGGAGATCCAACTCCGCGACGATTCCTCTCCGCTCTACGACCATGCCCGCGCCCCGGCCAAGTACACGGGCTCCATCTATGAGGTTGTCGCAGCGAAGCAGGGTTTCCTCAAACCTGCCGGGGAGTGGAACACCATCGAAATCACGGCCGGCCGCCGCCGTATTCTCGTCGTCCTCAACGGCCACCGCGTGGTGACCGCGGACCTCGATGCCATCAAAGACCCGCGGATCCTAGCCCATCATCCCGGCCTCGCCCGGCCCAAGGGGCACATCGGCTTTCTCGGCCACACGGCGCGGGTCGAGTTCCGCAGCGTCCGCATTCGCGAATTGCCGTAGACGATTCTCCGCCCTATCCACTTGCCCCTGCCGGCTCGCCCAACTACCATTTCATTCATGCAAAGGCGTGAATTCTTCACCAGCATGATCGCGGGACTCGCCGTCACGGCTCTCGAGCCGGCGTCCGCGCAGCAATCCTCTTCCCCTTTCCTCGAGCGCGCGCAATCCGGCGCTCCTCACAAAGGCAAGGTCCTCGCCGCCATTCAACCCCATTCCGACGACGTCGCCCTGCTGTGCGGAGGCGCCGTCGCCAAGCTCATCCGGGAAGGCTACACGGGTTACATGATCCGCGCCACCAATGACGACATGGGGGACGACGTTGGGGAACCCGGCACCATCGGCGAGAACGTGCTGCGCAACGAAGCCGAGGTGTCGAAACAGGCCCGCGTGCTCGGCCTCGAACGCGATTTCGCGCTCAACTACAACAACCACCGCATGAGCGACATCTCGCGCAATGAGTTGATCTGCCGCCTCATCTTTCTTTTCCGCTATCTCAAGGTGGACACGGTCTTCTGCTACGACCCCTGGGCGCACGACGAAGAAAATCCCGACCACTACGTGCTCGGCCATTGCGTCGAAGCCGCCTGCTGGATGGCCGGCCGCGTTCACGATTACCCCGAACAGATCGCCGCCGGCTTCCCGGCGCGCGCCGTCAGGGAGAAGTATTACTACGCCCGCCACCCCACCATCACCCGCGTCGTCGATATCAGCGGCACGGTGGATAAGAAAATCGACGCCAACCTCTGCAACGTCGCCAAAGGTCCGGGCGGACACCACGGCTCGAAACTCCGCGCCGAGCTCGCCCGCCAGGGCCGCAAGCTTCCCCTGCTCGGCGACGACGACACCACCGCGGACCGCAACTACATCCGCGAATTCGTCCTCGCGAGGAACCGCGAATTCGGCAAGCAATATGGCGTGGAATACGCCGAGGTGTTCCACTATATCGGCGGGCCGTTCACCAATCGCGTGGAGGACTACGTGAAGCAGCACGCGGTCCCGCTGCGGTGAAGCGAACCTGACACCAAGCCAGGGCCGGCACTTTCTCAGATTTATGTCCTTTACATCATATGGATTGTGAGCCATAATTAAAGCGAGCGATGTGGGAGGTTGAATTTCATCGAAGCTTCGACCTCGAATTCGAAGCCCTGCCCGAAAAGGTTCAGGATGCCATCCTTGCCCATGCCGGGTTGCTCGAACAATTCGGTCCGCAGCTCGACCGGCCTCGCGTCGATAGGCTCAAAGGCTCCAGCTATACCAACATGAAGGAGCTGCGCTTCGAAGCCGCGGGCGGAGTTTGGCGCATCGCTTTCGCCTTCGACCCCAGGCGAAGGGCGGTTTTACTGGTAGCCGGCGATAAGTCGGGAGGCAGCGAAAAGGGTTTCTATCGTCAACTCATTCGTAAAGCTGACCAGAGACTCGAGGACCATCTGCGGCGTATCAGAACCAGGAGGTAATTATGCCAATCACCTTGAAGGAAAAGATAAAGGGTCTGCCCCGGGAAAGGCGCAAGAGGATCGAAGCACGAACCGCTGAACTGATTGCCGAGGAAATGACCCTGCGTGAACTGCGCCTCGCGCGGAAGCTGACCCAAGTCCGAATGGCTAAAGCCCTCGGCATCACACAGGACAGCGTCTCCCGGCTGGAGAAACGCAGTGACCTGCTGCTCTCCACTTTGCGCAAGACCATCGAAGCCATGGGGGGCAGCCTGTCCCTGATCGCCAAGTTTCCGGATCGTGCCCCGGTCGTCCTGTCGGGTATCACCGAAGAGGGAAAAGCTGAACTATCCGGCAAGGCCCGTAAACCTGTCGCAAGGAAACATACATAGCGCAGATCCGCTGTCCTGCGCGGAGAGTGGCGGCCGGGGGGGTGCGCTTGTGTTCAAAGCCCTCGAAGCGACAACATGGTAAGGTATGGCTCAACCGCTCAATAAGTACAGCTCCCGGATCACCCAACCCAAGTCGCAAGGCGCATCGCAGGCGATGCTATACGCCACCGGTCTCACCGAAGAGGACATGAACAAACCCCAGGTGGGCATCGCCAGTGTGTGGTTCGAAGGCAACCCCTGCAACATGCATCTGCTCCATCTCGCCGAAAAGGCACGCGAGGGCGTCACCGCCGCCGGGCTCGTCGGCATGCGCTTCAACACCATCGGCGTCAGCGACGGCATTTCCATGGGCACCGAGGGCATGAGCTTCTCCCTCCAATCCCGCGACCTCATCGCCGATTCCATCGAGACCATCATGGGCGGCCAGTGGTATGACGCCAACATCTCGATCCCCGGCTGCGACAAGAACATGCCCGGCTGCATTATCGCCATGGGCCGCCTGAACCGTCCCGCGCTGATGATCTACGGCGGCACCATCAAGCCCGGCTGCACGGATCACAACAAGCTCGACATCGTCTCCGCCTTCCAAAGTTATGGCGAATTCCTCTCGGGAAATATCAACGAAGAGCAGCGCAGCGACATCGTGCGCCACGCCTGTCCCGGCGCGGGCGCCTGCGGCGGCATGTACACGGCCAACACCATGGCCTCCGCCATTGAGGTGTTGGGACTCACGCTGCCCTATAGCTCATCCACGCCCGCCGAAGACCCCGGCAAGCTCGAGGAATGCTACCGCGCCGGGCTCGCCATCCGCACGCTGCTCGAACTCGACCTCAAGCCCCGCGACATCCTCACCCGCGAAGCGTTCGAAAACGCCATGGTGCTCACCACCATCCTCGGCGGCTCCACCAACGCCGTCCTCCACCTGATCGCCATCGCCCGCTCCGTCAACGTCCCCCTCACTCTCGACGATTTTCAGAAAGTGAGCGACCGCACGCCGTTCCTTGCCGACTTGAAGCCCAGCGGCAAATACGTCATGGAGGACATCCACGATATCGGCGGCATTCCCGCTGTCATCAAGATGCTGCTCGACGCCGGGCTCCTCGACGGAAGCTGCATGACGGTCACCGGAAAGACGCTCGCGGAAAACGTCAAGGACCTTCCTGGACTCAAGCCGGGCCAGGAGGTGATCCGCCCGCTGTCGAACCCCATCAAGGCCACCAGCCACATCCAGATCCTGCGCGGCAACCTCGCCCCGGAAGGAGCCGTCGCCAAGATCACCGGCAAGGAAGGCCTCGTCTTCACCGGACCCGCAAAGGTCTACGATTCCGAAGAGGACATGCTGCACTCGCTCGAACGCAAGGAAATCTCCAAGGGCGACGTCATCATCATCCGCTACGAAGGTCCGAAAGGCGGTCCGGGAATGCCCGAAATGCTCACGCCCACTTCGGCCATCATGGGCGCGGGCCTCGGCAAGGATGTGGCGCTTCTTACCGACGGCCGCTTCTCCGGCGGCTCGCACGGCTTCATCGTCGGACACGTCACGCCCGAAGCGCAGGTGGGCGGGCCTATCGCTCTCGTGCGGAACGGCGACACGATCACCATCGACGCGGAGAAGAATATCCTCGCGGCCGGCATCTCCGATGCCGAACTCGCCGCCCGCCGCGCCGCGTGGACCATGCCGCCCTACAAGGCCACGCGCGGCACCCTCGCCAAGTACATCCGCTTAGTCAAAAACGCCAGCATGGGCTGCGTCACCGACGAAGAGTAGTCCGTGTCCATTTTCAGAAACGTCCGCGCCACAGGCACAGCCGCAACCCTGCTGCTGTGCCTGTCCTGCGGAGGAGGCAAGCCCCGAATGTCCATCGACCGGCACTCCTATTCGAACCCCGGCCAGGTCCGTGTCAAGCACCTTGACCTCGATCTCACGGTTCATTTCGACCGCAAGATTCTCGACGGCGCGGCCACGCTCACGCTCGTCCGCAGGGAAAACGGAGTGCCGCTCGTGCTCGACACGCGCGATCTGAAGATCGAAAAGATCGAGACTGCCGAAAAGTCCGATGGCCCCTACAAGCCCGTCGAATTTACCCTCGGCGCCAGGGACCCGATCCTCGGCGCGCCTCTCACCATCCAGGCGGATGACGACGCCAGCTTCGTCCGCATCCACTACGCCACCAGCCCTACAGCCACCGCTCTGCAATGGCTCACGCCGGAACAGACCGCCGGCAAGCAGCACCCTTATCTGTTCACGCAGTCGCAGGCGATCCATGCCCGCTCCTGGATTCCCCTTCAGGACTCCCCCGGCGTCCGCATGACCTACCGCGCCCGCATCCGCACGCCGAAAGACCTCATCGCGCTCATGAGCGCGCGCGCCGATTTCCGCCTTGCTGACCCCAGGCAGGCTCCCACCGGCGACTACACCTTCCGCATGCCGCAGGCGATTCCCTCATACCTCATCGCGCTCGCCGTGGGCGATGTCGAGTTCCGCTATCTCAGCAGCCGCAGCGGGGTGTGGTCCGAACCCTCCGTCGTCGACAAGGCCGCGGCGGAATTCGTGGATACGGAGCGCATGATCCAGGCCGCGGAAAAGATCTACGGGCCATATGAATGGCTGCGCTACGATATCCTCGTCCTCCCGCCGTCGTTCCCCTTCGGGGGCATGGAGAACCCGCTGCTCACCTTCGCCACGCCCACCGTCATCGCCGGCGACAAGAGTCTGGTCAGCCTCATCGCGCACGAACTGGCCCACTCCTGGTCCGGCAATCTGGTCACCAACGAAACCTGGAGCGATTTCTGGCTCAACGAAGGCTTCACCACCTACGTGGAACGCCGCATTCAGGAGGTGGTCTACGGCGAAGCGCGCGCCCGCATGGAGGCCGTCCTCGGGCGGCAGGAACTCGAGCGCGAGATGGCGAGGCTCCCGGAACGCGACCAGATCCTGCACATCGATCTCACCGGCCGCGATCCCGACGATGGGGCCACGCTCGTTCCATATGAAAAAGGCGCCCTCTTCCTCACCGCCCTCGAACAAGCCTTCGGACGCGAGCGCTTCGACGCGTGGCTGCTCGCCTATTTCCGCAACTTCCGCTTCGAAAGCATCACCACCCAAGTCTTCCAGGCATTTCTCCGCGACAACCTGCTGAGGAAAGATTCCGCCGCCGCGGCCAAGGTGCCTGTCGAGGAGTGGCTCACCAAACCCGGCATTCCGGCCGGCGCGCCCCGCATCACTTCGGACGCGTTTGTCCCCGTTGACGAAGTGGCCGCCATCTGGAAAACCAGGGACGCGCCGGAGACCAAAGCGCGGACCAGGGAATGGTGCACACAGCAGTGGCAGCATTTCCTGCGCGCATTCCCGGCCGCGGTGGGCGCCGCGAAGATGGCGCAACTCGACCGCGCCTTCGCATTCTCGAAATCAGGCAACTCCGAAATTCTCTTCGAGTGGCTGATGATGACGGTCCGCAATAGTTACACGCCCGCCTATCCGGAACTCGAACGCTTCCTCACCACGGTGGGACGGCGGAAATTCCTCAAGCCGCTCTATGAGGAACTCGCCAGGACGCCCGAAGGCAAAGCCCGCGCCGAGGCCATCTACGCGAAGGCGCGTCCCGGCTACCACCCCATCGCCGCGGCCACCATCGACGGCATCCTGCACAAAGCCGCGGCTCAGTAGCGAGTCGCGCGAAACAGCAGCCAGGCCAGCGCGAACAGGTACCCGGCCACGGCTTTCCATTCCTTGTTGCGCCGGTACAGTTCCCAGCGGAATCCGCGCCCGCCGGCGCTGCCGCTCACGCGAGGCCGGAGCGAGGGCACTCGCCCGGCATAGCTTGCATATGCGGGAAACAGCTTCCGCAGATGTTCTTCTTCCAACTGAATCACGGGCAGGTAGATGAACACGAACGCCGCTGTGAAAACCAGCGCCAGCCACCAACTGCGCGAGCCGATCACCACGCCGCCCGCCAGGAACAGCGATCCCAGATAGAGCGGATTCCGCACATGCGCGTAGGGTCCGCTCATCGCCAGGTCCTCGTTCTTGGCCAGATGCCCCGCTGCCCAGGCGCGGATCCACACCCCAATCAGACTCACGGGCAATCCGTAGAGGATGGACTCCACCGTGGGCTGTGACAGCAGAAAGAACGCCGCCAGCAGCGCGAATCCGCCAGGCACACGGAAGCGCTGCACCGCGTCGGCATAAGGCTTCGGAAACGGCATGGCTAGGCCCGTCTCCCGCTCAGGCTTTGCTCCAACTCCGCCGCCACCGCCTCCGGCGTGATCGCCCTCAGGCTCGCGTCCGTCTCTTCTCTCCGCTTGTAGCTGGTGACCGCATCGCGCGCACGCAACACCCGGATGGTCCCGCCATACGGACCGTTGCGCTGGGGATCGGTGGGCCCGTAAATCGCCACCCCGGGCTTGCCCAGCGCCGCGGCCAGATGCAGCGGACCGCTGTCGACGCCCACCACCGCGCAGGCCCGCCGCGTCGCGCCGATCAATCCGCTGATGGAGGAAACATGCGGCACTGCATCGCCCACATTCCGCAGCGCCGCCTCCACCGCCGGATGTCCGTTCAACACCAGCGGCATCCCGCACCGCCGCCGCAGAATCCGCGCCAGTTCGCCATAGCGCTCGAGCGGCCACTCTTTTGAAGGCCATCCCGCAAAGGGTGACGCCAGCACGAACTCCCCTTCGGGCAGATCGCCCTCCATCGTTCCTTCGGGCAGCGGAAACACGTTCTCGCGCACGGCCGCGCCGCAGCGCGCCGCCAACTCGAGGTGCCGGTCCACCACGTGCTTCGCCTCCACAGGGTGCGCCTCCGTGTAGAACCAGACCGCCGCGCCTTCCCGCACACCCGCGCGATCGTAGCCGCAGATCCGCCGCGCCCGGGATGCCTTCGCCACCAGCGCCGATTTGATCAGCCCCTGAAAGTCCACAGCCCAATCGATCCCCATCGCCCGCAACCGGCGCCACGCCGCCCGCACGCTGCTCCACTTGCGGCGGTTCAGCTCCACAATTTCGTCCACGTACGGATTTCCCGCGAGCAGCACGGCCCATCGCGGCTCCACTACCCACGCCACCCGCGATCCCGCGAAACTCGATTTGAGACTCGCCACCGCCGGCAGCGCGTGAATCACGTCGCCCATCGCGCCCAGCCGCACCGCCAGGATGCGCTCCCCCATTTCTATGCCTTTACCGCTGCTTTGTCGCGCACCAGCGAGAGGAACTGCTCCCGCAGCCGCGCCTCTTCTTCATGCGCCGGCACTACTTCCACATCGCCGCCCGCGGCGTCCTCCACCACCACCGCGATTACGAAGGCTAACGATGCCGCCAGTTCCGCGCGCGCCCGCACGTCGAGGTAGGCATCCTCCGGCGTCTTCAACAACACAACCAGCCTCCCGTCTCCCGCGATGCGCCGCAGGCGCTCCACCTGCGCGGGGATCATCGGATCAAAATACCCCGTCACCACGCGCGCGCCGGTCTCTTTGGCCTGCCGCCAACTCATGATCTTGTTTCTGCTGTCCACGAAAATCCGTCCACCTCAACCTTCTATCTCAACAATTCGAGCGCCGTCCGCGCTACCCGCTCGGCGCTCACGCGCGTCATGCATCGGTGGTCAATGGGGCATTCCCGCAACAGGCACGGGCTGCATTCCACCTCTTCCCGCACCACGCGCGCCAGCGGACCCGTGGGCCCCGTCCCCACATGATCCGTCGCGCCGAACACGGCCACGGTGGGGATGCCCAGCGCGGAGGCAATGTGCATCGCTCCGGAATCGTTCGTCAGCATCGCCTCGCAGGCCGCCGCCATCTCGATGAACTCGCCCAGCGCCGTCTCACCGGCGAAGTTCCGGCAGGCTGCTCCGAATGTTTGCACAGCCCCCGCCACCACTTCGCACAGCGCGCGCTCTCCGCTCGAACCGAACAGCGCCACCGATGCCCCCCGCTCGCTCGCCACCATGGCCGCCGCTTCGGCAAACCGCTCCGGCAGCCAGCGCTTCGCGGTTCCGTAAGCGGCCCCGGGGCTGACGCCGATCACCGGTCCCGTTACGCCGCGTTGCGCGAACCGGGCCCTTCCCGCCTCGCGCGCCGTTGAGGAGCCCTCCAACCGGATCAACGCCTCTTCCGGGAGCGGGCCCGCCAGCCCGGCGCGCCGCAGCAGTTCCAGGTAGTAGAAGCTCTCATGCCGCGGAAGCTCGCCCTTCTTCGGAACGGGGATCGCATGCGTGAGCAGGGGAGTGCGCCCGTCCCTGGCATACCCGATGCGAACCGGAATCCCCGCCAGAAACGCCACCAGCGCGGCTTCGAAGGCGTTCTGCAGCAGGATGGCGCCGTCGAAATCCCGCTCCCGCAGTTCCGCCGCCAGCCGCCACTTCCCTCCCCAATCCTTCGCGCCCCGCTGCGCCGTGTAGGGGATCACTTCGTTGGCGAAGCTCTCGCGCCCATAGAGATCCGCTACCCAGCCGAGCGCCAGCACCACGATGTGCGCCTGGGGAAACCGCTCGCGAATCGCCCGCAGCGCCGGCAGGCTCATCACCGCGTCGCCCACCCAGTTGGTGGCGCGCACCACGATCCTTCGCATCTCTGGTATTTTTCCAGGCAAGGTACAATCATCCCATGACCGGGGCCGAACAGCGGCAATTGGATGAGCAGGGCTTCGTGCTGTTGCGCGATTTCATCCGCCCGCGTTTGCTCGAAGATCTGCGCGCAGAACTCGAGAGGGTCTACGCAACCGAGGGCGACCAGGCCGGAAGCGAGTTCCGGAAAGAGCCCCACACACGGCGGCTGGCGAACCTCGCCGGCAAGGGCGATGTCTTCCTGCGCGTCATCTCCGACGCGACCATTCTCGAATACGTGGGACACGTCATCCCCGAGCGGTTCAAGCTCGGCAGCCTCAACGCCCGCGCTCCCAATCCGCAATCGGAGTGGGTCCAGCCGCTGCATTGCGACGCCGGCGCTCTGCCCGACGAGAAAGGATTCTGGGTGTGCAACGTCATCTGGATGCTCGATGATTTCACCGCCGAAAACGGCGCCACGCGCATCATTCCGGGCTCGCACCGCTGGGGCAAGTATCCACAGGACGTCCTGGCCGACCCGATGGCGCCCCACCCTGACGAGATTCTCGTCCTCGCTCCGGCAGGCTCGGTGGCCGTCATCAACACCCATGCCTGGCACGGCGGCGCCGCCAACCGTTCGGGCGGCCCGCGCCGCTGCCTGCACGCGTTCTACACCCGGTGGGACAAACCGCAGCAGCAGTTCCAGCGCGACCTGCTGAGCGAGGAGACGAAGCGCAAGCTCAGCCCCGAACTCCGCGAACTGCTCGCCATCGACGATGAGTTCAACGCCCAGGTCACCCTGGCGGATCCTCTCCGCAGCGGGTTCCTGAAATAGGAGGACATCTCTGCCCATGCCCGTTCTCACTCGCCGCCGGCTGCTCGCCTCCGCCGCATCGCTTCCGCTGCTGGGCGCCTCACCGCCCAAGCGCCGCAATGTCCTCTTCATCGCCGTCGACGACCTCAACGACTGGATCGGATGTCTCGGCGGCAACCCCGATTCCCGCACCCCCAATTTCGACCGGCTCGCCGCGCGCGGCGTTCTGTTCACCAAAGCCTACTGCGCGGCGCCCCTATGCAACCCGTCCCGCGCCGCGCTCATGACCGGGCTTCGCCCTTCCACCACCGGCGTCTATGACAACAACCAGCCCTTCCGCCGCTCGCCGGTGTCGAAGGACGCGGTGACGCTGGCGCAATACTTCCGCGCTCACGGCTATCGCGCCATGGGCTCCGGCAAGATCTTTCACGATGCCTTCCCCGATCCGGCAAGTTGGGACGAATTCCACCCCTCTCTCGACAAACAAAAGCTGCCCGACCCTGTGCCGGAAAAACTGCCCGCCAACGGCATTCCCAACACCGCCCACTTCGACTGGGGTCCGCTCCAAAACCCGGATGCCGACATGGGCGATTACAAAGTGGTCGACTACGTCACGTCGCAACTCAGGAAGAAACAGGACAAGCCCTTCTTCCTTGCCTGCGGCCTGTTCAAACCGCATCTTCCGTGGTTCGTGCCCGCGAAGTATTTCGACCGTTATCCCGCGGGCGCGCTCACGCTGCCCAGCGTGAAGGACGACGACCTCGACGACGTGCCGCCGATCGGCGTTCAGATGGCGAAGCCCAATGGCGACCACAAGAAAGTCCTCGAATATCACCAGTGGCGCAAAGCCGTGCAATCCTATCTCGCGGCCATCGCCTTTGCGGACGCCCAGCTTGGCCGCGTCCTCGATGCGCTCGACCAAAGCGAATACCGCGACAACACCGCCATCGTGCTTTGGAGCGATCATGGCTGGCACCTCGGCGAGAAACTGCACTGGCGCAAATTCACCCTGTGGGAAGAAGCCACGCGCAACGTCCTGATGATGACCGTCCCTGGCGTTACCAGGCCCGGCGGGCGCTGCAACCGGCCCGTCTCCCTGATGGACATCTACCCGACGCTACTCGAAACGCAGGGCCTGCCCGCCAAGCCCGGCCTTGAAGGCGTCAGCCTCATGCCGTTGCTGAAGAACCCGGCAGCCGCCTGGGAATATCCGGCGGTCACTACCTTCCGCCGCGGCAACCACTCCGTGCGCGGCGAACGCTTCCGGTATATCCGCTATTCGGATGGCTCCGAGGAACTCTACGATCACCAGGACGACGATCTCGAGTGGCACAACCTCGCCTCTGACCCGCGGTATGACGTCGTCAAGCGCGACCTCGCCCGCTGGCTGCCGGACGTGAACGCGCCGGATTCCCCGCGCAGCCGCCAGGGCGCGGAATAGGGCCCGCCAAGGCGCCGCATGGAGTTTTGATCCGCGGGGGTTCTTCAGATAACCAGGGGAACGCCGTCCAAGCCCAGATGGCGGTCAGTGGACCAACAGCAGCCGATCCGGAGTTCCCGCATGAGGGAAAGCCCATGCGCGTCAGCCAAGGTAAGATTCTCATCGGAGAACTTCTTCACGATGCGTCCGGTTCTTGCCAACTCGAGCGCATCGAAGCTGCGAATCGTCAAGCCGGGCAGGGCATCGAGAAATGCCAAAAATTGTATCGCCCGCTGATGGTCGTAACGGCGGAGAAACCACCCGTGCCCCTCGGCGACCACCAGCGCTGAAGTGGTTAGCGGCGGGGGCGTCGAGAACAGCCGGCGGAACAGCGCGTGAAAGCTATCCGACCGGTCCAGAAAGGCGATGAAGGCGGAGGTATCGACAGTCAGTCCTTCTGGCCATAAACGATCCCGTCGATAGATTGGCTGGAGCGGGCGTCGCCGGTCTCCACGAACCCGGCGAATCTCATCCAAGGGCCGGCCCCTTGGGGAGGAAGCGCCTCTCGGACCGCGCGCCGCACGAACTCAGCCAACGAAATGCCCAAGGATTGCGCCGCCGACTTCGCCATTGCATATTCGTGCTCGTCTAGGCTGATTTGGGTGCGGATCATGTTATCACCATTAACTTAACAGAAGTGATAGCACGTAACGCTGCTATTCTGAATTCTTGCGCCATCACCCCCTTTTTGCGGCCTATCTCGCCTTTGCCGCGGTCTGTTTCTTCTGGGGCACCACCTACCTCGGTATCCGCATCGCGCTGGAGTCTCTGCCTCCGCTCTTCCTCGTCTCCGTGCGCTTCCTCCTCTCCGGCGGCATTCTTCTCGTCGCGCTTCGCTTTGCAAACGTCGAATTTCCGCGCGGCCGCCATCTCTGGTTCACGGGGCTGTGCGGGGTGCTGGTGCTCGGCGTGGGAAATAGCTGTCTCACCTTCTCCGAGCGCATCATCCCGAGCAGCCTCGCCGCCCTGTTCATCGCCATGTCTCCCGTCTGGATGGTGGGCATCGAACACGCCCTCCCCGGCGGAGACAAGATCACCCGGGGCGGCGCGGCCGGGATGCTCGTCGGGTTGTGTGGCGCCGGAATGCTCGTCGGCCCGGATGTATTGAAGGAAGGCGTCTCGGGAAACGTCTTCCGCGGCTTCCTGCTTCTGCAATTTGGCAGCGCCAGTTGGAGCCTCGGCTCCATCCTCCAGCGGCGCATCCAGGTGAAGATCCAGCCGGTGGCCAGCGCCGCAATTCAACAATTTGCCGCGGGATTGTTTTTTCTCCCCGCCACCCTGTTCGAACATCAGCCCGTGCACTACACGGCCCAAAGCATCGGGGCGCTGCTTTATCTGGTGGTCTTCGGCTCCATCGTCGGCTATACCAGCTACATCATCGCCCTCGGCAGGCTCCCCGTCGCCATCGTTTCCCTCTACAACTACATCAACCCCGTAGTGGCCGCTATTCTCGGATGGCTCTTCTACCGCGAGCCGTTCGGCTGGCGCGAAATCTCGGCCATGCTCATTATTTTTGCGGGGGTCGCGATCGTCAAACGATACGGACACAAGACTGCTACATAGGATAGAGGGAAGGGAGTGACAGTCGCGAAGCCTACCGGTCTTACGGCGCGGGAGGAGGGGGTTGTTTCCGCTCGAGTTCGGCGAGTCTGATGCGTATCTCGTCGCGCAATTCCTCAACGCGGGTTTGCGCGTCCGTGGCGAGGATGCGGGCGGCCGTCCAGCGGGCGTCATGACGCTCGGCAAACTTGTGAAAAGCGGTCAGCATGCGCGTTTCGGATTCATGAATCTGCGCATGAACAAAATCGCGCATACGCGTTTCGGATTCGTTGACCTGCGCATGGACAAAATCGCGCAGGCGGGTTTCCGATTTTTGAATCTGCGTCTGGACCAGATCACGCAGCCGAGTTTCGAATTCGTGTACCTGCGCCTGGACGGAATCCCGCAACCGGGTTTCCGATTCCTGTACCTGCGTCTGGACGGAATCCCGCAGGCGCGTCTCCGATTCCTGTATCTGCGCCTGGACGGAATCCCGCAGGCGGGTTTCGCTCTCGCTGATCAGCCGGGCGACGGCAGCGACGATGGGGTCCTTGCCGTTCATACCGACCCTTTTTTCGAGCAGGTACCGGCAAGGCCTGCGCCCGGGTGCCCATCTGGTTTGCGGTGTTTCATGTGGCTGTTTCTTCCATTAGCCAGGCGTTCGCTCATTGACTTGGGGTCTCAGCAAATATTATAGGCATTCCATTCGCGCACGCTCGCGCCAAGCCCCCCGGCCCGCGCCCATACGTTGCATAATAAGAAGTCATGCGTCGCCTTGCCATTCTCGCTCTCATTGCCGTTTCCTGCTTCGCGCAGAACCGCCGCGCCAACCGTCCCAAGCTTCCCGGCGAAGATTGGGTCCAGATCTTCAACGGTGTCGATCTCACCGGCTGGACCAAGGTCGGCCAGGAGAAGTGGACCGTCGAGAACGGAGCTATCCACGGAAGCGCCCTCACCAAAGAGTACGGCTACCTGATGACCGAAAAGAAGTACAAGGATTTCCAGCTTGCCCTGCGCTTCAAGTGCGAAGGCGACGGAAACAGCGGCGTGTTCTTCCACACGGATTTCAAGCCCGGCACCCCGGATGTCTCGCAGGGCTTGCAGTTTGAAATCGACTGCCGCATCGGCCAGCACACGGGAGGCATCTACGGCGACGGCCGGCAGTGGATTGTCTGGCCCAGCCCCGAAAACGAGTTGGTCGTCCGCCATGGCGAATGGAACGAATATCTGCTCAAAGTGGAGGGCAACCACTACGTCTCCCGCCTCAACAGCGTCCCCATGGTCGACTTCACTGACCCCTCCCCCAAGTCCTTTGACGGCGGCATCGCCCTCCAGTTGCACGCCGGCGGCCAGGGCAACATGGTGTTCAAGGATATCTGGATACGCGACCTGACGAAGCGTTGAACCGCCGTCCGCGCCTCTACTACTGCGATCACTTCGCCATTCCTCTGCCCGTGGGGCATAAGTTCCCCATGCACAAGTACGCCATGGTGCGCGAGCATCTCCGCGCCGCCGGTGTCTTTGATTTCGTCGAGGCGCCCTTCGCCTCTCCGCCGGTGATCGAACTGGCGCATCATCCGGACTACGTCCAGCGCTTTCTTGCCGGCACGCTTGACCGCGCCATTGTCCGGCGCATCGGCTTCCCGTGGTCAGAGGGCCTGGTGCGCCGCACACTGGCCAGCGTCGGCGGATCTCTCGAGGCCGCCGAAGATGCCATGGAATCCGGGTGGGGCGGCAATCTCGCCGGCGGCACGCATCACGCCTTCCATGCCGAAGGTTCGGGCTTTTGCGTCTTCAACGACATTGCCGTCGTCATCCGCTATCTCCGTTCCCAGGACCGCATCCGCCGCGCGACCGTCATCGACGTGGATGTCCACCAGGGTGATGGAACCGCCCTCATTTTTCAGAATGACCCGGATGTTCTCACCCTTTCCATGCACGGGCGCAACAACTTCCCCTTTCGCAAACAGCAAAGCCGTATCGACATTGACCTGCCCGACGGCGCCCGCGACGAAGAGTACCTGCGTCATCTCGAATCCGTGCTGCCGCGAGTCTTCGAGTTCGCTCCCGGCCTGGTGATCTATCAATCGGGAGTGGACAGCCTGGCCACCGACACCCTCGGCCGCCTTTCGCTGAGCCTGGAAGGCCTTCAGGAGCGCGACCGGCAAGTCTTCACCGCATGCCGCCAATCCGGCGTTCCCGTCCTGATCACGCTCGGCGGCGGATATTCCGATCCTCTCGAGAACACGGCCCGGGCGCACGCCAACACCTATCTGATGGCCGCGTCCGTCCTCGCCGAGGCGCGCGGCGATGGAATTGCCTAACGAAAGTCTTCGCCAACTTCCCGCCACGCGCGCCTGCGCTTGATCGCCTCCCCCGCCAGATCGCGCAGTTTCGCCACATGGAGTTGCGTCTGCCGCTCGAGCGGAGCATTTTCCTTCCGATCTCCGTAGAGGCATCCAATCACCATGCCGTCCACAATCACCGGACAGAGCAGGAAACTCGCCGAGCCGAGCTTTTGCAGAAAGGCCGTCCGGTCAAACAGCGAGTTCTTCTCGCCGAACTGAAACAAGTCATGCTTGCGCAGAATCGCCAGCGCGATCGGCCCTCCCCGCAAGGACAGGGGAAAGTGAAACGACTGCAGGAGCGTTTCCGCCTCCGCCCCGAATCCGACACGGCCATGGATGGAATTCGACGCCGGGTCCACCAGGCAGAACAGCGCCCGGTCGAGGGCGCACTCCTTGGTGACCTTCTCGAGCACGGACAGCAGCACATCCTGCAATTCGTACTCGCCCGATTCGACCTGCCGCGAAAGGGAGGATAGAAATTCCTCCTCCGGCCCCGCTGCCGGCTGGGGGAGAACCAGCGCCTTCTCCAACTGCTGCTTGAGCCGCAGCGTGTCGAAAGGGATGCTGAGGTAACGTGACGTCTCCTGCGTTTCCTTCACCGCCGATTCGAGGATGCTCTCCAATTGTTCCGTTGTCACGCCAAGGGTCCGGTGAAAGGCGTCGCGAAGCATCTCGAGCTGCGCCGCCTGCGAGGAAGCGTCCTGGCGGTAGACGAGATCGGTCAGGCGGTGGCTCAAGCCCACCACCGCGGGCAGGAATTCGCCCTGATGCGGCCGCAGCCGCGCCGTTCCCACGAAACATTCACGCAGAGTCTCCTTCACTGCTTCCGGCAGCCCCCAATGTTCCACCATCGCCCGCCCCAGATCCTCGTAGGTGAACCGTAGCACCTTCTTCACCGCATGTTTCTCGGAATACTTCGGCTGCTTGCGCTCGGTGAGAATCCGGTTGTAATCCTCATCCAGGTAGCTCGCCACCAGCACTTCCCCCAAATTGCGGAACATGCCGCAGAGGTAGGCTTCCTCGATGTGCGGGTATCCCAGCAAAGACGCCGCCTCGCGGGCGTGGTTGGCGGTCAACAGCGACAGGAACATCAACTGCCGCAGGCCCGGCGAGCGGTTGCGGAAGTGCTCGAAGAACATCGTGCCCGCCGCCAGATCGCGGATGGCATGCAGACCCAGCAGCGAAGCCGCATGGGACACGCTCAAGATAGGTTTTCCGGACCGGTTGTACAGCGGCGAATTCGCCGCGCGCAGCAATTTCAGGGAAATGCTGTACTCCCGCAGCACGATGTTGGTGACGTTGCGGACGGAAGTGTCTTCGTTGCCGGCGTATCGAAGAATCTGCTGGATGTTTTGCGAGAAGGCGGGGAGGTCCGGACGCGACAGAATCTCCTTCAGCCTGCGCCGCAAGGCCTCTTCCGGACTTTCGTTCTGCACGCGCTCCCCCTTCCACCGCGCCGGGATGGGAGCGCGGCGGCCCTACTTCTCCGTATCCATGAAGAAGTAGCAGATCATGTGGCAAATGATCATGTGCGCGTCTTCAATGCGCCCCATGTGCGGATTGCCCACATGTATGTTCAAATGAGCCAGCGGCCCCAGTTTTCCGCCGTCACGTCCGGTGAGCGCTACGGTCTTGCAGCCGATGGAGTTCGCATATTCGACGGCGCGAAGAACGTTTGGCGAATTTCCGGAACCACTGATCCCCATTACTACATCGTCCGGCTTGGCGAAGTTCTTAAGCTGCTCCACAAAAATCGCGTCGTACGACACATCGTTCGAATACGCCGTGATCGTCGGCAGCGAATCCGTCAGCGCCATGATCCGGAATCGCGTCCCTCGATTGAAGCTCGCCCCCTTCACCATGTCGCACACAAAATGCGAAGCCGTCGAAGCGCTTCCGCCATTGCCGCAAACAAAAATGTGCCGATTGTTCTCGCGCGCCTCCCGGAACATTTCGATCGCTGCTCCCACCTTCTCCAAATCAATCGCCTCGATTGCTTTCACGCAATCCTCTTTGTACATTTGGGCGAAATTCACATTTCCTTCCTTTCCAATTCATTGGCCAGCGCGAGCGCACCGTAGAGGATCGAGTCATCTCCCAACGCCGCCGGAACGACGTCGATGCGCGCCCGCGACCAGGCCGTAATCTGTTTCCGCAGTTCGCGCCGCAACGGCTCGAACAGACGGTTCCCCGCCTTGGCAATGCCGCCGCCGATGACAATCCGAGCCGGATTGAGCAACATGATGCACGATTTCAGGCCGAGCGCCAAATCCACCACGTAGCGATCGGCAAATGCCACCTCTTCGAGCAGTTCATAGGCGGGCTTGCCGTAGTCCCGCTCGAGCCACAAGCCGCAGCACATCCGCTCCAGGCAGCCCCTGGCGCCGCACAGGCATTCGGGACCATCGGGACGCACGGTGAGGTGGCCGATCTCGCCGGCATAGGAATCGGCGCCGCGCCACACACGCTGACCCTGAATGATTCCTCCTCCGATGCCCGTCGAGAGGGTCATGTAGAACACCGGATCACAATCGTATCCCGCGCCGAATACCGCCTCGCCGAGCGCGCCCACGTTCGCGTCATTGTCCATCACCGCGGGAATTTGCAGATTCTCCCGGACCCAGGCGGGAAAATCGAAATCCTGCCACCCGCCGACATGCGTGGACAGAGTGACGCGCTGCGAAGGGTAATCCACCGGGCCGCCGAAGCCGATGCCGCAGCGGTGGAGCGGCACGTGCTTCGCCCAGTGATGCGCCATTTGCGCGATCTGACCCAGCATCCAGTCGCGGCCGCCCTCCCGGTCCGTCGTCCGCGTGTCGCGCAGGATAATGCGCTGATCCTTGAAGACGGCAACCGTGAACTTGGTGCCTCCGACATCGATGACGAGCGTATTCATGCGAGTGAGTGCCTGCCGAGTTGAGCCCGGAGTTCCTGTGGAGACGCCGTTCCCGTGCCCTTCTTCATGATGGTAACGGAAGCGACGAGGTTGCCGAACCGGGCCGCCGCCACCGGATCCCGGGTGATGGACAAAGCGATGGAGGCACCCGCGGAAAAGCTGTCGCCCGCGCCGCAGATATCGACGGGATGCGCCACGGGATCCGTGGGGACCATCATGGGTTCCGCGCCCTCCCGCACCAGCAGGACGCCGCGCCCTCCATGCGTCACCACCAGAAGCGGCGACTCCGTCAGCGCCCGCAGCGCCGCGAAATCGGCCTTCCCGAGCGCCCGCGCGCAGGCGGCCTCCGCTTCGTCCTGGTTCGGCTTCACAATCACGTTCCGGAACAGTTCCGGCCGGAGGCGAGAATCCACCCAGATGACTTTCTCCGGAAATTCATGGGCGAGAGAGGCGAGACACTCGCGGACGGCAGCGGTTACGACGCCGCCGGCGTTGGTCTCCGCCTGGTCGGAGACGAGGATCACGTCGAACTCCGCCGCATTCCGGCGGAGCCGGTTCGCCAGTTCCTGTTCGGCCTCGGGAGGCAGCGGAGTCGAGTTGATGAAGTCCACCCGCGGCAGGTCCTCTTCTCCGGTCTTGCGGTTGAGCAGCTTCGTGTAGGTGAAGGTGCAAACTCCGGGGTGCGTGACACAGAGTTGGTGATCGATGCCCCGCCCGGCGAGCGCCCGGCGCAGTTCCCAGCCGTGCCCGTCCTCCCCGAGGACGCCGAGCACCGCGACCTGGCCGATTTCGAGCGCCGCCAGGTTGTTGGCGATGGTTCCTCCGGCCCCGGGCGTGAGTTGAGAAGCGACCACCGCCGTTCGCGGAATGCCCGTTTCGCGGGAAGGTTCGCCGGCCTCCGGGTCATAGGCGCACCACCGGTCGAGGCAGATATCGCCCACCACCAGCGCCCGCTGCGTGCGGAAACCCGCCACGATCTCTTCGAAAGGGAACGGCATCGCCTACGCCTCCAGAACCGCCTTCCGCAGCGCGGGGAAGGTGGCGCGGTGATCGCCGCAGAAATAGAAACTCTGCCCGCCATCGGCCACGGTGCGCACCAGGATCGTCTTGTGCGGGCGGAAGTAGTAACCGGGGTCCGTCTTGTCGAGTTCGCGGTGGATATCGCCGCGGATGGGAACCATATCAAAGACGGCCGTCGTGAAATTGCGGATCGCCCGCCCCTGCTGATGCGCCACGTTACGAGCCATGGCAAGCGCCTTCAGGTAGACCTCGGGCGCCATGATGGCGGAGCCGAAACTGAGCAGAACTCCATTCTCCATGCGCTCCATCGCGGCGGCGAAGATGAGGAAATCGCGGTAGCTCGCCGCGCCCAGCGCCGCTCCGTCGCAGTTGGGGTGTTCGTGCAGGATGTCGTAGCCGATGCCGACATGGGAGGTGACGGGAACGCCGCAACGGTAGGCGGCGGCGAGTACACTCAGGTCCCGGTGAGCAAACCCGCTCTCGAGGAGCCGCTTGCCGATCCCTTCCCCCAGGCCCAGTTCCTCTTCGTCAGCAGCCTTGATCCAGTCATTCAATTCCCCGGTTTCGCGCCACAGTCCGAACTGCCCGCTGCGGATGTAGCGGGCGACGCTTTCCGTGGTTGCGCCGATGCGCGCCAGTTCGTAGTCGTGAATGAGGCCGGCGCCGTTCATCGCAATATGATCGAGCACTCCGCGCTCGAGCAGGTCGATGATGTGGCGGTTGACGCCGGCGCGAAGCACGTGCGCGCCCATCATCAGGACGCGCGCCGCTCCGGCGGTAGCGGCGGCGGAAAGCCGCGCGGCCACCGCGGCAAGATCCGGATGCTCGAAGGGCGGCACGGGGTCCTCGAGCGAAAGCCAGCGGCCAAGCGGCAGGTCATTGGCGCGCTCGGAAAGAGGGAGCACGCTCAGCCGGGAGCGGTCGAATCGAGTGTATCGGGACGGCATCAGTTGGGAAAGAGCGTGGCGTTCAGTTCGGCAAGGCGCAGGTAGTTGGGGATGATGTAATCCGCGCCCACCTTGACCAGGCGTCCGCGCTTCCATTCATCCACGCGCAGACATTCGGGCTCCGCGGTGGCAACGCCGACAGCCAATCCGCCCACCTGCTTTACGTTCTCGATCTCCACGAAGCCGTCGCCGAAACCGAGAAACTCTTCGCCTCGAGCCTCGGCCGCATCGATGATGCGCCGGATCAGGATGGCCTTCGAAAAAGACTTGTAGTCGTCCAGGGCTCCATGGCAGCCGCCGTCGAAGTAGCGGTCGATCTCGAGCAGCCGGGCCTCTTCCTTCATGGCGGAATCATCCGTGCCGCTGGCAAGATACATCTTCAGCCCGCGCTCCTTGAGCGAATCGAGCAGCGCCCGCGCGCCCGGCACCATGTACTGATCCGGAGCAGCTTCGCCTTTGCGAAGCGATTCCACGCGGCCGCGAATCCTCACCCACAGCAGGTCCAGATAGCGGTGTTTGTAGACAAGGGGATCCTCTGCCTTGCCCCCGCGCCGCGACACCTGGTCAGCCAGTTCGATCATCTGGTAGATGGTGTCTTTTCCCGTGAGACGGCCGACGTACTCACGCACGGTTTCCGTGAGTTCCGCCTCCGATTCTCCGGTTTTCAATCCAGCGAGGATCTCTACCATCATGGGAACCATCACTTCCACCCAGCCGGAACGGATGGTGGAGAGGGTCCCGTCAAAATCAAACAACACAACTCTGGCGCGTGCGGCATTGGCGCCGGAACGGATAGTTTCGAGCATTCCCTATCATTTTCGCATGGCGGACGCCTACCAGTACTGCCAGTTGCCCGAAAGCAGCACGTAAGCCGACAGGGCGGCGTTGGTGACGGCGTGAACGCAAATGCAGTCGCCGAGGCTCTTGGTGCGAACCATCCACCAGTTGTAGAGAATCCCGGCCGCCAGCCCGACATCCCAATACGTTCCATGTTCGGCGGCAAACAGTATGGCCGTCATCCAGAAGGACTGCACGGTGAAAGCGCCGAGGGGAACGGAGAGGAAGTCCGGTTTGATGAGCCAGCGCATCAGCCAGGCGCGCCAGAACAATTCTTCGATGATGGGCACCAGCGCCACCGCCCGCACAGCGCGAAACGATAAAGCGGCGGCGGACAGGCCGGCGTATCCGCCCGCCGGAGCCGGAGCCGAGCCGATCAGGAAATTGTGAAACAGCACCGTTTGCCGCCACCCTGGAGCAATCAGATCCGGAGCGATCCATACGGCGAACGTAAGCAACCCCAAAGCCAGGGAGCCGGCCCAATGCCGCACCCGCAGGTCAATGACCTTGCGCGACCCGAACCACAGCACGGCGGAAAGCAGCGCCACGCGGAGCGCGTAATCCACAACAGGCGAAAGACCCATCCTGCCGTCGAGGGCGAGAAGGACCAGAAACGTGAGGAACGGGAGAACGTAGGGCAGCGAATTGCCGGACATCGGGAATCAGGGTATCCGGAATCAGATTCGCGCCATCAGTTCCTTGATTTTCGCCAGGTCTTCCTGGCTCGGGTTGTTCTTGAGCGCGGTTTCGCACTCCCTCCTGGCCGATGGCTTGTCCCCCTTCTGAGCCAGGGCAACGGCGAGATGGTAGCGGAACAGCGGATTCTTCGCGTCCTTTTCCACCAACTCGCGGAAGATCTTGATGGCAGGGTCGCTCAGGTTCTTCTTGGTGTAGATCCAACCAAGCGTGTCGGAGATGCTCGGTTCATTGGGCACCTTCGCCTTGGCCTTTTGCGCCATGGTCAACGCCTGGTCCAGATCCCCGCCGGACTCGGCAAAGATGAACGCCAGGTTGTTGAGGGCGATCGGATTGTCGGGTTCAATCTTGAGAATCTGCTCGTAGAGCGGCCGCGCCTGCTGGCGTTTGCCTTCCGATTCGTAAATGAGCGCGAGGCGGATATAGGCGACCGCGTCATTCGAATTGAGATCCTTGGCCTTCACGAACTCGCGCTCCGCGGCGGCAATGTCACCCTTGAGCCGGCAGGCTTCCGCAAGTCGGATCTGAACATCGAAGCTCCTGGGACTCTTCTCGAGCAGCTTGCGGTATTCCTCGATGGCCAGATCATACTTCTGCCCGCGCACAGCCACATTGGCAAGCGCCAAACGGTAGAAGGAACGGTTCGGATTCTGTTTCAGGTCGTCCTGGAGCAGTTGAATCGCCTTATCGAACTCCTTGATTCCCGCCAGCGTTTCGACGCGCCCCACAAGGCCGCGCGGATCATTGGGCGCCACCTTCTGCAGCCGCAGAAAGTTCTCCTGCGCTTCCTCATATTTCTTTTCCTGGAAGTTGAGAACCCCCATCTGGAACAGAGCGTCGGGGTAGTTCCCATTGGCGGAGAGCACCCGGGTCAGTTCCATGCGCGCGGTGGGAAGATCCCCCAGTCCCATGCGGGAACTGGTTCGCACCATGAGGGCGGTGATGTTGTTCGGATCATAGGCGAGGATGTCCTCCGCCGCCTGGAGGGCCTTGGTGAACTCGTTCTTGGCGAGGCTGAGTTGGGCCAGGGCAAGACGCGCGGGCGTGTAGTCGGCGCGGTACTTGATGGCTTCCTGGAACTGAATCCGAGCCTGTTCGATGTCTCCCTTGGCGACGTAGGCCCGGCCGAGGTTATACCGCAGCACGAAATTCTCCGGGTTGCGCACAATGACGGAATTCAGCTCGGATATCGCGGTCTGCACCTTGTCCTTGGAGCCGTCCTGAAGCCACAGCGAGGCGCGCATCGCGACCGCCTCATAGTCCTTGGGATTCGACTTCAGCACCTGCGAGATGAGATCGAGCGCTTCCTGCTTCCGCCCCCTCGCGACCATGGTTTCCACCAGGCGCTTCTGATACATCGCCTTCTGGTCGGCCGCCGATGCCAGGCGAAGCCCTTCCTCGTACATCTTGACCGCGGAGTCGATATCGTGGATGCGGTAGTAGAAATCGCCCACCTGCGCGTGCCCAAGGGGAAAGTCCTTCGGATTCGAGGTGATCCTCTGAAGGGCCTTCTCCATATCCGGACGATTCCTCATCAGGAAGTAATGGCCCGCGAGTTGAAGAACATAGAATGACTGCGCCGGATTGTTGTTGACCTTGGCAAGGTAGACCTTCTCGGCATCCTCCGTGCGATTGAGCCCGATATAGCGGATATAGAGCCAATCGTAGATGTTGGGGAAGGTCTTATCCTTTTGCATCATCTCGAAGGCAAGCTTTTCGGCTTCGGGAAAACGGTTGCTGCCGGCAAGCGATTCCACCAGCGGAAGGATGATCTCCTTGGCGAACGGCCGCACCTCGTGCGCGGCCTGGAAGTACTTCAGAGCTTGCGGAATATCTTTGTCGGAAACAGCGAGGTAACCCTTGATGCGCAATCCCAGGAACGACTTCGGATCCTTCTGGAGAGCCCTCGTGCCGATGTTCTCCAGTTCCTTGCGGTATTCCCCGGCGTTCTTCGAATCCTTGAGAAATACCAGCAGGTAGATATCGGCAAGCTGCGTGGCGGCGTCGAGATTGTCCGGCTGGAGTTCGAGGCCGCGGCGCAGGCTGCGCACGGCGTCTCCGATGCGCCCCAGTTTCAATTCGGCCAGGCCGAGACGGTAGTAGGCCTCACCGTAGCGCATATCTTTCTTGAGCGCGCTGCGGTACATGATGGAGGCTTCCTTATACTTCCCGTTCTTGAAGTATTCGTTCCCCCGCTCGACGTAGGCTCTCTTCACCTTCTCGGGATCCCGCGAACAGGACACCACGAGCAGGACAAGAGACATCAGGAGACACAACAGGCTCCGGGCTTTCATAGTCGGTTTTTCCTTCAAACCATCATAAAACTTCCTGCGGATCAATGCTTCCATGCCGGGGGCCGCGGTGGCCGCCTGACGCAAGAGGTCCCTGCCCGCGGTTGGCTCGAACCCTGCGTGGGGAGCCAAGCTGCAAATGGACAACTACACCGAATCGGAATCGCGTCAACTCAGTATGGCAATGAGCCGGCCCCGCGTCTCTTTCAGCTTCGTCCCACTCACTTGGCCTGCCTTGCAGATAACAATGCTTGAGCCCGCGGTGAACAACCGATTGCAGTCAATACGGGAACAGACCCTTCCGCATGCTCTTCCGAAAGAGCCCGAAGAAAAGCAAGCAGGCGGTCCAGATCCGCTTCCGGCAATCGGCCGAGTTCCTGTGTGATGAGTTCACGCTTGCTCAATTCTGTACCCTCTCTCCATCTTACGCACAGACGCGCGGGGTCTTGTAGAAGTAGCCCATGAGTTCGAGCCCTGTCCAGGGTTGCGCACTTGGCATTTAGTAGAAAATTGAGGAGGCGTCGTTTTTCCGCCGGCTCCTGCCTCTCGAACAACCCGAGGACGCGGTCCGCCACCCGCGGGAGTTGGACGCCTTCCTCGATGTGGATGCGGTTGGAAGGCCTTCTCGTCGCGGCGGCTTTCGCGCAACGCGGTGACGATCGCTCCCATGAGCGGTGATAGCAGACGTACTGCTGCTTCTTCAACTCGCCGGCGATCGCGCATCCGCAGTGTCCGCACGTGATGAGGCTGCTGATGTCGAACTCGTCACGGATCTTCGGGCTGTGGTCCTCGGGCTGTGGTTAGAGAACGCCCGATTGCTCGTGTACAATCGTGTGAACACGCAACAATGATCGCCTGGAGCGAAGCAATCCGGAGGACCTATGGCGAAGGTGGCAAAGCGCATCCTCAAGTGGACCGGTCTCTTGATCGGTGTCGTGGCTCTTGGCAGGTACGACCTTCTCATCCTGCCCGTGACACCCGGACCGGCAATTGCGCACAATCCGAACCATGATGCGATTCCGCTCGATGGCCAGCGAATCAACTACTGGGACTATTTCTATTACCCAATGTGCTTCAACGCAACTGGTCATCCGGCGTTGACCATTCCCATGGGTCTCGATCGCGATGGGCTTCCGGTTGCCTTACAGGTGGTGGGCCCGTTGAACTCGGAGCGGCGCCTGATCGAGTTTGCCCGCCTGATAGAGCCTCTACATGAAGGATTCGTCAGGCCTTCACAGAACTGACACTCCCTCCGCCGCCGGGTAGCCCGCCTCAGAGGTATGGTTCGTGCCTTCCGGGCATGCTGCCCCTGACATCCATCCATCTGGCCTTTGCCATGTTCACTTCCCTGGATGGCTCTGAGGGTGGGAGAGGCGCCGGCCACTCGAACAAGGAGCCGCCTACCCGGCAATGCTGCTGCTCTCCTGTCAGTTCGACGCTCTCCAACTTGCATCCCACCCGAATGTCCGTACAGCCCTGTCAGACGCGACTACACCATCCGTTTCGGCGATGTTATAGATTCCTCGCCCGCCCCGGGACAATGCGAGTTCGGCGGCCTTCGCAGCCGCATCGACATGTACGGCGCCTGGCGCGGCGGGAAGGTCGAAACCGGTTCCCGGGCCATAAAGCAGACCGTACCGGAGGACGATGCCTTCGAGAGCAGCATGGAGTACTTGGCGTTCGAGGCTGACCACACCTTGCACGGTCCCACCCCAAACGGGGTCCGATTCAGGGAGAAGCGGATCACCCTCGGAGTGCGGCAGCGGACCTTCGGCGTAGACCAGGGCGATGCTCTGGGCGATCATCCGTTTCGCGCCGGCGGCAAGGGCCGCGGAAACGAGATTGCGCGTACCCTCGACCCGAAGACGCGCATTTCGTTTGACTGCGTCTGTCATTTTATCGGCGGGGAGCCCAAGCGGCAGATCCGTCAACTGATGAATGACGATCTCCGGCCTCACCTCCACCACGATGTCGCGGAGGACGTCACCGTCGAAAACGTCGACGACCACGGGGTGGACGCCCAGTTCAAGCAACATGGGCGCCTTCTCAGCCGACCGGGTGGTACCTACGACCCGCCATCCACCCGCCACGAGAAGCGGAGCAAGCCGCCGGCCGATGGCCCCGGAAGCACCCGCAAGAAAAATGGTTGTTTGCACGATAGACCTCCTGGTGCGCGGCCCGGCCAGCCTCACCGGAACTGATTCGTTTCTTCGTTTTCAAGAATGCCATAACGTGTGGTGTGATTGGCGTGGCTGACGATGAGTGTAAGGTGCGCAGGCGGTCTCTGATTGCGGCTCTCTCCGATCGGGCCGCGCCCGCCGGCATCACCACATCGGCTATTTCATTTCTATCGGGAATTCAAACCCCTCCTCGATGAAATGCTGATCGAAGGCAAATGCCGATTGCAAGCCGCGCCGCCGCATGGCGGCAAAGCTCACACAGTCCACCAAACTGAGTCTTCGGCGCTGCGCTGCCAGGAGCGCGGCCATCGCAAGCGAGTGAGTTGCTTCATCCACCCAAACCACCTCCATCACAGGTAGGAGTTCCTCATGGATGGCGCGAACAGCGGCCAACCCCAACCGGCTTTGTGCCAGCACGCAACTCTCCACCACAACGTAGTTCGTGGTGAAGAGCAAATCGCCGGAATCGAGGAGGGCAAACCAGCACGATTTCGCTGCTTCATGATTGGCGTCGTTGCGGTCGAGAATGGCGTAGACCGCCGATGTGTCGATAAAGGTCATTGCCGGCCGAACGCTTCGGCGAGATATCTATCATGCTCGTCGCTGACGACGGCGGGCGGAGAAGCAAACCGCCCGGCGGCGCTCTTGGCGCGCGCGCGCTTGCTCTCACGGCCGTGAACCGCTTCGTTCTCCAGGAATGAATCAATGCTGATGCGAATCAGTTCAGCGACCGGTTGATGACGCTCCATCGCAATGGCCCGAAGGCGAGCGGCTTGATTTTCGGTGAGCTGGATCTGCGTTCGGATCATCTGTAATCAGTATAGCGCATGTTGATTACATGATGACATCGTAACTCTCGAAGTCGTCCCCAGTGGTCGCCGGTCGCCCGCTGCATCCAACCGATTCCGACGCTCGTTTATCTTCATAGAATCATAATGCGAACGACTCTGGACATTGAAGATGATGTTCTGAATGCGGCCAGAGCTCTCTCCGTTGCCAAGGGCGTGTCCGTCGGTGCGGCTTTGCCGGACCTGGTGCGGCGGGGCATCGCGGCCCGAACGCCGTTAAGCACCCGCAACGGCTTCCCGGTCTTTCACGTGCTTGGGAACGCCGGGTTTCGGTCCGGACGAGGTTGCGGCAGCGGCCCTGCCAAATGGGCCAGTGTACAAAGGCTGTACGCCCACCACATAGCACCCCCATCCGAGGATACATGGCATGGAGGAGCAACGCAGGGCTTCCCGCGCTGTCTACCTGCCATGGCGTTCAGGTCCGCCAGGTCACAAGGCCTGACGTTAGATTCGGCCGGCCCGTTCGTGTCAATAATATCAGTCTTTTTGTAAAGATTATTTGACACACCCCGAGGCCGGAGCTATACATCTAATGTCAACTATACTTTGCACAAAGACGACGAGGCATACATTATGAATCTAAATCTACCGGAGAACGGCTATCGGTCGCGAATCCGGACGAGCGCGCGGCGGCTCGCCCGCTGGAACGGCGCATGGGTGGCGGCCACGGCACTGATGGCATTCGGGCCGAAATTTTTTTGGGATAGGGCCTTGGTGTTCACCCTGCTGGCGGTCGGTCTGGACCTTGCGGTGGGCGTCGGCGTGATCCTGGCCAACAAAAAGTACGTCGCGGAGCTGGATGAACTCCAGCGGAAGGTCTATCTCAACGCCCTGGCGATTACGGTAGGCGTTACCATGATCGCCGGCGTCCCGTATTCGGTGATGGGCTCCTACCACGTGATCCCGTTCAAGGCGGACGCCGCATACCTGTTGATACTCATGACGCTGACGTTTTGCGTGACCTTTCTGTACGGCACGTGGCGGTACCGATGAAGAATCGGCTCAAGGTGCTGCGAGCCGAGCGCAACTGGACGCAGGCCCAATTGGCCGACGCCCTCGATGTGTCCCGGCAGACCATCAATGCCATCGAGACGGACAAGTTCGACCCGAGCCTTCCGCTCGCCTTCCGGGCCGCCCGGCTCTTCGGTCTGCGCATCGAAGAGATTTTTCATGATGAGGATTGCAGTAGCCTTGCGACGGAAATCAAGAAGAATACTTTCCGTGGCTGAACCATTTGATCGGAAGGTTTACGGGCTGCCGCGGCCGATTCGTCCCAACGCGATCATTCCGGTTAAGGTATTCCGGAGTCCTGTCTCCGCTCTCGCCAAGCGCCGCAGGCGCGCGATAGCGCTCCAAGCCTTCGCTCAATTGGCGCCCGGCTGGTACTCCACCCCGAGTTCGCCCGCCAGCCTGGCCAGACGCTCGTCGGCTGTCCACAATGGTGCGCTGGCGACCAGCGCCGAGGCCGGCAAGTGCGCATCAATCCAGCCGATCCCCCGCCCGTGAAGCCGGTGCGCCCGCACGAACCCAACGACGTCCGCATGAGGAACGGCGGGCGCCCGCTGCATCAGACCGTAAAACCTCAGCAATCCCCCTCGTCCTCCAGGGTCCGCGATCAGTACATCGCCGTAGATCAGCTCGTGTCCCGCCGCTTCGTCCCGATCCAATAAGCGATCCAATTGCTCTGCATACGGCGCCCGGTTGGCGAGAAACCGAATCCATACAGAGGTGTCGACGAGCACCATCAGGCCAGCGTTCTCTCTTGGCTGGACGCTCCCCTCCTTCTCGGAACGTCCGCCGCATTCCTCTCGCTACCCCTCAACCGGCGAAGCCTCTGATACGCGGAGTGCCGGATCAACGCCTCCAAGCCTAGCCGGACGGTCTCTGTGTCCGTGGACGCACCGCTCACCTCCTTAGCCTCCCGGAGTATCTTCTCATCGATATTCAGAGTCTTCTTCATACATCTCACCGTACAGCAAACTGTACGTGCCAGTCCCGCCCCATTCAAGGGAGCCGTACCACCTCCCCGCTACGGGCCGCCTCGTGGATCGCCAGCGTCGCTTGCAGCGTTCGCGCGCCGCCTCGAGCATCAAGCAGCGGCTGCGCCTTCCCCCGCGCGACGTCGCAGAAGTGGCGCATCTGGTTCGCGAGCGGATCGTGGCTTGATTCGAGGCTATTCGCATCCTGCTCGGGCACGCTGCCGCGCTCGGCATGGATCGGCGTCCACCAATGGCCGTCCCTACCGTGATGCCAGATTTCGAGGCGGGAATGGAGAGCGCCCCTTCCGCGCCCGCAATGTAATAGCAGGACTCGGCCGTTCGCGGATAGGCGCGATTTTCGCCCGCGGTGAGTTCCCAACTCCAGGGACCGGCGGCGGCGTCCGAAAGGGCCAGCGTGCCGATGGCGCCGTTGCGGAAACCGAGGATGACGCCGGCCGTATCTTCCACCGAAAAACCGCGCGCCTGGCGGGACGTCATGGCCTGAACGGTGGCGATGTCGCCGCAGAGGTTGCGCAAGTCGTCGATGGTGTGGATCAAGTTGATCATCACAGGGCCGCCGCCGGGCTCGCGGCGCCACGAATTTTGGCCCTGAAAATAGGCGGGGGGCTTGAGCAACCAGCAGAGCGCATTCACAGCGATGATCCTGCCAAGACCGCCGGAAGCGAGGATCTCTTTGGCGCGCCGGATGATCGGGCTGTGGCGCCGATGATGGCCCACCAGGACCGGCACGCCCGCCCGTTCGGCTGCCTCCGCCAACTCCATCGATTGCTCCACGGTCTCGCAGACCGGCTTTTCCATCAGCATCGCAATGCCGGCGTCGACGGCCGCCATCCCGGCCGCAAAATGCGCCTGGTTGGGCACTGCGATCACGATGCCGTCCGGCCGGGCGTTCCCCATCATGGTTTCAATACTGGTGTCGTAGGGAACGCCGAGCGCGGAGGCCTGCGCCGCGCACTTCTCATCGATATCCACGATGCCCGCCAGGCGGGCTTCCGGCTCGCGCAGGATACGTTCGATGTGTGCCTGCCCAATTAGACCCGCGCCCGCCACCACGATGCGCGCAGGCCTGCTTGCCACTTTCGTCATCTACCCATTCTCCTGTACGCCCGAGGTCTCCTGTACGCCCGAGGCCCGACAATAGAACCATGAAGCCATGTGTCGAATCTCCCCTCCTCATTCGCGGCATCGAGTACGGCGGAGGGAAACCGCTGTTTTGCATCCCCATCGTGGCCGGCGATGCCGCTGAACTGGCCGTGCAGGCGGGAATTGCCCGCGGCCTGCGGCCGGACCTGGTCGAATGGCGCGCCGATTTCTACAAGGACCAGACGTGCGACGCGATTGCCGCCGCCGCGCGCCTGCTGCGCGAAGCGCTGCCGGAGGAGCCGATCATCTTCACATTGCGCTGGAAGGCGGAAGGCGGCGCACAAGAGATGCCGCAACCGGTTCGCCGGCGCCTCATCGAGGCCGTGCTGCGCTCGCGCTGCGCCGACATTGTGGACCTCGAGCTTGCGAGTGAACCTGCCTTTCTCGATCCCTTGATGCAGACAGCCCGGGAGTGCGGCGCGAGAGTGATTCTGGCCATGCACGACTTCGAGAAGACGCCTCCCACTGACGAACTGCTCGCGAAGGTCGCCGCGATGGAAGCACGCGGCGCGGATATCGCCAAAATCGCCGTCATGCCGCAATGCGCGGATGACGTGATGCGCGTGTTCCAATTGATCCTCGCTTCGAGAAAACGGTTCCCGCGGTTGCCGCTCGCCATCATGTCCATGGGCGCGCTCGGCAGCATTACCCGGGTGGCCGGCTTCCTCTATGGCTCGGACATGGCGTTCGCGGTTGGGAAAGAAGCGTCGGCGCCCGGCCAGATTCCCATCGAAGACGCGCGCCGCATGGCGGACCTGCTGCTCCGGTATTCGTGACCGGAGCAGCCCTTTACCGCTTCGGCAAGTACTTCTTCGGGATCATCGCCGTCACCGTCCCGAAGTATGTCACAATCTGGTGCTTCACCACGGCCCCCATCAGCAGGTGCGCCTCCGGAGCCGTCAGGCCATAGTCGTTCTGAAGCCAGCGCAGCATGTCCGAATTCGCCGTCCGCACCCCCGCATCCATGCTCGAGGAAAACTCCGGCTGCGACGCGATCGAAATGATGTATTCATCATTCTCCAGCCGCGGAATCGACAGCCGCTTCCCCTTGTGCACCTTCACCGTGAACTGCACATCCATCGACGTCTCCACCCCGCTCCCCAACCCCTCGCCGTCGCCTTGCAGCGCGTGCCCGTCGCCCACGTAGAAGTACGCTCCCTTGTGAAACACCGGGAAGTACACCGTGGCCCCCTCCACCATCTCGTTGTAGTCCATGTTTCCGCCGTAAACACCCGCCGGTCCCGAAGTCTGCACGATGTCCATCGGCGGAGCCACCCCAATGCAACCGAGCATCGGCCGCACCGGCACCTCGAACCCCTTCCCCTCGAGCAGCCGCGGACGCGCCATGCCGCGTTTCAAATCCAGGTCCCAGGGGATGAGGCTCGCCGTCCCCGGCCGCAGCGCATCCATCTTGTAGTAGTTCTTGTACAACCCCTCGATCGTCCCCGGATCCAGCACTCCGGGACTCAACCGGTATCCCGTATACCCATAGTTCCGGTTCAGCCGCACTTTGTCCAGATGCACCTCGATCGAATCCCCGTAATCCGCCCCTTCGATATAGAACGGGCCCATCAACGGATTCCCAGTCTCCGGGTATCTGTAAGGGTGATGGATGTGGGCCACCCCCTTCCAATCGCCCCCGCCGGAATCCCATGTGCGCGTGATCACGGTATCGCCGGATTGAATTCGCGCCACCGGCTCTTTGTTGGGCGAAAAAACCTGGGAATGATGCTCGGGATACACCTCATGAGTGGCCGCCATTGCCATGAAGGAAAGCAAGAGAAGGGAGATCATGCCGGATACGATATCACGGCCTCCACCTTGCCCACCCCAAAAAACGGTCTGAATCTCGTCGTACAATAGGACTACCTCCCCGCGTCTCTCCTGGAGACTTTGAAAACAGGCAAGCCTACCCGCCCCGCCTGGCTGACTCGATCACCTTTTTAGAGGAGGAACCACGCCCCCAATGAAGAACACGATTTTCAGCGTCGCGAAGGTAGTCTGCTGTTTTGCGGCTATCATCCCCTTGCAGGCCCAGGTGCTGCTCACCGGGCCGAATACGCTCGTCTTCACGGCCACTGCCGGAGGCGCGAATCCTGCGCCGCAGACCATCCAGATCCGCCACACCGGAGACACCCCGCGGATCATCACGGTATCCGCCACCACCCTCACCGGGAGCTGGCTCCAAGTCTCAGGCACAACGACGGGCGTCACACCCGCGAAGGTTACGGTCAACGCCATCCCTGCCGGACTGAACCCGGGCACCTACAACGGCTCCATCCTCATCACCTCCACCGGAGTCCCGTCCGCGCGCGTCGATGTCACTCTCACCGTCGTCACCGCCCCCCAGTTGACGGCCTTCCCAAACACCCTCTCCTTCTCCCGCCAGCTTGGCGTAGACCCTCCCTCCGATGACGAGCAACTGCTCTACGTCGGAAGCACGGGCTCGGCTGCTACCTTCACCGTCACCACCACAACCACCGACGGTAGCGCCTGGCTCCTCACCAGTTCCAATACCACGACAACACCCGGCGTTATCTCGGTTCGCGTGAACCCCAGCGGCCTCGGCGCGGGTCCCTACAACGGCTCCATTTCCATCGCCGCCCAGGGACTGGCCACCGTTTCTGTTCCGGTAAGTCTCACCATCACCCAGAAACCCTTCCTTACGGCGAATCCTTCCTTCCTCAACCTCACCGCGCTCCGCAATGGAGCGGCAGTAACGCAATCCGTTGCCATCCAGACCAGTTCCGGAAACGTTCCGTTCAACATCAATGCCACCACGACAACGGGAGGCCCCTGGCTCATCCTGAACCAAGGTAACAGCGCCCCCATTAGCCTGGACGTGTCGGCCAACCCCGCCGGATTGCCCTTGGGAACCTACACCGGAACCATAGTGGTTACGCCCCTGGATCCCGCCATCGCCCCCATCTCCATTCCGGTCAGCTTCAACGTCACCGACGCCCCCATCCTGAGCGCCTCTCCGCGGTTCCTTTCCGCCACCATCTCCACAGACCAGACCAACCTGACGCAGGCGCTCGCCCCCATCCAATTGACCGCCACGTCAGCGGGCGCCAACTACACCGTCTCTGCCACGACATCCAACGGAGGCGCATGGCTCGTCGCCGGACCTTTCAGCGGTACCGCGCCCGACACCATCTCCTCGCTCGTGGATGCCACCGGACTCCCGTCAGGCACTTATCGCGGCGCGATCAACATCACCGGACCAGGCAATGCGGTCACTCTCCCGGTCACCCTCGTCGTTACCAGTAGAGCCCAACTGGTGGTCGATCCCCCGTCGATCATCTTCAATCTCCAAAAAGGCCAAACCCAGCCGTCAAACCAGGTCATCAACGTCACCAGCACGGGAGCTGCCTTCAACTTCCAATCCACGGTTACGGCCATCACACCCGCCGGTTCCGCATGGCTGCTGGGCGGAGCCACCACGGGAACCACGCCCGCCCCACTCACCCTCGGCGTCAACTTGCAAGCCGCCTCCGCGCTTGCCAACGGACAATACAACGCCACCATTACTTTCAGCGGACAACCCGGCGTGACACCCGCACCACCGGCCTCGCCCACCCTGAGCGTGATCCTCAATGTCTCCGATAGCGCTCTGTTCAACGTGAGTCCTGCCACCCTCGACTTTGTCATGCCGGCAACCGGGCCCATCCCGGCCCCCCGCACGCTCGCCGTCACCACTACGGACAACAGTCGCCAGACCTTCACCGCAACCCCCTCCGGCGGCTCGTGGCTGCTGGTCGGGCCATCAGGCAACACCCCGCAGAACGTCACCGTCCAGGTGGCCCCCAGCGGACTCGGGCCCGGAGTCTATGAAGCGAACATCGCTGTCACCGTCCCCTCCATCACGGCCACGCCCCAGAACGTGCGTGTCCGCCTCATCATCCAACCCTCCAACGTCATCGCCGCCGCGCCTGCATCGCTCGCCTTCACGCAAACCAGCGGCGGCACAGCCCCGGCTCCGAAAACCATTGCCCTCACCAGCACTGCCGCTGCGGGCTATCAGGTGACCACCTCCACCGCCGGCGGCGGCGCATGGCTCAACGTCTCTCCCACAGGCGGCTCCAGCCCGGGCGCCCTCACCGTATCGGTCAACGCCGCGAACCTCGCCGCCGGAATCTACACCGGCTCCATCGGCGTCGCTTCACCCGACGTCAACAACAGCCCTCTGAATATCCCGGTTACTCTCACCATCACGGCGCCCGCACTGAACGTTACTCCGCTCACCGTCAGCCTGCTCGCCGCCCCCGGCTCTACACAATCACAGACGGCGCCATTGAGCGTCTCCGCCGGCGGCGCCCAATTCACCACCAACGTAAGCACCTTGAACGGCGGCCCATGGCTAAGCGTCGATCCTTCCACCGGAACATCGCCCGCCACCGTCACCGTCAGGGCCAACCCCACCGGACTCCCCGCGGGCGCCTATACCGGCACCATCACCTTCAACGCGACCGGAGTGTCCAACAGCCCGCAGACCGTCACCGTCACCTTCAACATCGCCACCGCACCTCCACCCGGCCGCCAGTTGATCTCCCAAATTGCCGATGGCTCGGCGTGGAAAACCACCATCACCCTGGTGAACCTCGACACCGATCCCGCGCCCTACACCCTGCGCTTCTACGCCGATGACGGCTCCCCGTTGCGCCTGCCCTTCGACGGAACGCCCGGCCGCGTCGAGACTCTCTCCGGCACCATCCCCGTAGGCGGCAGCCGCACCATCAGCACGCTCGGCACGGACACGCTCCTCTCGCAAGGCTGGGCCGAACTCACCAGCACCAGGCTCGTCAGCGGCCTCGGCGTCTTCCGCCAGCGCGTCGAAGGACGCCCCGATCAGGAAGCCGCCGTCAGCGCCACGGTACCCTCGAACCACTTCGTGCTGCCGTTCGACAACACCCAGAGCTTCGTTTCCTCCATGGCTCTCGTCAACACGAACAGCACGCAATCCCGCGCCATCGCCGCCTCCCCGCGCAATGAGGACGGCTCGGCGCTCCTTGGCGACAGTGTGAACCTCCCGCCGCTCGGACACAATGCCTTCGTCATGTCGGAGCGCTTCCCCTCCATGGCCGGCCTCCGCGGTTCGGTCGACTTCGCTTCCCCCTCGGCCGATTTCTCCGCTCTCGGCCTACGCTTCAACCCCGGCGGCGCGTTCACTTCGCTGCCCACCCTCAACGTGCCTCTCAACTCGAGCGGCCAGTCCACCACGCAGATCATCTCGCAAATCGCCGATGGCTCGGCCTGGAAAACCACCATCACCCTGGTGAACCTCGACACCGCGCCCGCCCCGTTCACCCTCCGCTTCTGGCGTCAGAACGGCTCGAACCTCCCCATCCCGCTTGCCGGAGGCGGCTCCGCGGACTCCATTGACGGCACCATCCCCGTCGGCGGCATCCGCGTCATCGAAACGCTCGGCGGCGCCACGGACCTCGTCCAAGGCTGGGCCGAACTCACCACCACCCGCAACATCGGCGGACTCGCCGTCTTCCGCCAGCGCGTCACCGGACGCCCCGATCAGGAAGCCGCCGTCACTCTCACCACCACCAGCAACAAGTTCGTCCTGCCGTTCGACAATACGGACAACTTCGTCACCTCCATGGCGCTGGTCAACGTCAGCGCCACGCTCGGCACTACGATCAATGTCGTCATTCGCGATGAATCCGGCCAGCAGATCGGCACGGACACCATCTCGCTTTCCGGCCGCGGCCACACCGCATTCACGCTGCCAGGCCGCTTCGCCCCCTCGGTGAACCGCCGCGGCACGGTGGAGTTCACTTCCACCGGAACCCAGATCACGGGCCTCGGCCTGCGCTTCAACCCCGGCGGCGCCTTCACCTCATTCCCGGTCTCGCCGAAGTAGACCGGCAGTCTGCCAGCCTTCACACCTCCACCCGTGGCGCAAGGCTCTCCAGCCTGCCGCGCCGGGACTCATCTCGGCGCAGGGCATCCCTCTGGGGACTTTCAAGCCCCAGCAGCCTGGACGACGGCGGAAGCGGTGATTTCGAAGCCGAAGGGCGTGAGCAAGTCAGGTTGTTGCTCCATTTCCTTACGCCGGAGCGTCAGGAGATCTAATTAGATTGGGGATCGAAAAAAAGACTTTTCTGTACCACAAGCCGGGGAGGGCGGCCTAGGAGGCAGCGGGAATTTCGGCCGGTGCCGCCCAGATGACCGTCGTCTCAACAAAAAGCCTCGGGACTATTTATCGTCTCTTCCACATCCCCAGCACAACGCTCCCCACAACCTCTTCCATCGACAACTGGCGTGACAGGTGAAACCGGGCAGTTGGACTATCCCTGCTCAGGCCACCCACCACCGAGCGGTACACCGTGTCGAGAAGGGTATCCGTGATTCTTCATGCCAGCTTGCCTTCGGCCACCAGCCTGTCAAATGGATCTTCCACGATCCGCTCGAGCGGAAACGGACACGACTCCGGGAGCCGCAAACTGTAATCCTCGGTTACGTTGTCCTTTGCGCGCCGGTATTCTTTTTCCAGGATTTCCTGAATCACTTCTCGAAGCGTTGGGGCGGAATACAGCAGGAGTTGGAGTTGTCCCTGAGCATGCACTAACTGACGCTCCGCATCCGCTTGATCGGAGCCCGCATAAGTCAGGATCAACAGTGCTTCGAGAATGTCCCTCAGTATCGCTGCCAATTCCCGCCGTAGTCCTCCCGCAATCGAACCAACTTCGTTAATGAGCTCTTCCATGTCGATTCGGGAAAAATCTCCGGCGCGCAAAGCAGCAACCGTTTCCAGAGACCACTTGTAAGCGTCATCCATGTTCTTCAATGGTTTCTCCATGGTCATTCTCCCGCTTACTGAGGCGATATCTGCGTCACGAACGCGTCCCCCGCCCCGCCGGTCGTACTCTGCTTCGCCCCACCGCTCACGGGGTAGTTCGTCGAGTCCGTGATTCCCGACACGTAGGCCACACCCTTCGCATTCACCGCTAATCCGTACGGGATATCCTGCCCCGATCCACCCAGATACGTCGAATACACCACGCTCGACTCGATCACTCCCGTCAGGTCGAACTCCGTGAGGAATCCGTCCACCTGCCCGCCGAACACGTTCTGCACCGCGCTCCGCACCGGGAAGTCGCTCGAGAACGTATATCCGGAAAGAAACACATGTCCCGCCGCGTCCATCGCCATCCCTTGCAAAATGTCGGTCTGCGAACCGCCCAGGTAACTGGAAAACGTCAACTGCTCAATCGGCGGCAGCGTCAGGTCCAGCCGCGCCAGAAAAACGTCCGGCATTCCCGCGGACTGCGCCTGGAAAGCCTGCTGCGTCACCGGAAAGTCCGTCGACAGCGTATACCCCGCCAGCACCACCCCGCCCTTCGCATCAAGCGCCATCACCTGCGGCACATCCAGGCCGCTGCCCCCAATGTACGAAACATATACCAGCGCATCCAGCCCGCTCTTCGTGAGATCCACCTTCGCCACAAAGCCGTCGGCGCCCTTCAACGTGCCCTGAAATGCCGGACCCGAAATCGGAAAATTCCCCGAATACGTGTACCCCGCGAAATAGATCGCGTTGCCGTCCGGAGCCGGCGCCACCGCCGTCCCGAAATCCGAACTGCTCCCGCCGAGATACGTCGAATACACCAGGCTCTTGTCGAGGAATGGAGAAATCTTCGTGACCCACGCGTCATATCCGCCGCGCCGGTTCGGCTGCGTCGCCGGACTCGTCAGCGGCAGATCATCCGAATTCGTCGTACCCGACATGTAAATGCTCCCGAACCCGTCGAGCGCCAACCCTTGCACCCAGTCATCGTTCGCACCCCCGAAGTAGGTGGAAAACTCCAGCGCCGCCCCGCCCGTTGCCGCCGGGTTCAGCCGGATCACGAAACTGTCGTAGCTCCCCCCGAAACCCGTCCGCGCGCTGGGACCCGCCAGCGGGAAATCCGTCGAATTCGTAATCCCCGCCACATACACCTGCCCCAGGCCGTCAATCGCCAGTGCCCGTGCTTCCTCATCGCCCGTCCCCCCGAGGTAGGTCGAATACACCAGCGAATCGTCCCCGCTCTTCGAAGGGTCAAAGCAGGCGATGAACACATCCTTCTTGCCCTGGTTCGTCTTCCGCACCGGATCGCCCACCACCGGCAGCGTGTTGCTCGCCGCGGTAATCGCCACCCAGATGCGTCCCGAAGGATCCACGCCGACCGCTCGCGCCACCTCCGGAGTCCCCACGCCCAGATATGTCGAATATCCGAGCACCGGGTCAATCACCAGCGTCCGCCCCGCATCGTACTTCCCCAGCACGAACCCCGCCTCGTTGCGGCTCAGCAGGCTGTAACGCCCTTCCACCTTCCGCCGCTGCCCGTCCGGCGACTCCTGATACACCACCGGCACATGCAGTCTTAGCTCCGCATCCTTCCGCAGAACGAGATCTCCGCCATCCTCCCGCACCCCGTCCGTGCCCTCGAAGGCCAGCCGGATGCGGTTCGGGTCCGCCCCGGGCCGCACCACGAAATCGAACTCCAGGTGCTTGCCCGCGCCATAGAACACCACGTCAATCCCCGGCCACACGCCGGAGTAGCGCACCTTGCGGTACTGCGCGATGCCCGTTTTCCAGGCGCTTTTCCGGTTGCCCAGGAAATAGCTCCCCCTGGCGCTCAGCGCCTCGGCGCCTTCCGCGCGCGCTTCTGCCCTCGCACCCTTCAGGTGGATGCGCACCGGCGCCTCTCCGGAGTCCGTTCGCAGCACGATCTGATCTCTCAGCAACTCCACCGAGTAATCGGCCCACAGCGAGCGGAACAGCACATCCCGTGCGAGTTGGCCGCCATTGGCCTCAAACCGCAACGGCTGCGCCTCGAGGAAACGCTTCGCGTCCGGCGCCCCGGCAAACAGGGAGGGCCCGAGCAGTGCTCCGGCCAGAAGGGAAACAATACGACTGTTGAACATGCGGATACGGTTGGAAAATCCTTAATCCAGTTTAAACCCACGGGAGGCCCGGAATGTTTTGCAGGTCCTAAGTTTACTCGGGGAACGGAGATTCCTATCAATGCACCTGCCCGGACAGCACCACTGGGGTGTAGTTGATGAAGCCATTTGTCGGATTGCGGAACTGAACCTGGACACTCGCCGAGGCGCCCGGTGCCAGCGTCGTCACGTTCGGCATCAAGACGTAGGGCGTTCCGGAGATGCTTGTGCCTGTGGCGTTCTGCAACGTGACTCCTGGCGTGAGATCGGCAAATACCAGGTCAAGCGGCCCGTTGATCGCCTGCGCCGAGGTATTTTGGATGGTTACCGTGCCAACGAAATTCCCCGTCACCCTGCTGTAGAGAAGACCTGTGCTGGTGACTCTAGCTCTGGCCGTGACATCTACTAACGTACCGGTGGTGGCCGTCGCAATGAACGAATTGGTGACGGCCCCGTAGTTCGCACTCAGGTTGACAGTGGCCCGGAACGCTGCGTTCGACTGGCAGTCTTTCGTGTTCATGATGAACCCCTTCTCGATCACCGTGCCGGGAGCGATCTCGCCGAGGTAGTACGGTAACTTGCTTTGGACGGAGAGCGGGCAGGCAAGAGTGCCCGCGATCTGCGTCAACGTGACACCCTCGACCATCACACCCGTGGCGGCGCCGGGACCGGCGTTGCTCACCCGGATCTTCCAGTAAGCTCCTTCATCCACCTCACCGGCGAGGCTGCCGGCGATAGTGGTTGGAAGAGCGACGAAGTTTGCCCGGATCCTCTTGGTGGCATTCATGAGCACAGTGGTGCTGGCTGCCGCCGGATTGTCCACCAGCCCGGTCCAGGACAGGAATTGGAAACCCGGATTCGGAGTCGCCGTAACGGGTACCGAAGAACCCGCTGGATAGAAGCCCTCAACGGGGTCGGGCGAGACAGAGCCACCCTCTCCAGGCTTCCGGTCTACATAGAGACGGTGTTCCACGGAGAAGTTCGCAACGTAATGGGTGGGACTGGCGGGAGCCGTGATCTGATGCGAGATCCCTTGTCCATCGGACCAGTTGAGGAATGTATAGCGGCTGCCATTAACGTTTTGCGGGGACGTTGTCGAAAGTGTGTGGGTGGAATTCGCGAACCACGGGTAGGACTGAACTCGAAGGCTCCGCACGCCGTCCACGGTAAACAACGCGCCGGGCGGCGAGGCGCGTACGGAATATCCGCTGGGGGAAGTGATCTGGAGCGTGAGATTGGTGGAGCGGCTGAGCCCGCCGCCTGCCGCCTGAATAGATATGGTGTACGAGCCCGGTACGGCCGTGCTCTCGGCTTGCACCCAAACACGCAGCGACGACGGCACTGACCTCTCAAAACCACCGTCGAAGAGAAGCGTGACCCCGCTGGGAACGCCCGTCGCCGACAAATAGACATGCGGCTGGAATAGGCCTGTTGTATTCACGGCAACGCTCGCCACGCCGCCCCCAGGCGCGGAAATGCTGAGCGTCCCGGGTGTAACGCTTACGGAATAATCCGCCGCGCCCGCCACAAACTGGTTCGCGGAATAGGCTGGGGACGTCACCAGAGTTGGGGATGTGAGGAAGCGCTGACCGCATTGAACTCCAACTTTACTCACCACGTAAGGGCCATTCTTGCCCGACCGCGAAATCTTCATCCCGTTGAAGTTGAGAATCAGGTAGTTGACGCCGGCGGGAAGCGTGGATGATCCGGAAGTGAAATCGATGGAGTTCCCGCTCTGGTCCTCAATGCCGCCGCTCCAGGAGCAGTTCCCGCCGGCGGTATAAATGCCGACTTGCGCTCGCAGCACGTCATATAGCGACCCCCCTGAGGTAATCACGCCGGCAACCGAGTTCTGCCCCGTGAAATAGAGCGGTCCGCGGTCCAGGGACGTAATCGTGTAAGCGGCGGTGGCCCCCGCATCCGCACGTGCGTCCACCAGCGTGCTCTCCGTGGCATCCCGCCGCACCAACTGGGCGCGTACCCGCTGGTACGGCCCATTCACTCCCAGAGTTTCGAGGATGTCCTTTGCCGCGAAGTTGAGCGCAATCTGTTGGGAACCCGGGCTGAGGCTAACCTTGCTGACCGCAAGGAGCGTTTTGCCGTTGCTCGCCCGCAACTGGAGCGCGTATTCATAGTCACCTGAAGTTTGTACGCTCACAAAGGCCGTCGAGACGATCCGGTCGACGAGGCCATTCCCATCGTCATCCACCCCCTGATCTTGGAACGAGGTGAAAGAAGCCAGCGGAGCAATGACATGGATGGACGCGCCGGCCTTCCGGGAAAATGGCGCTCCATTGCTGGTGCCCGTAATGGCGGCTTGCGCGGAATAGTCGCCCGGCGCCGGAGGAACGAAGGCGCCTGTGTATAGCCCATCGTTGGGAGCCGCGTCGGACGCGCCGGAGTCGGTCATGGGAATGACTGTGGACGACCCCGAAGTAACGAACTTCCATTGCAGCACGGAGGAATCAAATGGCAAGGAATTCGCCCTCGTCATGGTGAGAGAATCCTCGCTCGGCTTCGTCCCGGCGGCGGGAACATTCGTAAAGATGAGCGTGCCGTCGCCAATTCTTACGCCGGCAGAGGTGCTCTCGACGGTAGCCGTTACCTGCGGGCGCGCGCTCCCCGCATTCGAAAGATCGGCGGCGTAGGTATAGGTCGAGGTGTTCGCATCCACTGGCGTGGTGGCGACCAGCCGGTAATTCGTAATGGCGGATTGGCTGGAGATATCGTTCTGGGGAGTGATGGTGAGGTTGATGGCCGCCCCCGTAATGGGCACGGTCCCTCGGAAAAGCGCCGCCGTGAACACTACCGTTTCCCCCGTCCGGTAGGATGGGGCTGCCGCCGTCAGTCCCGCGCGGATGCCTGAGTTCGATTTATACAGCACGGTGAGCGCACTTTCCGCATTGACCCCGGAGGAATTCGCCTTCACACGCCACGCGCCACCCGCGGCCGTGCTCGGGATCCCAATGGTGATGTGTATGCCTGGAACGTCCAGGATGCTCAGTGTGCCGCCTGTGCCGTTCGTCACCGTCCACTGAAAACCGAGCGCTGCCGCGTTCGCGGCCGTCACCTCGACTCCGCCTGGCTGGATCAGCGATATCGCAACGGCGGGGTTTGTCACATAAACATCCAGGAAGTCTCGGTCCGACGGCGGGTCCAGGGTCATATCGACAAAAGTTGCCGCCGTGTTTGCGGGCACCACCACGGTCCGCGTATCCATCCCCAACATCCTGAGGGTGGAAGTATCCTGGCTCTGGATCTGCGCCAGGCACCGAACCGGGGCCTCCATCAGCAAAGCGCACACAACGACTGTCCGAAATGTAGATCTCCCCATACGTTATCCTCCGCGTCGATCTCTTACTTGGAAAACCGGCAAAACACGACGCTTTTCTTTTCGCGATTCAGCAAATCAACGCAGAGCATGTCTGAAGTAACCCACGACGTGGTCGAGAAAATGTCCCTTCCCGTGGTATGGGCATAGTCGCCCTCAACCTTGGCCAGCAACGCCCCGGTGGACAGGTTGTACACCTCGACGAATGCCTCACCCTTCAGCGCTGCATATCCGCCGGGCACCTCCATCGCGCGCGCTGCTCCGTTATAGCTATAGACCGCCAGAAGCCGGTTGTCGGATGAAGGGATGGCGCCATTCAGTCTCTGTCCGCTCCTGGGAAATGTCTTGCCGAAGAGCTTGATCGGCTCTCTCTTGGCTTGCGGTGATTCATCCCTGCCGGCGATAAAGTTCACCTTCGGCCACTCGAGGGGAGTCGCCGAGTCCCACTCCGCATCAGTCGCCGGCTCCACTGTGATCCGGGAACCCATCCGGAGTTTATACTTCTGGGTGCTCACCCATCCCAACTCGTTTGCGACAAGCAGGGTGTTGCTTGCATTCCCCAGTGCCCGGAATATTAATGATCCGTTCCTTAAAGGAACGCCGTTGGGTCGCGTCCAAACGCCGGGGAATTTGACGATTTCACACCCACAATCAACAGGCGATATTTTGAGTTGCACATAGTCCGTTCGCACATATTCAAATCCATTGCTCTGTGCGCCAACGGGGTGGCAAAGCGCAACAGCGGCCCACACGAGTTTACTGCACCGTGCTTTGCTCAAGGCTGCGCTCCAATCCAAGGGTGATCATCCCTCGAACGTTGTCACCGGTGAACGAATCGTGGATTGTGGTGTGGTTCCGATAGCGCAAAGGCTGGGCTTCAAACAGCGCCGGTTGTTCGCTCAAGTAGGAACTGGCCGCGGTTACCACGATATCGTTCGCAGCGAACAGTGGCTGCGGATCAATGCTCGCAATAGTTGATCTGCCAAGACTGTCTTGTCGAATCGTAATTCGGCGGACGTCCCCCAGAAAATGATAGAGGAAATCATCCGCCACATACCACGGCGACATTGCCTCCACAGGTCCGATCACGCCGTCGTGGTCGATATCCGCATCAGATCCCAAGGCAAAGTATCTGATCCCGTTTGCCGCGATAAGGTTAGCACCCGATGCGTAGGTTCTGGTCTGTTGAACGTGCCGGTAAAGCAGGTTGAACAGGTGCACGCGGCTCACTGTCAAGTCAGGAATCGAACTATTGTAGTAGTAGGAAGTTAACAGTGTTCCAAGAGCGCTCGGGAAAGGAAGTTGAGGCTGCGCGCTGAGATTCTCAAATGCATCCGCTAAATCCGCGAGAACCGACCCCTCGTGAGGCGTGTCAAGTGTGAAGAGGGAGAACACGCCCACGGAGTCACCTGGCGGTAACCTCTGGATCACCGCACGGCTCCACAGGCCACCCTTACTATGAGAGACCAAGTGCACGCGGTACACCCCAAACTCTTTGGCAATTCCCTTGATTTGAGGCTCAAGGTCACGGATTGCTACGGCTTCGATCTTGCCTTCAGGCAGCTCAACTGCTGCCCAAGGATACTTGTTGTTTGTAAATGGGACGGAAAACTCACTCCACGCTTGCGGTCCGGATAGTATCCCGTGAACGAACACCACAGGCGCAAGCGCCTCGAACGTAATCGAGTAGATCTGCGCGGTGAATCCCCCTTCTCCTTCCTGGCGCGGCGGGCTGTCTGCTTCGATGAAATACGCGTTGTTCCCCGGAGTCGGCGGCGTCTGCCCAAAGAAAGGAGCAGGAGACGGATTCCGAAGAGCAAAGTGCAACCACTCGGCGGGGAAATCCAAGCATTGTGTTGCATATTGGCCGATTCCGCCTTGAGCGGGGCCCACTGTGGCCCTGCCCACCTCGTTGCCATTGATGCTGAAGGTGAACGTGTGCGGCACAATATCGCCGTTGTAAATGGATACCGACATCCAGGCCCGCTCACCCAATACACCGTTTCGCACAAATAGACCCGGTTGGGCCAGACCGCCGTCGCTCCTGTAATCCGGGGGTTGACCCGCCGCGTTAACTCCCGGGCCGACCACTCGAGTAATCGGGATGTTGCCCTCAACCGCGGAGCATTCCAAGTCCACGGGCCCACAATCCAGCATGAGAGACGACTCGTCTAACTCCACGAATGTTTTGTCAGTATTCGTGTTGTTTTCCCCGGGCGTCCGGCATTGCCCATTCAACAAAGCCGGGGGGGGGGCAATGAGCAAAACCAGAAATCCAATGCGGCGCAACATCGTTAGAATAGTAACCCGCCCACTATTCAGGGTCAAGACAAATCTTGTATGAGAAGGAATCTAGGATATTTTTCCGGAAGATTACAGCCTTTAGCTCAATCTCTACCAATCAATAAACAAACTCGATGCTTACGACAGGTGGAACTCGTCCCCGATCCCATGCAGCGCCACCCGCTCCGGACGGCTCCCCGCCGCGCTCAACAGCCGTTCCAGCGGCTCCCCGATCGGCTCCCGGCTCAAATGAAACGTCCGGTGATGCACCGGCAGGATATACTCCGCGCCCGCATCGTTGCCCATCCGCCACGCCTGCTCCGGCGAGCAGTGCACCCGGATCCACGGATTGTACGCCCCGATCGGCATGATCGCCAGATCAATCGCGCCCCGCGCCCGCACCTCGCGAAACGTGTCCGTCAGCGCCGTATCGCCCGCGAACACGATCCGCCGCTTGTTCAGCTCCACCACATAGCCGTTGTAGCCGCGGTAGGTATCCGTCTGCATCCGCGCGCCCCAGTGCCGCACCTCGAACGCCGTCACCTTCGCCGGACCCGCCTGCACCCACTGCCCCCAGCCGAGTTCGGTCACCTTCGCATACCGCTCCGCCCGGATCAGATCGCTCGTCTGCGACGCCATCACCACTTGCGTCGCCTTGCTTTCGAGCTTGCGCAACGACGGCGTGTCCAGGTGGTCCATGTGCGCGTGCGATACCAGGATCAGGTCCACGTGCGGCAACTGTTTAATGTTCAGCGCCGGAGCCACCATCCGCTTCACGCCCAACGTGAACAACATCAGGTCAATCCCCGCGCGATCGCTGAACACCGGGTCCGTGAGAATCGTGTACCCATCCACCTTCAACAACACCGTGCTGTGTCCCAGCCACGCCGAATGGACGCCCTTCTCCGGCCACTTCTTCGGATCCGGCACGCGCGGCGCGGGCTGAATTGGCAGCTTCATTTCCGATACGTATTGTTCAAAAAACAGGGGAAATCTCCGGTATGCCGCATAGCCCAGCGCGCCCACCGAAGCGAATGCCGCCCCGCCTCCCAGCAGCGCCCGCCGCGCCAGTTTGCTCGTTACTTCCATGTCCATCAGTACCCGAACCGCTCTTCCTTCCACGGGTCGCCGTGCATGTGATACCCGTTGCGCTCCCAGAACCCGGCCCGGTCTTTCTCCAGAAATTCGATCCCCGCCAGCCACTTGGCGCTCTTCCATGCGTATAGCCGGGGCACAATCAGCCGCGCCGGACCTCCGTGCTCGTCATCGATCGGATCCCCATCGTGCGTAATCGCCACCAGCGCGTCTTCGCCGAGAAAATCCTCCACCGGCAGGTTCGTGGTCCAGCCATGGTCATAGCCGTACGCCAGCACGTAGCGGCAGTCTTTCTTCACCCCGCCGGCCAGTTCCACCAGCTTGCGCGTCGAAACGCCCTCCCACACGTTGCCCAGCCGCGACCACCGCGTCACGCAATGAAAGTCGGCAAACACCTTCACTCTCGGCAGCGCCAGAAACTCCTCCCACGTGAAACCGATCTCCCTCCCGATGAGCCCCACCAGCCGCAGCCGCCACTTCCCCATATCCACTCCCGGCGTGCCGCTGGCGTCCAGCACCGGCCATTTCCGCGTCCGTGACTGCCCCGGCGGAATGCGGTTCCCCCGCCGCGTATCGGGACTGATGATCACGCCCTCTTCCTGCTCCTCGGGAATCCGCGGATTATCTTCTTGCAGCTTGCTGTCGAGATCGAACATGTCAGCCCTTTTTCCTCTTCATCTCATTTTCCAGCGATTTCGCCTCGTCCGGCAGATCCCCGGCCTGCTTGACGTGGCCCAGTTCCCGTTTGCATAGGCTGTCCTTGCCGTTCAACAGCGCCACCTTGCCGTAAAACCAGCACTTGTAGCTGTTGCCGTTGGGCGCATCATGCGCCTTGCCGGCCTCCTCGAGCGCGCCGAGCGCATTCCCCAATTGCAGCATCGCGTACGCCGTCAACACGCGCAGCGACGAGTTTTCCGGATTGGCGGCGTTCAGCTCCGTCAAGCGGCGCAGCGCCTCCTGGTTCTCGCCCTTCCTGATCAGCCGGATCACCTCGTCCACCGGCCCGCGGCTCGCCTCCGGCAGCAGCCCTACCGCCTCCGCCAGCCGGTCGAATCGCAAATCGAAATCGAGCGCCGCCGCCGGCATCGTCATCCAAAGGAAAATTGTGGCGAAAGCCATCAGAAACTTGCTGGTGTTCATCACTCGGTCTGTATGTTCTTAGGATGCTGCCCGGATTGGCACGGTTGCAGATGAGATTTTTCCCCCACCCGCGCGACTACCCCTATATGCCCGAGACGGGGAATTTCATTCCATGACCCGCCGGCCGGTCCTGCTCCTGCTGGCGCTCGCCGCGCCGCTCCCCGCCGCCCTCACCGGCAACCGCGGCCGTGTCGAATATGTGGGCGGCACCGTCGAAGGCATCCGCGCCGGCATCAACGGCCTCCTCAAAACCACGGACCGCGATTACCTCATTTTCGTCACCAAAACCGCCACCCTCAAGGTGCTCTATGAGCATGTCAACCTGCTCGAATACGGGCAGACCGTCAGCCGCCGCTATGCCCTCGCCATCCTCATCTCGCCCGTTCTCATTCTCAGCAAGAAACGCAAGCATTTTCTCACCATCGGTTATGTCGACGACGATGGACGCCAGCAGGCCATGGTCTTCACCGTGGATAAGAACGACATCCGTACCGCCCTCGCCAGCCTCGAAGCGCGCACCGGCCGCAAGGTCGAATTCCAGGACAACGAGGCTCGTAAGGCGGGCAGGGGGTAATTCCATGCGCGCCATCCTCCTCATCGCGCTGCTCAGCTTCAAGGTTTGTGCCCAGCAACCGACACCCGCTCCCTCCACCCCGGGACGCCAGTTCGAAGAGGAACGCCTCCAGCAATTGCTCCAGGTGCGCCGCGTCTACATCGACCGCCTCATCGGCTCCAGCGCCGACCAGATCCGCGACATGCTGATGACCACCCTTCAGACCTCGAAGCTCTTCATCGTCACCGAGAATGCCGACCGTGCCGATGCCTTCCTGCGAGGCTCCGCCGACGATGAGATTTTCACCGACACCTTCCAGTCCTCCGAAGGCATCAATGCCCGCGCCAATTCCGGCTCCGGCCGTGGCTCGGGCCAGTCCCGCAAGAACTCCTTCGGCGGCGTTTCCATCGGGGATCGTGAATCCACCCGCATCCGCGAGCGCAAGCACGAGGCGCGCGCCTCGCTCCGCCTGGTAAACAAGGACGGCGACCTCATCTGGTCCACCACTAAGGAAAGCAACGGAGCCAAGTTCCGCGGAGCCGCCGCCGACGTCGCCGACAAAGTTACCAGGCAACTCCTGCTCGACTTCGACCGCGCCCTCAAATCCGCGGCCGTGAGGCAACCTTGAGTCCCACCGCTCGCAGCAATGCGGCACTCATTCTGACTTCCTCGGCTTCCGGCTCCTGACCACCATATCCCGCGGGGATACCCAGGGCAAAGCCCTTGGCTACCACCCGACTACTCCGCCAGGAAATACCCCGTCGCCAGCTCCGGCTTCACCCGAATCGCTTCCAGCCACGATTCTCTGGCTTCGCCATCCCTTCCGAGCGCCGCCAGCGTATGGCCCAGGTTCAACAGCGCCTCGGCAAATCCCGCCCGCTGTGCCAGGCTCTCCCGGTACAGGCGTTCGGCTTCCTCCAGCCGCCCGGCCTTCTGCGACAACAGAGCCGAGTTGTAGAGCACGTCGGAAGTCCGCTCGCCCGCGTCCATCAATTGCTGATGAAACCGTAAGGCCTCTTCGTCGTTGCCCTCCTCGAGCGCGATCGCGGCCAGCCCGCGCATTGCGTCCGTACATCCGGGCTCAGCCGCAAGGAGTTGCCCGAGCGTGCTCTTCGCCGAATCGCGGTCTCCCGCCTTCTGATACGCCAGCCCCAAATTGATTCGCGCCTCGCGCCATTCCGGATTCCGTTGCACGCAGGCGGCGAAGGCTTCCGCCGCGGCCCCAAAATTATGGCGCTGCAAGCATGCATAGCCCAGCCGGAACCACCCTTCCGCATTCCCCGCATGAGCCGCCGTCAGCTTCTGATACGCTGCCTCCGCATCTTCCCACCGCTGTTGCTGCTCATGAACATACCCCAGGTTCAGCAGCAGCTCCGCCGAATCAGGAGTCAGTGTGAGCGCCTGTTCCAGATTCTGTTGCGCCTCCTCCAACCGGCCGAGTTGCTGATGCACCAGGCCCAGGCTCGAGTGCGATTCCGCCGCCTCCGGCCGCAATGCCGCCGCCCGCTCGTAGGCTTCCGCCGACTTGTCGAGTTCCCCTGCCTTCTGCCACGCCAACCCCAGGTTTGACCAGCGTTCGAAACTCTCGGGATGCGTCTCGAGCAGCCGCGTGCAGTGCTCGGCGCACGCCCTGTAGTCCCCTTCCCAAAACGCGGCAGTCGCCAGCCCCTCACGCGCCGCTTCGGAGTTCTGGTCCAGCGCCAGAAGACGCTCGCAACACTCCTTCAGCCCGTCCGTATTCCTGCACTGCCGCTGCAGCGTGACCAGATTGATCAGCGCCTCCCGCGCCCCCGAATTCACTTCCAGAACCCGCTGGTAAGCCTGCATCGCCGCGTCTACTTCCGACAGCAACTGCAACGACACCGCGCGGCCGAACAAAGCGGATTCATCAGCCTGCTCCAGGCACAGTTGCTCGAACACCTCGAGCGCCGCATGAAATTTCTGCTGATGCAACAGGGAGATTCCCAATCCCTGCCGTGCCGCATGGTGCCCTTCCTCCGCCGCCAGCACCGCCCGGAACTGCGCCTCCGCCTCCTCCCATCTCGAAACGTACTGTAAACACAGCGCCAGGTTGAAGCGTGCCGGCTTGTGGTTCGGATAGATAGCCAGGAATCGCTCAAATCCCGTAACGGCCTCTTCGTACCGCCCCAGTTCGTAGCAAATCCGGCCGCGCGCAAAGTGCGTTTCCGGCAGCGGAATCGCCTCCTCCGGCTGGCTTTCGAGCGCTTCCAGGGCTTCCTCCCGCCGTCCCTGTAAATGCAATGACACGGCCCCGGCCAAGGCGCCCGTTTCCTTCGAAGCCGGCAAGACGGACTCAGGGGAGGGGTCATTCGTCGCCAATAGCGGTATCGAGCTGATCATGCGAGGCTCCTGCGAATTGTGGACGCATCAACGGACTGCGTTCAAGATGTCACTCTGTGATCGGCGAATAACTCCCCAAGCTTTAGGGTGTTTACCGCAGGACTACTATCTTCCCCCTAGCCCCCGACCGCCGCCTTGCAGGCAACACCTCCAACTCCGTTGCCGCTGCCGCCGGAAACACAAACCGGTAGGCCATCACCAGTTCCCGGGCACACCCTCCGGTTTCCTGCCCGCCCGCACTCCACCCGAGAGCGGCTGCCCCACCCTGCCGCATCCCTGGGAAGTGTCCCTCATCCTTCACCCCGGGCAGCTGTGGATGGGTCAGCGGCCGCTCGCGCCATTCTCCGCTCGTTGCAGTCCACACGCCCGCTTTCGCGGTCCATTCCCCAACCCGATCTCCCGCCCGCCGCAACAGCCCCGCCCCTGCGTTCACCAGAGGTTTCGGCATCTTCACACGGCCCGCTCCCGCGAATCGGGGCTCTCCCCTCACCGCCCACCCCCAGCGCTTCGGATTCGTACCCACGGGCCACAAATACCCACGCCCCAAAACTGCGGCCTCCGGCCGGCTCTGCCCCGCGCCCGGCAGCAGTGGTCCTGGACCACCCCTCCATTCACCACAAGATCCGTTCCCAACCCGATTCGATTGGAGTCCACGTGCCGCCATCAGATGCAGATGACCCCGCTGCAATGGTCTACCTTTCGTCGAAGCCAATGGCCAAGCCGGATAGACTATCTGCCGGCTTCCTCCCTCCGCCTGCCACGCCAGCCCTTGCGTCGTTCCACGCCAACCGCTGGGCGCAAGACTGGTCAACGCCGCCAGCCCGCCGCGGCCAGTCCACGCCGGAGCTTTCCATGGCAGGGCCCGCCGCACCAGGACCGGCGCCGGCTCCTGCTTCCATGCGGCCGCGCTCGAACGCTTGGCGGCCTCCAGTCCCACGGGCAGCGGATTCCAGCAGCCGGCGCTCCGGATCAACTCCGCGCCTCGCATGCCTTCCATCTTCGGAACCGCCAACCCCGCGGCCATGGTCAGGAAGCCATCGGCCGTTCCACGCGGCAAGATGGAAAACTCCCTCGTTCGCCCCACCGCGCGGAATCCGGCAGCGCCCCATTTACCTTCGGACACCACTGCGCCCATTCGCGGAAATATCGCCTCGTGAGAGCCCGAGGCCAGGAACGTTTCCCCTGGCGCATCGCGGCGGCAATCCTTCCCGCGAGCCACATCACGCGGAACGCTCGCCTTCAACTGCTCTTCACTCCGGATCTTATCCGGATCCGGAAGCACAGCCTCCATCCTGGCAACCGCCCAATCCCGTTCCGCCCTTCCCGCCCGTCCGCGATCCACCACGCGGCTCGACACCGCCACCGGACCACCTTCGGGCGCGGCGTGATGCGGCGCCTCCTTCGGCTGGCGCGGCATGTGCAACTCGCCGCTCTCTCCCTCGAACCAACCAGGCACGCGCCGTCCTGCAATCCTCGCAAACACCCGCGGCTTGGAATACCCGCTGCCCGCCACCCGCTCGCCACCCCAGGGTGGCCCCATTGCCCGCGGCAACAACGGGCTCTCCTCCACGCCAATCCACGTCCTCTCGGAAACCAGCGCCGGCGGCTGGCTCCCATTCGGAGCTATGGTGACGTATCCGCACCCGGCCATCATCGATGGGCTTTCCATCCGCCCAATCGGCTTGGCTGATGGCTCATCGCTGACGGCTGAAAGCACCCCGGCCCCAATGCGCGAGCCAATTTCCGAACCCTCCGCCACAACCGGCCCAAGCGAAGAAACCGCCATGCGCGGCATCCACAGCGGGCGCCGGAAACGCTCCGGTACTTGTGCCCGCGGGTAGTCCAGAAAACCCGCATCCGGCGGCAGCCGCAGCAGTTCCTCGGCCACAAACGCTGCCTCCGGCAGGTCTTCCCGAATCGCCGTACATCCGGCGCTGCCTGGCAACACGATCAGTCTCCCGGGCGGCTCAGGCGCTGGTTCCCCCAGCCGGCAGATTACGGCCGGGCACGGGGGAACGCCAATCTTCAGTTCCACCTTCCCCGCCTCCGCCACTTCCTTCCCGCCCAGAGCAATTCCTCGCAATCGCGGACGCGCTACCGCCCCGCCGGAAGCCAGCTTCAGAATTTCTCCGCCGAATCTCAAAATCGACGGCGAAATCGAGAATTGTATCCCCCCGGCCGGATATAACGTCAGCCGTCCCGGCTTTGGCGGAACCGGCATCTGCTCGAACCCTCCGCAGCCTTCCGTGTTCCGCGGATCCCACAACCGCCTGGGGCGCGCCCTTGGCCGGTCCTCCAGCCGCAGCCGCGAAAAAACCAGGCTGCTTTGCTGTTGCCGGTACTGCTCCTCATGCTCCTCGCTGCAAAACCTGCGTCTCTTCAGCCGCCTGCCCACACTCAACGGCTCGTCGCAGTACTGGCAGCGCGGAATCGCTTGTGGATCCCCCTCCGTGAGATCCACTCCGTACAGGTCCTCCTCGAGTGCCGCCGCCCCCCCAAGCCGCGCCATCGCCTGCTCGTTCCACTGCCGGTAGTACAGATCTTCATGTTCGGAATTGCAGAACTGCCACCCTTTCAGCCGCTTGCGAATGCTCAACGGCTGCGCGCAGTAAAGACAGTTCGAAGACGCGGTGGATTCCGGCCGCGGGATCTCGAGCCTGCCGGGGTTCTGCAGTTGCAGCAGCACCCGGATATCCACTCCAAATTTGCGCTGATGATTTGCCGAGCAGAAGGAACCAAGCCCCGGATCCCGGTCACTGGAAAGCTTTTGCCCGCAGTAGAGACAGTTCATGCGCAGAGTCGTCCCCCACGGTAATCGGCGGAATGGCCTGAAAGCTTGAGCTTCCGTGCCTCGACGCCCGGGAAACGCTCTACCTTTCCCTCAATCCTTCTTTGCGGTGGATTTCGATGTCTCGGTCGAAGCGGCGGCAGGCTTCGAACTTCCGGAACCCTCGCTCTTACTCTCCGTCGAGCCGTTCTTCGATTCGCTCTTGCCCGCCTTCGACCCGCCTGACCGGGCGTAGTCCGTCACGTACCACCCGGTTCCCTTGAAATGCAACCCGGGCGCGGACAGCAATCGTTCCACCTCGCCGCCGCAACCCTCATGGACTGTGAGTGGGGAGTCGGAAAACTTCTGAATCACCTCGAAAACACGGTCACATTGTTTGCATCGGTATTCATACAGAGGCATAGATTCTGCATATTCCTTCAACTGCTGCTAATCTTAACGATCCCAACGATCAACGCTGTGATTCACCGCCACAGCTTTGCCTGAAGTCAAGACTTCGATTGCTTTCTTCAGGAGAATGTCTTCCCCGCTTTTCTGCTCGGGTTGCGCCGGCTCGGCCGGCGGCTCCACATCCGGATCTGCCGCGGCCGCTTCCTGCTCCACCACCGGAACCGAGGGAGTCACCCCGGTATCCTGCAACGCCTTCCCCGAAGGCGAGTAGTATTTCGCCGTCGAAAGAATCACCGCCCCGCCGTCGTCCATCAGAATCGCTTTGCGCACCGCCGCATCGCCGTAGGTCCGCTCCCCCACCACCTCGGCGCGCTTGTTGTCCAGCAGAGCCCCCGCCGCAATCTCCGCTCCGTTCGCTGTGCCCCGGTTCGTGATCACCACCAGCGGCCCCTTCCAGATCTGCTTCGAGGCTTCCGCGTCAAAATTCTGCCGGCTCACCTTCTGTCCTTGCAGGTACGCCATCAGCCCCTTCTCGAGGAAGAGGTTCGCTACCGCGACGCCTTCCTCCGGCGTTCCATCCGCGGCATTCCGCAGGTCCAGCACAATCTTCTGCGCCCCCTGCTTCTCGAGCGATTTCACCGCCGAAGCAATCTCTTTCGCCTTGCCCGCTTCCATGCTCGGGGAAACGATCTGCCCCACCCCGTCCGGCAGCATCTTCGCCGCCACCGCGGGCAGTTTCGTGATCGCCCGCACCAGGCCGACCTTCTGCGGATCGGTCCCCTTCCGCACCCGCAATACGGTCAGTTCCACGCTCGTCCCCGGATCCCCATGCAGCAGCAGGTCCGCATAGGCAAGCGGCATGTCCCGCGTGGACACTCCGCCAATCGCCTCCAACACATCCCCCGTCGCCAGCCCTGCCTTGTCCCCTGGCGTTCCCGGAATCGCGTCCACCACGTTCAGGTAGCCGAACTTCTTCGACAGGATCAGCCCAACGCCGGCCTTCCGGTTGTCTTTGAACTTGACGTATTGCTTGTATTGGTCCGCGTTTAGATAGCTGGCATACGGATCCACCGACTCGAGCAGCCCGTTCAGCGCTCCTAACGTGACATTCTTCATGTCCGGTTCTTCCACGTAATCGCTCTTGATCCGCGAAAGCACTTCGGTGTACACGGCAAGGTGCTTGTAGGCGTCATCCGGCGATGCGCTCCGGCCCTTGACGGCGCCAATCATCAGTAGCACCACCAGACAACTGGAGGAGGTAACTACAAACAGTTTGAAGCGGCGATTCATTGCCCAGCCTTTCAGAAGCCGGCGGAGACACTCCGCCAGCATCTACACACTATAGTAACCTATGCCAGGTCCACCTACACTCCAAAGACGCGTCCGCGCCGCCCCAGGTCTCAATAAATCCTGCTCACTCATACCTCGATTCGCATGGCATCCACACTCCGCGCCACCGCCTCCTGCAGCGCTCTCCGCTCTTCCTGCCGGCCCGGAACCCATTTTTGCAGCGCCGCCCGCAAACTGTATGCATCGGCCGGCTTAATCAGATAATCGTCCATCCCCGCCGTCCGGCTCCGCTCCCGGTCGGATTGTGTCCCGCCGGCCGTCAGGGCGATGATCACCGGCCGGTCCGGCCTGTTGTTCTTTCGCCGGATCTGCTCGCATGCCTCGAACCCGTCCATCCCCGGCATGTGGCAATCCATCAGAATCAGGTCGTAGTGCAGCACATCCGTCGCCAGAACCGCCTCCTGCCCGTTCATCACCAGGTCCACTTCATACCCCAGCTTTTCGAGCAACCGCCTCGCCACCAGCCGGTTCACGGCATTGTCGTCCGCCACCAGGATCCTTGCGCGCCGTTCCAAGGCCAACCCGTCTCCCTCCACCGCTTCCGTCAGCGCCTCGAAGTCCGCTACCAGGAGCGGAGCCCTGTCGCGAATCGCCCGCAGGCACGCCTCCAGTTTCTTTCTCCGGTACGGCGCAAACAGCAGCGCGCACGGCCGCGGCCCCATCCGCGTATCCAGACTCACCGCCCGTTCCTGCGTCGTCATCAGAATCACCGGAACTCCGCTCTGATAGGCCGCCGGAAGATCCTCCGTCAGGATCCCGTCCGCCCCGCCCGGACCCGCCATGATCTCCACTCCCAACGATTCGAGATGGCTGCGCAGCACTTCCCGGTCAAACCGCGAGCCTCCCTGAATCGCCATCCGCATCCCCTCCACCGCTGTCCGCCCCACAGCGCCTCCCCCTTCCACCGGGATCCGGAAATGAAACGTTGCCCCCCAACCTCGCCGGCTCTCCACTGCGATGCTCCCGCCCATCCTCTCCACCAGCCGCTTGCACAGGTGCAATCCGAGCCCAGCCCCCGCGTAACGCCGCCTTGACGATTCATCCGCCTGCCGGAATGGCTCGAACAACCGCGCCTGCGCCTCCACGGGAATCCCTATCCCTGTGTCCGACACCGCAAATACCAGTTCCAGCCGCCCGCCCGCCGCGTGTTCCGCCCGCGCCCGCACCGCGATCTCTCCCTTCTCCGTAAACTTCACCGCATTGCTCAACAGGTGCATCAATACCTGCCGCACTCCGCCCGGATCCCCCGCAACGGTCCGCGGCATGCTCCTGTCCGGTAGAAATCCGATCTCCAGCCCCTTTTGGTAGGCTTTCGGAGCCATCACCGTCACCACTTCCTCGATTACCGTTTCCACCGGGAATGGCGTCCGCTCCGCCGGGAACTCCCCCGCCTCGAGCTTGGAAAAATCGAGAATTCCCCCCACCACCTGCGACAGTGCGTCCGCCGAGCCCCGCATCGTTTCCATGCACTCCCGCTGAATCTGGTCCAGCGGCGTTGCCAGCATCAACTCCGTCATCCCGATGATCCCGTTCATCGGCGTCCGCAACTCATGGCTCATGTTCGCCACAAACTGCGATCTCGACTTCGCCGCCGCCTCCGCCAACACTTTCGCCCTTTCCAGCCGGAACGCCAGCCACACAATGATGACCAGCCCCGCCGCCCCGGCCGCCACCGCCTGCATCCAGACCCGCATCTTCTTTCGCTCCAGCAGCAGCCGCGAGATCAACTCGCTCTCCCGCCCCGGCATTTCCGATGTTTGCTCCAGAATGCGCCGCAGCCCTCCGTCTTCCGCCATCCGCGTCAACTCAGCCCGGAACGCTTCCGCCACCGGCGCGAATTCGCCTCTTGACCGGATCACCACCGGCACTGTCGAATCCGGCAGCGGCCGGTACTCGAATGGCACACTCTCGCACCCCGCCGGCCTCCTCAACAGAGTTTCCAACACGCGGTTCCGGCTCAAGTACACCGCATCCACCTCACCGCGGCAGACCGCGGCGATCGCCGCCTCCGTCTCCGCATAGGGCGCCGCCACCGCTCCCGGCAGCGCCCTCCTCACCTCTCCCGCTTCAAAGTTCCGCGAACAAAACGCCACTCGCTTTCCAACCACGCTGCCGCTCAGTTTCCCCTGCCATCCCACAGCCCCCATCTCCAACTCCATCCACGGCTCGGAAACATAGTAACCGTCCGCCTCTTCCTGTTCCTTCCGCGCCGCCGCCCACATGTCCGCCCTGGCTTCCTTTTCTCCCTCCACCCACTCGATGGGCACATGAAGCCGCTTCGAAACTTCAGCGAAAACCGCCTCCACCATCTTTGGACGAAAGCGCGGACGCGCAATCCGCAAGGGATGCGATACCGGTTCAAGAACCTGCGGGTACAGAATTCCGGGGCAGACTAATGCCGCCACCACCGGCGCAATCTTCGTGTACCGTTGCAGAGTACCAATCACTATTGCCGCCCACCCTTAGCGGCAGTTCCGGAATCCCTCTATCACTCGTCAGGATTGCGGGAATAGTTTAGTGGTACCGCTTACGGTCCGGTCCTAAGTGCCCCCAACCGCTTCAGCCCGTGCTCCCCTCCCCGCCACCGGATCCGGTTCGACAACCCCGCCCCCACACACGCACACAACCACAGCCATGTCCCTACCGGTACAAGCGCCACATGCGCCCACCCCCATCGACTGAACCATCCCTCATACTCCCGCATCACTCCCCGCGCATTTTCCATCCTCCTCCACCCCTTCCACATCCCAATCCCCAATTGCCACGCCAAGGCCAGGCCCGCCATCCACCACCCCTTCCATGCCAGCCATCCGGCCCCAACCATTGAGCCGCAATACACCACGTGCGCCCCCAGCGCCAGCCGCCATAATCCCGGCGCATAAAACCGCGTGATCCGCATCTGCCGCGTGATCCATCCTAAGAACTCCATCCCGCCAGTATGGTCCGTTGCAGCCACCATCGCACCCGGCGCGAACACGATCCTCATCCCCGCCGCCCTCACCGCCTCGCTCAAGCGGTAGTCGTCGCTCACCGCGCCCTTCCACCACCCGGGAATGTCCAGGCGCTCGAATGTCTCCCGCTTCACCGCCATCGCCCCGCCCCAGCAGAAACGCGTATCCCCGGGCCCCATCCCGTCCGCGATCACCGCATTCCACACGCTCCGCAGCAGGCTCCAGAAATCCACCGGCTGCGGCAGGTGCCACCGGTACCCTGTAGCCGCGCCCGCGCCCTCTTCATTCAAAGCGGCCGCCAACGCGCGCAGCCACCCCGCCGGGACGCGTCCATCGGAATCCGCAAATGCAAATACCGCGGATTCCTTCCTCGCCGCCCGCACCGCCGCCAGCAGATTGTTGATCTTATCCCCACTCTCCCCGTCGCCTTCCCCCGCGTACACCAGTCGCGCGCGCTCCGGAGCCGCGCCCCGCGGCACATCCTCCGCGCCGCGCGAAACCACAATCAATTCGTAGTCCGGATAATCGAGCAGCGCAAGCGAGGCCAGGTTTTCTCGAAGCCCCTCATCCTCCCCCTTCACCGGAACAATCACCGTCGCCGCCGGCCAATTCCCTCGAGGCGCGCTCCCACGCTCCCGCCAGTACCTCGCCCGCGCCCTTTCCCCATATAACGACAAAGTCGCCAGCAGCAGCGCCAAAACAATCAGTGCCCATACCATGGAAACCCGCATTGTACTCGATGCGGTAATTTGGATAAGGAATGCCCTCCCTTCCGGTGCTGCTCCTGCTCGCCGCGCTATCGGTGTCCCATAGCGAATACCAGCAGCGCCGCACCCGCCTTCGCCAGGCCCTTCCCAACTCGGCCATCGTCCTCCTCGGCAGCCCCGACACCTCCTCTGACCCCCGCAGCCCCATGCTCCAGGAGCCGAACTTCTACTACCTCACCGGCTGGGCCGAACCCAACGCCGTCCTCCTCATCCTCCCCGAATCCGCCGAACCGAACGAGATCCTCTTTCTCCCGTCGCACAACGAACGCAAGGAACGCTACGAAGGCCGCCGCGCTGCCGCCGGCGACAACGGCGTCGAAGCGCTCACCGGAATCTCCCGCATCCTCAGCGCCGACATCTGGGAGAGCGAAGTCCGCCGCCTCGCCGCGGACCTGCCGAAGCTCCACACCCTGACCCAAACCTCCTCGGCCGGCACCGTCAAGCGTGTCCTTCCCAGCGCGGAATGGGCCGACGCCGCCCCGGCCATCTCGCGCCTCCGCATGACCAAGTCCCCCCGCGAAGTCGACATGCTCCAGCGCTCCATCGACGTCTCCATCGAGGCCCACCTCGCCGCCTGGAAGCGCGCCAAACCCGGCCTCTTCGAATACCAGATCGCCGCCACCATGACGGACGTCATCCTCGAGCGCGGCTGTGAGCGCCACGCCTACCGCCCCGTCATCGGAGCCGGACCCGACAGCGCCATCCTTCACTACAGCGCCATCCGCCGCCACATGGATCGCGGCGAACTCCTGCTCATGGATGTCGGAGCCGAATGCGCCTGCTACGCCGCCGACATCACCCGCACCATCCCCGTCGGCGGCCGCTTCAACGCCCGCCAGCGCGAACTCTATGAAGCCGTCCTCGGAGCCCAGAAGGCCGCCATCGCCGCCGTCAAACCCGGCGAATCCCTCGGCCCCCGCGGAGCCATCCATCAGGCTGCCCGCGACTACATGGACCAGCACGGCCCCCAAATCAACGGCCAGCCGCTCAGCAAGTACTTCACCCACGGCATCGGCCACCACGTCGGCCTCGAAGTCCATGACGCCGCCACTCCCGGCGAACCCCTCGAACCCGGCATGGTCATCACCATCGAACCCGGCGTCTACATCCCCGCGGAAAACATCGGCATCCGCATCGAAGACATGGTGCTCGTCACCGCCCGCGGTGCCAGGGTGCTCTCCTCCGCCCTCCCCCGCGACCCCTCCGAAATCGAAAGACGGCTGGCGAAGTAAATGCCGAAACTTACCTCGCACCCCATCCTGCCCTACTACCTGATCGCCGCCCTCTGCCTCGCCTTTGCCCTCATCGCCGGCTGGACCCCGCTCGCCGGACGCATCGACAACTACCACTACGATTGGACTCTCCGCCTCTATCCGCCCGCCGAACCCGCCCTTGAATCCGCAATCCTCGAAATCGACGACCTCACCCTCCTCAAATACGGCGGCGCCCGCAACCTCCGCCGCACTCTCGCCCTCGCCCTCGACAAACTCGCCCCAGCCAAACCTCGCGCCGTAGCCATCGACCTCATCCTCGCCGAGGAGTCCGGCAAAGACCAGGACCAACTCCTCGCCGCCGCCATGAACCGCACCCCGAACCTTGTCCTCTCCTCCGACCTCGTACCGAACGCCGATCAGTGGGAGGAGCCCTATGCCCTCTTCCGCCCCGCCGCCAAAGCCGTCGGCCACGTCCACGCCGACCCCGACCGCTACGACGGCATCAGCCGCGAAGTCCAACTCGAGAAGGCCGCCAATCGCGTCCGCCGCTGGGCCCTCGCCCTCGAAGCCTTCCGCCTCGCCCACGGCAGCCAAAGCATCATCGAATCCGACGCCGATCTCAAACTCGGCGACATCCGCATCCCCGTCCCCCGCCGCGGCAATCGCGGACGCCCCATGTTCATCCGCTACCGCGGCCTCCCCATCCCCCGCGTCTCCATCCGCCAGTTGCTTGAAGAGCCCGATTCCGCCCGTAAGCTTTCCGGCAAGGTCGTGTTCGTGGGCGTCACCAGCCAGTCCCAGGCCCGCGACCGTCTCATGACCCCCGTCTCCACCATCACCCCCATGCCCGGTGTCGAGATCCACGCCCACATCTACGAAACCATCGCTCAAAAGGAGTACCTCTGGCCCGCCAGCAACGTGAGCATCGTGCTCGCCTGCCTCATGCTCGCCATGGTCACCGCCACCGTCTTCGCGTTCCTCACCGGCTGGCAGGCCTACGGCGTCGGAGCAATCCAGATCCTCTGGGCCCACTCCCTGCCCCATCTCCTCTTCCAGAGCGGCATCATCTTTCCCCTCCTCGCCCCCGCCGGCAGCGCCTGGCTCTCCGTCATCTGCTGCGCCGCCTGGCAATATTCCGTCACCCGCAAACAACTCTCGAAATCCGAAGCCGACCGCTCCCGCTACCAGCAGGCCATCCACTTCGTCTCCCATGAAATGCGCTCCCCCCTCACCGCCATCCAGGGCTCGAGCGAACTCATGAGCCGCTACAACCTCAGCGAAGAAAAGCGCAAGCAGATCGCCCAGATGATCAACTCCGAATCGAAGCGCCTCGCCCGCATGATCCAGGCCTTCCTCGATGTCGAACGCCTCTCGGAAGGCCAGATGGAGTTGAAGCGCGAGCCCTTCTCCGCCCAGGACGTCATCATCGTCTGCCTCGAGCGCGCCCGCCCTCTGGCCGAAAAAAAACGCATCCAACTCGAGGCCGGCGAACTCTCCCCCTACGAGTTGTTAGGCGATCGCGAGCTAATGGAGTACGCTGTATATAATCTGCTCACGAATGCTGTGAAGTACTCTCCACCGGAGACACAGGTGCTCGTCACCGCCAGCCGCAAAGGAGATCGCCTCCATCTGGCGGTGCAGGATCAGGGCATCGGTATGGATGAGAAGGAGTTGAAGCGAATCGGTACCAAGTTCTATCGCACCAGGGGCGCGGAAAAGAGCGGCGAGGTTGGAACAGGCATCGGCCTCTCCATCGTCCACCAGATCGTGGAACACCATGGCGGCCGCATGCAAGTCTCGAGCGCTCCGGGCAGGGGATCCTGTTTCACCATTATTGTCCCGTTACATGCCGCCAAACCGGCGGCTGAAGTCAAAGGATAACCGGATTGCGGCGAATTCTGATCGTGGAAGATGATAATTCCGTTCGCGAGACGTTAATTACGTTTCTGCGCGATTGCGAAGGCTATGAGGTCGATGAGGCCGCCTCCACCTCAGAGGCCTTCCGCCTCCTCAACGACGGCGGCTACCCGCTCGTCATCAGCGACGTCTACCTCGACGAGCGCACCGGCCTCGATATCCTCAACGCCGCCAAATCCGCCAACCCCGATTGCGCCGTCATCCTCATGAGCGGCCGCGGCTCCATCGAAACCGTCATGGAGTCCACCCGCCGCGGAGCCTTCGATTACGTCGCCAAGCCCTTCGACCTCGACCACATGCTCGAAGTAGTCAAGCGCGCCGAAGCCGCCGCCCTCAAATCCTCCGACGAAGACACCGACATCGACGACCTCCCGGTCAGCGAAATGATCGGCAGTTCCCCCTCCATGATCGAGGTCTACAAGACCATCACCAAGGCTGCCCCCACCGACGCCACCGTCCTCATCCAGGGCGAAACCGGCACCGGCAAGGAACTCGTCGCCCGCATGATCCACAACTACAGTTCCCGCGCCCAGCAGCCCTTCGTCCCTGTCGATTGCGCCTCCATCGCCGCATCCCTCCTCGAAAGCGAACTCTTCGGAGCCCTCCGCGGCGCCTACACCGGAGCCGACCGCGACCGCGTCGGAGCCTTCGAAGCCGCCAACAACGGCACCGTCTTCCTCGACGAAATCGGCGACATCGACCCCGGCTTCCAACTCCGCCTCCTGCGCTTCCTCCAGGAACGGGAGATCAAACCCCTCGGCGCGGCCCGCCCCAAGCGCGTCGATGTCCGCGTCATCGCCGCCACCAACCGCGACCTCACCAAACTCGTCGAAGACAAGAAATTCCGCGAGGATCTCTTCTACCGCCTCAACGTCGTCCCCATCCGCCTCCCCGCCCTCCGCGAGCGCCGCGGCGACATCCCCCTGCTCGCCATCTTCTTCCTCCGCCGCGCCAACGAGCGCTACAGCCTCGACGCCCGCATCACCGAATCCGGCATGCGCTCCCTCCAGGAATACTCCTGGCCCGGCAACGTCCGCCAACTCCAGCACATGATCGAGCGCCTCACCATCCTCGCCCCTCAGTACCGCATCGATGAAGAGGCCGTCCTCGACGCCATCGCCTCCCTCTCCTCCAAGGAAAACGCCGGCGAAAGCCTCGCCGGCACCGAAGCCGACCAGATCCGCAAAGTCCTCGCCGCCACCGGAGGCAACAAAAGCCGCGCCGCCAAAATCCTCGGCATCGAACGCAAAACCCTCTACCGCAAGCTCGAAAAAATGGGCGTGGCGTAGGCAACCTCCTTGGCAACATACGTGTTAAGAGGCCGCACTGGCGGAACTCTGCCGCCAGCACCGCATACGGGAACTCTCGGTTTTCGGTTCGGCGGCCCGCGGCGAAATGCGCCCGGATAGCGACATCGATTTACTTGTCGAGTTTCTGCCTGAGGCGGAAGCCGATCTGGTCGACCACGCCGGGTTGATGCTGGACCTCGCCCAACTTCTCGGCCGCCGCGTCGACCTGGTCTCCAAAAACGGCCTCAAGCCTCTGATCCGCGCATCCGTGCTCGATGAGGCTCGCCCCCTCTATGCGGCGTAACCACCTGTATAAGAGCCAGCAGCGCCTGTAGTTCAAAACAGAAATAGCCGGTGCCCAACAAGCCGATCGCAATGAAGCCAATCGCAATTCCGAAATTCCGCAACCTCGAGGAGGGGGCTGACTGGTGGGAAAGCCGCGAGGGCAAACGCGCCGCCACCGCACTCATGAAGCAATCCGCTGCCGCCCGCAACCTCACGCGGCGCAAAGTCCCCCTCCGCACCGTCACCATGCGGCTGCCGGAGCCGGACATCGAAGCCGCCAAAGACCTCGCCTTTCGCAATGGACTGCCCTACCAGACCTACATCAAGATGCTGCTCCATGAAGCCATCGAAAAGGCGCGCAACTCCGCATAAGCCACCACCCCCCCCTCAACTCCCTGCCCGCGCCAACCGGAACGCCGCCATCTCCTCCCCGTTCCGCACGTGCAGAATGCCCCCCGCAAACACCGGGTGATTCCACGTCTTCCCCTCGATCCCCGGCGCCCGGGCAATCTCGGCGAACTGCCCCGGATCCGCCGCCACCAGCCCCAATTCCCCCTCCTCCGACACCACCAGAAGCAAATCCTGATCCCGCAACAGCAGCAACTGCCCGTGCCCGAAGCGACCGCCCTTCCACTTACGCCTCCCGTCCTGAAGATCAATGCAGGCGAGAATGCCGCCGTCAAACCCGTAAGCGTGCCCTTTATGCACCACAATGTCATTGAAGTACGGCTTCAGCCCGCGCGAAGTCCAAACCTCCTTTGCCGTCCATCCCTCGGACCCATGCGCCACCGCCAGCCGGCGCGTCCCCAATCCCCCGCTCATATCGCTCGTGTTGAGCAGCACGTCACCGTCCTCCGTCATCGCCGGCTGCAGGATAGCCGCCCCCTCCCACGCGTACGTCCACAGTACCTTGCCGTCCCCCGGCCCCACGCTCGTGGTCCCGCTTCCGCTCATCAGCAGCACCTGCCTCACTCCGTCAAGAGTCACCAACTGCGGCGAACTGTAGCCGCCTCCACCCGCCGTGAACTTCCAGCGCGGACTGCCCGTCGCAAGATCGTAAGCAATCAACTGCCCGCCCGCCGCCACCAGCACCGCATCGTCCACCACCAGCGGCGACCCCGAAAACCCCCACCCCGGGACCTTTGCTCCGGTGTCAGCCGCCGCGTTGCGCGTCCACACCACACGCCCGTCACTGGCATCCAGCGCATTCACGATCCCCGTCGCCCCCAGCGTATAAACACGCCCGTCATGCAACGCCGGCGTTCCCCGCGGACCCGCCCCGCCGTTCGACTCCCAAAACCGCGCCTCATCCAGATGCGCCCACACCGGCTCACCCGTCTTCGCGTCGTAGCAGGCCACCACTTCCGATTCTCCGCGTTGTTCCTGTGTGTAGACACGGCCATCACCCACCGCGAACGACGACCAGCCGGGCCCCACCTCCCGCCGCCACAGCCGCACCGGAGGCGCAGCCGCCCAGTCGGTGCGGATCCGCACACCTGTGACAATGTCATCGCGATGGGGACCACGAAAGCCCGGCCACTCCACTGTTGACGGCGTTTCCCGCACCGGATTCACCGGAGCGGTCGTATCCGCCTCCCGCACTGCCGGAGCACCCACGGACTCCGCCGCTCTCTCCTCCGCCTGCGCCGCTACCGGCGCCACCCGTGCCAGGAACCGCTCTTCGGAAGTCTTCGCCCAACGCCAGGCGAACAGAGAACGCCCCTCACCCGTGATCCCATCCGTGCGCAGCAAAGCCAGTAACCCGCACCCCGCCAGGATCGCCCCCACCAGCGCCACACCCCGCCGCCCCGCTGGCAGCCCCCGCGTGACCGCCGCCCACGCCACTAGCGCGAGGCACATGACGGGAACCGCGTAAATGATCCACATCCGCCCCATCATCCCCGTCGCAATCGATCTGTCGACGATCCGCGGCGTGATCGCCATCGCACCGGCAATCAGCACCACCGCCCCCACTCGCTCCGCCAGCGGCGTCCGGCTGAAAAACACCCACCAAACCAGCACCACCGCCGCACACAGAAACCCGCCCATCAGCCCATAAATGAACCCGTCCGCCCAAACCACCGGCATACCGAGTTGCAGCAGCCACTGTAGAACCACCGCGGCAACACCAGGCCATAACCGCGGTTGCCGATTCCCATTGCGCTCTCCGTCCCGCGGGAAAGTCATAGTGACTACCATACGTTCCCCGCCAACCATTTGTTCCCTGCTCGTATTCCGCGCCGGAAGCACCGCTGCTATTGCCATCAAAACTCTGCGCCCTCTGCGGCTCCGCGCGAAAATGCGTTACCTACTACCCTCCGCCAGACCCGGCAGATGTCCTGACACCAACTCCTACGCCCGCCTCCCATGAGAGGATCAAAGCATGGGAGGTCCTCTCATGACTCTCGAACCCCGCACCGCCAGGTCAGTGGATAAAGGCGCCACCTTCCCCCTCGGCGCCACGCTCTCTCACGACGCCGTCAACTTCGCCATCTACTCCAAGCACGCAACCGAAGTCTTCCTCCTCTTGTTTGACACCCCCGACGGCGATCCAACCGATATCATCCCCCTCCGCTACCGCGACCGCTTCATCTGGCATTCCCTCGTCCACGGTCTGAAAGCGGGCCAACTCTACGCCTACAAGGTCCGCGGCGACTATCATCCCAAATGGGGCCTCCGCTTCAATGAATCGAAGCTCCTCCTCGATCCCTACGCCAAAGCCGTCACCGGCAAGTTCCGCAACGTCGATAATCTCCTTCTCCCCTACGACGCCCGCCCCGGAGCCGGAGAGCACTCCCTCGACACGCGCGACAATTCCTCCATCGTCCCCAAAGCCATCGTCGTCGACGACACCTTCGACTGGCAGGGCCAGCGCCCCCCCGACCTGCCCCTGGAAAAACTCATCATCTACGAAGTCCACCTCAAGGGCTTCACCGCTCACCCTTCCTCCGGTGTTCCCTTCCCCGGCTCCTACCTCGGCTTCATCGAGAAGATCCCCTACCTCACCCAACTCGGCGTCAACGCCGTCGAGTTCCTCCCCGTCCACGAATTCTATACCGACGACTTCCTCCTCGAACGCGGCCTCACCAACTACTGGGGCTACAACTCCGTCGGATTCTTCGCTCCCGAATCCTCCTACTCCACCCAACGCGCCCCAGGGTGCCAGGTCGCCGAGTTCAAAACCCTCGTCCGCGAACTCCACCGCGCCGGCATCAAAGTGATCCTCGATGTCGTCTACAACCACACCGGAGAAGGCAACGAGTTGGGACCCGCCATGTCCTTTCGCGGCATCGACAACCTCTCCTACTACAGCCTCACCGGCCCCCCGGACGCCCCCTGCCGCTACTACCGCAACTACACCGGCTGCGGCAACAGCCTCAACCTCGATAACCCCGCCGTCATCCGCCTCGTCATGGACTCCCTCCGCTACTGGTTCGAAACCATGCACGTCGATGGCTTCCGCTTCGACCTCGCCTCCGTCCTCGGACGCACCGAAGACGGCTCCTTCCGCCCCTCCGCCAGTTTCTTCGATGCCGTCTCCCAGGACCCTCTGCTGCACCGCGCCATCCTCATCGCCGAACCGTGGGATCTCGGCACTTACCAGGTGGGCAATTTCCCCGTCGACTGGTCCGAGTGGAACGGCCGCTTCCGCGACACCATGCGCCGTTTCGCTAAAGGCGACCCTGGCCAGTTAGCCGATGCCGGCTGGCGCATCACCGGCTCGGCCGACATCTACGGCGAAGACGGCCGCTCCGCCTACAACAGCATCAACTTCATCACCTGTCATGACGGCTTCACCCTATCTGATCTGGTCTCCTACAACGACAAGCACAACGAGGCCAACGGCGAGCACAACCAGGACGGCGCCACCGGCAACAACTCCTGGAACTGCGGCGTCGAGGGAGAAACCGACGATCCTCACGTCCTCGCTCTCCGCTCCCGCATGATCAAGAACCATGCCTGCCATCTCATCTTCGCCTGCGGTACCCCCATGATCCTCGGCGGCGATGAATTCGCCCGTTCTCAGCGCGGCAACAACAACGCCTATTGCCAGGACAACGAAATCAGTTGGTTTGACTGGAACGAAGTCTCCCGCAACCACGGCCTCGTCGAATTTTTCCGCAAAGCCATCGCCTTCACCCGCCGCTTCCCTGTTCTCCAGCACCGCAAGTTCTTCCTCGGCAGGGACCTCGATGCCGACGGCATCCCCGATCTCAACTGGTTCTCGCCCGATGGCGGACCCCCGCGCTGGCAGGACACCGAAGCTCGCACCCTCTGCTTCCAACTCGATACCAGCGACGAGGGAATCCCCCTCGCGGCCGACCGCCTCTTCTTCATCCTCAACGCCCACTTCGAATCCAAATGGGTCAACCTCCCCCCTCTCCCACCCACCCGCCGCTGGCGCCGCGCCATCGACACCAGCCTTCCCGACGGTGACGACTTCACCCCTCCCGGCGCCGAAATCCTCATCGATCCCCCCGATCACTACATCGCCAACCCCCGCACCACCGTAGTGCTCGTTTCCTGTACGGAATGAAACCTCTTGCGTTCCCCATCAATCCACAAATATTTCTCCCTTTCCCCACAACCACTTACCAACCTACCCCATAAATCCTAAGACCTCCGCATGGTAAAACGTGGCCAGAGTAGAACCAATGTCCACCATCAGCCAAGCTCATAGCGACGCCGCTCGCATCAACGGAGCCAAGTCCCACGGCCCCATTACCCCCGAGGGCAAAGCCCGCTCTTCCCAGAACGGCCGCATTCACGGCTTCGCCGCCTCCCGCATCGTCTTCCATACCCCCGAAGAGCAGGAAGACTACAACGCCCTCCTCGCCGAATACTCCACCAACCTCAAACCCAAAGGCCCCATCGAACTCGATACCTTCCATCAACTCATCCACGCCGCCTGGCGTCTCCGCAACCTTGCCATTGCCGACGCTGCTCTCTACGAAAAAGCCGGCGGCGACCCCCTACTCTCCGACAACCCCGAAATCGAAAAGCGCGCCGCCCTTCTCCACCGCTACCGCACCGCCGCCGAACGTTCCTACCAGCGAGCGCTCCATCAGCTCAAAACCCACCAGAACAACCGCCTCTACCACGAGCAGTTCTCCCATATCCTCCCACCCGGCGCCCCTCCCTTAGCCAACGCAGAGCGTTTTTCCGCCCGAACCCAGGCCAACCTCAAGCGTGAACTCAAAGACGCCGTCACCCAGGCCAAAGAAGAGGCGAAATCCTTCTCCACCCAAATCCAGGAGTTGCTCACCCAGTTCAAAAAGTAGTGTTCTCTCGAAAAATTTCCTCTCTCGATCACTCCTCATACTCGTATTGCGTCTTCTCCGCTCCCCCCAACACCGGATTTACCCGGCGATCGGTCCGATGTATACTCTTTCGATCTGTCAGAGGTGCTGCCATGGCCAACTTCTGTAGCTTTCCCAAGCAGGAACGGATTAGCGAAATTACTCTCCCTAACTCCATGGAGTCCAACAAGAGCGTCACCATTGGCCTCTGGGGATTCCTCGACTTTGACGGCAAGGAACTCCAGATCCTCGCCCCGCCCTACATCAGCATCCGCAAGGGCGAAATCAAGGGACTCGTCCGGCTCTACGAACTCTCCAGCTATCACCCCGGTAAGTGGACCATCGAAGCCATCACCCAGGGTGGCGCTTCATGGGACAAGCTCACCGTCTACGTCCGTCCACGCAAAAGGGATCTGTTCCCTTCCTCCGTCAACGGGAAGTACACCGATAACCCCAACGAAGTCCCGGCCCGCACCACCACTCCCACGGCCCGCGAGGTCGTCTCCATGCTCCTCCTCGCCTGGCCCGGACTCTCCGAGAACGCCGCCCGCACCCTCACCGCCCAATTCATGGGCGAAACCGGCGGCGGAGCCAGTTGCTTCAACTGGAACCTCGGTAACGTAAAGGCCGGCGCCAACGAGCCCCACATGTACCTGCGCGATATCTGGGAATGCACGGCCTCCCCCGAAGCTGAAGTCGCCCGTTCCAACAATCTTGCCTACGTGCCCGATGCCGATGAGGCCCGAGAGCGCGGCTGGAAGTGCCCCTCCGGTATCGTCGTCTACGAGCCCCCTCATTACCAGTGCCGCTTCAAGGCCTACGGCACCCTCCGCGAAGGAGCGCAGCGCTGGATCGGCCGCCACCAGAGCATCGCCCAACGCGACCCGAATTACCTCCCGGCCTTGAACGCCGGTGACATCCCCGCCGTCGCCCATTCGTTGTGGCTCGTCAAGTACTACACTGCCTCCGAGGTCGACTACGCCCGAGTCATGAACGTCTGGAAAACCCATATCGACGCAACACTATAGATGCCGCCCTTGAAACTCGCCATCCTCCTGCTTGCCCTGCTCACGCCGTCGTGCGCCCGGCATGGCCCGTCCCAGGCATCCGCCAAAGCCGCCGCCACCGCCCAAGGCGAGCCCTACGCGCTCTCCCTCCAGGACGGCGTGCTCACCTTCTGTGACAACCGCGGAGCTCGCAAACTGGACCTCAAGACCAACCGGGAAGCCGCCTCCAGCGCCGTCTGCTCCAGGTCCGAACCCAACGCCGCCTGTAGCGGCCTGCCCCTCGACGTCGAAGTGCGCACGCCACTCAATGAGCCCAACGATATCGTTGACCTCGGCGCCGCCTCCTTCCCGCTGAAAGGACGCGTCCATGATTGCAGCGCCTCCGGAAAGCTGCTCGCCGTCGTCACCGGTTCCCAGGTCGTCCTCATCGATGCCGCCAAAGGCTCCGCCAGCGAGATCAGTCCTCACGGCGGCGGCCGCATCGCCATCGGCTCCGGCTGGCTCGCTTGGGCCGATGCTTCAAAGATCCATGCCGAGTCTGTCCTTCCCCATTGACGCCCATCGATCCGTGATGTATGTTCGTGAGACGCTGAATTGACTTTCCGGTCTTCTGTTCCGGATTCTCCATGAAATTGGGGGGGTAAAAAGAGGTGTTTTCCAAGTTTTTGTTCAGTCTATTCCTGGGCCTTGTCGCCGCCCTGAACGCACAAGTCCTTCCCGTCGGCACAGTCGACGGAACCGTCAAAGATTCCACTGGCGGCATGCTGCCCGCCATCAACGTTACCTTGAAAAACCTCGATACGGGGGTGACCGCCGAAGCCGCCACCAACGAGAACGGCTACTTCTTCTTCCCGCTCGTCAACCCCGGCCGCTACGAGGTCTCGGTCGAAAAGCCCGGCTTCAAGCGCGGCACTCAGGAGATCATCGTCAGGACCGGCATCCGCTCCACCGCCGATTTCTCCCTCGAACTCGGCCAGGTCAGCGAATCCGTCCAGGTCACCGGGCAGGCTGTCTTACTCGAAACTTCCACTGCCTCGGTTAGCCGCAACATCCAACAGCGCGTCGTCACCGACATGCCTCTGCTCGCCCGCAACGTGCTCATGTTGGTCAACCTCGCCCCGGGCATCACCAACAACTCCCCCACCAGCAATACGAACGGCTTGATCGACATCGACAGCACATCCTACACCTCCGCCTCCGGAGCCAATAACCGCACCAACGAATTCCTCATGGACGGCATCCCCAATAACGTCTCTGACCGTGTGGCCTACATCCCCAGCGTCGATGACGTCGAGGAGTTCACCGTCCAGACTAACGCCCTCGACGCCGAATACGGCCACGGCGGAGGCATGTTCGTCAACGTCGTTACCAAGGGCGGCACAAACGAGTTCCACGGTAACCTCTACGAGTTCTTCCGTAACGACAAACTCAACGCCAACGCTTTCTTTTCCAACAAAGCCGGCGCCAAGCGGCCTATCTTCCGCTTCAACCAGTACGGCCTCACCGCCGGCGGGCCTGTCGTTAAGAACAAGGTCTTCTGGTTTTTTAACTTCGAAGGTCTTCGCCAGCGCACACCGAAGCAGTATCGCTTCACCGTCCCCACTGCCCTCCAGCGCGGCGGCGATTTCTCCCAGACCTTCAACGCCGGCGGCGCTTTGTTTCAGATCGCCGACCCCTGGTCCACCGTCTCCAACGGCAGCGGCGGCTACATCCGTACGCCCTTCCCCGGCAACAGAATCCCGGCGAACCGCATCAACTCAATCGCCGCCAACGTCATCTCTCGCTATCCCAACGCGAACCTTCCCGGCGACCTCAATACCGGGGCCAACAACTACTTCAGCGAGGTCCCCGCGCCCTATGATGGCGAGAACTACTCCGTCCGCATTGACCCCAACATCAAGAAGCACCGCCTCTTCGCGCGCTGGTCTCACAATCAGGGCTTCCCGGGGACGCCCACGCCCTGGGATATCGGCGGCGGCGTCGGAGCCCTCGAAGGCAACAACCGCGCCCAAACCTCCATCGGCGTCAGCGATGTCTTCGTCATCAGCCCGACCCTCGTCGTCTCCGCCCAGGCGGGTTACACCCGCTGGACCCAGGAGGGCACTCACCCCAGTTTCGATCAAACTACTCTCGGCTTCTCCGCCGCGCTCGTCAACCAGATGCAGCAGCGCATCTTCCCGCAGTTCAACAACTCGGACATGTATTACATCGGCACGTCCGAAGGCCAGTGGTTCGAACATACCAACACTTACTCCTATAACTTCGGAGTTACTAAGAGTATGGGCAGCCATAACATGAAGTTCGGCTTTCAAGGCCAGGTCAAGCAGAACAACTCCGTCGGCGCCAACCGTCCCGGTGGCCAGTACAACTTCGACCGCGGCTTCACCCAACCGAACCCCTTCGTCACCGGCAATAACCTCGGCAACGGCATTGCCAGTTTTCTGATCGGAGCCCCCAGTGTTGGCTTGCTCAACATCCGAGCCCTCACCGCGCCCCAGGCCCCGTTCTACGGCTGGTACTTCCAGGACGACTTCAAGATCACCCCGAAACTCACCTTGAACCTCGGCCTCCGTTACGACCTGCTCCTCGGCGTCACGGAACGGTACAACCAGAACGCCCTCGGCTTTGCCTTCAATGCCTCCAACCCAATCGAGGCCGCGGCCAAGACCGCCTACGCGGCGAACCCCATCCCCGAACTGTCGCCCTCCGACTTCAAAGTAAAGGGAGGCATCTTCTTCGCCACCCCGGAGAATCGCCGCAATGTGCAAGCCGAGAAGACCGATTGGCAGCCGCGCATTGGCCTCGCCTACCGTCTCTTCCCGCGCACCGTCCTCCGCACCGGCTTCGGCATCTTCTATTCCGAGTGGTGGCAGCCGTTCGTCAACACCACCGGCTTCGCCGCCCAGACCGACATGGTGACCACGCTCGATGGCGGCCTCACTCCCGCGGACACTCTCGCCAACCCCTTCCCCAATGGCTTCGTCCAGCCCACGGGCTCCAATCTCGGCCTCGCCACGCTCCTCGGCCAAACGCTTTCCCTGTACGATTACTACCGCCGGAACATTCGCAACTACCGTTGGAGCTTCGGCTTCCAGCATGAACTGATCCGCGACCTTCAGATCGAGCTCAACTACGTCGGCCAGCGCGCCGTCAACCTCATCACCAGCACTTCCGCCGCCGATAGCGGCAGGGTGATCAACGGCATAGGAAACGGCACCGGCCCTACGTTCGACCAGAAGTATTACTCGCTTGGCTCCCGATTGAATGCCAAACTCCCCAATCCCTTCAAGGGACTCATCCCAGCGCCCAGCAGCCTCGCCGGAGACACCATCACCGTCGCGCAAGCGCTGATGCCCTATCCCGAGTTCGGGAACATCTCCTTTGTCCGTACCTCCGGCGGCTCCAGTTACTACAACTCGCTCCAATTCGGCGCCAACAAGCGCTTCGGCCACGGGCTCAACGCCCAACTCGCCTACACCTTCTCGAGGCAGCTCGAAACCCTGCGTTACATCGAACCAAGCGACCCGCTGCCTTCGAAGATGACCGGCCAGTTCGACAATCCGCAGCGTGTCTCCATGGGAATCATCTACGAGTTGCCCTTCGGCGCGGGCAAGCGCGTCACCAGCACGGCCGCGGTCAATAAGCTCATCGGCGGCTGGCAGTGGAGCGCGATGTACATCTATCAGACCGGCGCGGCTGTCGCCCTACCCGCCTCCGTCATCGCCACCGGAGTCAGCCCCGCCATCGATAACCCCACCATCACCCACTGGTTCAACGGCGATTCCATGAAGGTCATGCCCGCTTTTACAGCCCGCCGCATTCCGTTCTACTGGAACGATCTGCGCGGGCCCGCCATCAACAACTGGGATATGGCCTTCCTCAAGAACACCATGGTCTATAAGGAACGCGTCAAACTCCAGTTCCGCCTCGAGATGATCAACGCCTTCAACCGCGTCTGGTTCGGCGGTCTCACCACCGGAGTCACCAGCCCCACCTATACCCAACTCACCAGCCAGGCCAATCAGCCGCGCAACATCCAACTGGGCCTGAAGGTCAATTTTTGATGCACCGTAACCTTTCCCTGCCTGCTCCGTCTCTAGCTTCCGTGGAGAGGTATCGCATGAGGCCTGCCCGCTTTCTGCTGTTCCCTCTGGTTACCGGCCTTGCCTGGGGGCAAGCCGTCACCTTATCGCAAGCTCCTCCAATAGCGCAGCCCGCTCCCGCCGCGCCCCAACAGTACAAGCCCGAGGAACTGTGCACAATCGCGGGAATCGTCCGCAACGCCGTCACCGGAGAGCCGCTCAGGAAGGCCGAGGTCATGCTCATGCGCGTCGAGCCGCGCAACCCGCAGCCCCCGGCCCGAACCTCCACCAACGCCGAGGGCAGGTTCGCCATGAAAGCCATCGAGCCAGGCCAATACAGGCTCTCGGTGACTCGCAATGGATTCGTCCGCTCGGAATACGGAGCCCGGAAGCCTGGCAGTCTCATGGGTGGAACCACCCTCAGCCTGTCCAAGGGACAGACGCTCGATACCATCGAATTTCGCCTGTCGCCGCACTCCGTAATTACAGGGCGCATTGTCGATGAAGACGGCGACCCCGTGATGGGAGCCTCCGTTCAATTGGTAAGACCGCGCTACTTCCAGGGCCGCAAACAAATGCTCCCCATGTCGAACGCCATGACCAACGACCTCGGCGAATACCGCCTCTTCGGCGTCGCTCCCGGTAAGTACTACCTTTCCGTCACCGGCCGCCAAAGTTACAACTATGCCGTGGACCGCACCGCCAGTTCCAAGCCCGAGGAAGGTTACGCCCCTACTTACTATCCCGGCGTCGAGAACATCGCCTCCGCCACGCAACTCAACGTCCCCCTGGGCCGCGCCATACAAGGCGTGGACGTTACTCTGCGCAAGACCCTCACCTTTCGCGTCAAAGGCAAGGTCACGGGCGCTCCTTCGGGCTCGAACCGCCCCGTCATGATCTCCCTTACCGCCAAGGACGAAGACATGCTGAGCGGAATGCCGCGCATGATGAGCAGCGCGAACAGGCAAAATGGAGAGTTCGAACTCAGCGGCGTCCGCCTCGGGTCTTACGTCCTGCAAGCCGTTAGCCCGGAAGGCCCGAACGAAGTGATGAGCGGGCGTCTCGTGATCGAAGTCACTGACCACGATCTCGACAACCTCACCGTGAGCCTCTCCCCAGGCGGAGAAGTGCAGGGCTCTATCCGCATGGAGGGAGAGGGCTCCCTCAATATGCGTGATCTCTCCGTTTACCTGCAACCGGGAACCCGCTCGTTCATGATGGGCAACACCAATGTCCGGGTGAAGGAGGACGGCGCTTTTGTCATCCCCAATGCCCCGCAGGATCTCTTCGATGTTCGCGTCAGCGGGGCGCCTCCCGAGTTCTATGTCAAATCCATCCGGCTGGGGGAGATCGATGTGCTGGGGAACGGCCTGGACCTGACCCAGTCCGCAAGCGCCTCGGGCCTCGACATTGTCCTCAGCCCTACAGCCGCTCAACTCGAAGGCTCCGTCGTGGATGAAAAGGGAGACCCCGTGCGCGGAGCCACCGTCACCCTGCGGCCCACGAAATCGGAACCCGCCGCCCTTGTCAGCCAGTTGCTGAAGTCCATCACCACCGATCAGAACGGCGCCTTCCGCATCCGGAGCATCACGCCGGGAGAGTACAACCTGCTCGCGTTTGACGGAGTGGACACGCTCGAAGCGCAGGATCCCGATCTGTTCCAGGAGCACTCCGCCGATGCGGTCAAACTCGTCCTGAAGGACAGCGCGAGGGAAACAAAACAACTCAAGGTTGTTTCGCTACAGGATAAACCGTAGCCCGAGCTGGAAGATCCGCCCGTCGTTGAGCGTCGTCGTAATCTTGCCGAATGCCGTCGCGTTCAGGTTTCTGTTCGGTTCGCCGAACTGCGGGTGATTGCCGAGGTTGAACGATTCGACCCGGAACTGCACCAGGCGTTCCGCCGCCCCGGGAAGACGCCAGCGCTTCGTCAGTCCGCCGTTCCAATTGGCGATGCCCGCCTTGCGGAACGTCCCTTTGCCGAGATTGCCTCGAGACTCGCCCGGCACGATGAACCCGAACCGGTCGCGGCGCAGGATCTGAGGTGCGATATCGGGGTTCGAGATGGTCATCCCGAGAATGGAGGGATCAAGGATATTCGGCCGGTCGCTGGGGCCGCCGTCAACATTACCGTAACCCGGCGCGTCGCTGCCGACATACAGCGTCAGCGGTGTGCCCGATTTGATCAATGCCGAACTGGACCATTGCCAGTTGTCGGTAAACCATTTCACCCAGGAGCGCGCCGTCGAGACCTTCGGCAGATCCCAACTCTGGTAGATCATCACCGAGTGCGTCGAGTCGAAGTTGCTCAGTCCTTTGCGGTCCTTGAGGGATTCGTACTGGCTCTGCGCACGGCCGCCCGAAAGGTCGCGGTTCGCCGCCGTGGCCGTGAAGTCCGCGCCCTGATCGATCGCTTTCGAAAAGACGTATGTGAAGCCCATGTTGAGGCCGCGCCAGCGCGGCAACTCCACCGACGCCATTGCTCCGTCAAGATAGGCGATGCCGGCATTGACGATGTCCTTCACATCATAGAAGCGCGGATCAGGCCGCCGCTGGTCCACCGTATCCGTGGTCAACGGAATCCCCGGGACCACCTCGGCGCGGTTGCTGATGTAGACGTTCATCAATTTGAACGTCCGGCTCCCCACATATCCCAGGCGCAAGTTCGCCTGGCCGATCCGCCGCTCGAGGCTGAAGTTGTATTGATGCACGTAAGGGGAGACCAGATCGGGGCTGAAAAAAGTGGGCGACGTACGCGCGTTGGCGTTCTGGAGATTGATGCCCGCCAGCGGATCCAGCAGATTCGGACTCTGCACCTGGATATACAAGACCTCCGGCGGCGAGTAGCGGACTTGCTGATAAGTCACAGGAGGGATTTCATCAAAGCTCACCGTGTAGCCCATGCGCAACATCCACTGGCTGGGCAACTGATAGGCAATATGAAAACGCGGGCTGAAGTTGTTGCAGTCGCAATGGTACGGCAGCTTCTCGCGGTTGTTCACTTCATTGGGTGTGGTGACCAGGTTATAGCGCAGGCCTGCGTAGATCTGAAGCTTCGAATTGACGCGCCATTGATCGCCAAAAAAGGTATTCGCGCCCCAGTTGCGGAAGCCGCGGCTCAGATCGCCCACCATCACTTCATAAGTGGTTGCCTGCCCGGCAAGGAAATTCTGGATCGCCGTCTTGCCGAAGTTGCTGGCGAACCAGATGAGTCCGCGGGAGTTGTTGGTTTCCGAGCCATTCACCTGAATCCGCGACGCATCGCCGCCGAAGGTGAGCGTATGGCGCCCGCCAGCGACGCGGTGCGCGCCCACCAGGCCCCAGCGGTAGCTGTTCTGCGCGCGGTTGATGGGGAAATGGCTGTCGGGCCCCAGTTCGTCAATCTGATACCCCATGCGCACGCGCGGGCCCACTGCGTTCGGCTCGGGCTTCAACAGGGACAGGTTGCGCGTGAATCCCATGCCGATCGAGATGTCCGTAAAGGCGGACGGACTGTAATCGAGCGTCAGCCGCGAGCGGTGATTGTGGATCTCCATGTCCGGATTTTGCCCGGCCACCAACTCGAAGGCGCTCACTCGCTGGCGGTTGATCGAGTGCGTGGCGAACAGCCTCATCTTGTCCGTCAACTGCCGGTCCAGCCGCAGGCTGCCATCCAGTTCGTCGATGCGCTGCGGAGAGTTCGTATTGAGGGCGCGTTCGTCAAAGTCCTGCCGGTTGGGCAGTTCCGCCGGATAGGCGTCGAGAAAGCGCTGCACCATCGCCCGCAAAGCCGGATCCGTTGCAGTGGGCGTTCGCTCGTTGGCGAGCGGAACCAGAACGTTTCCGTTCACCATGCCGCGAATCTTGCGCTGGCCGAAGCTTCCGGTAAGCGCTCCCAGGCCGCGCACCTGTGTGGTGAACCGCCCGCCGTAGCTGTTCTGGCGCGAAGGCTTCACCGGCCCGGATTGGAAGAACGTGCGCGCATTGAACACGCTGTTGCGAAGTTCCTCGAACAGGTCGGCGTGAAATCCCGAGGCAATGGGAGCGGCCTTGAGCACGCTGAGTTCGCCGGGAGGCCGGCCATGCTCGGCGGTGTAATAGCTCCTCTCCGCCAGCGGCACGGGAAGAATGGAGTAGTTCACCCCCAGACGGATGTTCGACTCTTTGAGAACGTCGGTGTCAATACGGTTCACCGCGACGTTCTCATTGCGGCGCGCCGCCGCCGCCGCCAGCGTCGTGCCCGACGGCTTGGGCGCGGGCGCGGCGGCATCCGCCGCCGGCGCGTCCTTCCGCCCGGTCTTGTTATCCGCCGCTTCTACAGACAGCAGAAAAGTCAGGAAAAGGAGAAATCGCAAGTCTCAGTATACTTGCTCCGAAGACGCGAGCGCGTACGCTCCACCATGCGCGTGCGTTCCGCCCGCCTTTGTCCGATACTGAACGATAGGTCTAGGGTAATGAAGTTCTCCTTAGAAAAGGCAGCCACCGGACTATTGGTTCTGTTCGCCGCTGCCATGATGATCCCTTCCTGCACCCGCCACGCCACACAGGCCGGCAGATCGCCGGTGCAACCGGGCGTCAATCCGGCGGAGAAGCTGTTTCAACAGGGCTGGCAGGCGGAAGTCGCGGCGGACTATGCGCGGGCCGCGGAGGCGTACGAGAAGGCGGTGGCGGCGGACCTAAGCTACGCCCCGGCATGGCGGCACCTCGGAAGAGTGGCCCTGTTGCAGAATGATCCGCAAAGGGCGCTGGACCGCCTGGGCCGGGCGCTGCAACTCGAGCCGCGGGATGCGGTGGCCTTGCACTGGAGAGGCGATGCGTATTTGAAGCTGTATCAACCTGCGAAGGCGATCCCGGATTATCAGCGGGCGGCGGAACTCGAACAGGAACTGATCGAGCGGGCCGAAATTTATCATTCCTGCGGCTTGGCGTTTATCCAGTTGGGAGATTTCAAGCAAGCCCTGGAGCAGTATTCCAAGGCGGTCCGCTGGCGTCCGGGGGACGGGCGTAACTACTTCGACCGCGCCGTGATCCTGCGAAAATTCGGGCGTCTGGCGGAGGCCCAGCAGGATCTTGCGATTGCCGTCACCCTTTCTCCCGACAACGGCGATGCCCGGCTCGAGAGAGGCGGCGTTTTTTACCAGCTTGGGCAGTTCGCCGCCGCCATACCCGACTTGCAGCGCGCCGTGGAACTGGACCCAACAAGCGCCCTGGCGTGGCAGCTCCTGGGTGAATCCAGCCTGCGGGTGAAAAGATATGACGAGGCGGAGAAAGCCTTGACGAAGGTGATCGCTCTCGATCCGAACAATCCGCGCCTGCACTTGAATCTGGGAATCGCTCATGTCAACACGGGCCGGATTGAGAATGCCCTCGAAGACTTCGCCGCTTCGCTGCGGCTGCGGCCGGACTACGCGGAAGCGTTCCTCGAGCGCGGGCGGGCCTACATGCTCTCCGGACGCTACGAGAAGGCGCGCGAGGACATGCAGCAGGCTCTCAGCCTGTACCCGGCATCGGAAGAGGCAAAGCTGATGCTGCGGCAGGCCGGCGAGAACATAGCGGCTTTATCGAAGCCGCCGTCAAAACCGGCAGCGAAGCCGGTTCCAACTCCTGCGCCCGCAGTCTCTCGGGCAACTCCTCCTGTTCCCGCGAAAGCGCCGGCGGACCCGCGCGCCGCCGAGGCGCACTGGCGCGCGGGCCGCGATTTCATTTATGCCCATCAGTATGTGAAGGCCATCGAAGAGTTGAACGCAGCGGTGCTTCTGAAGCCGGGCTATGCCGAGGCATTCAACGCCCGCGGCTTCGCGCGATTGCTGATGAAGGAATACACCAGCGCGATTGCGGATTTCGACATGGCCCTGAAGCTTTCTCCGCAGTATGCCAACGCAATGCACAACCGCGAGGTGGCGGTGAAGGCGGCACGAGAGGAGAAGATGCGGCAGGCAGGCGCGCGGCAGGCCGCGCCCGCGGCTCCCAGCACTTCTTCCACCCTGGAATCGGCCGAGGCGCGCTATCGCCGCGCCAAGGAACTGATCAATGCGCGGCAATACGCGCAGGCAATCGACGAGTTCAGCCGCGCGATTCAACTAAGGCCGGATTATCCGCAAGCATACAACGCGCGAGGATTCGCCTGGCTGCTGATGGGCGAATATTCGCGAGCCATCGCGGACTTCAACCAGGCGCTGCACCATCTTCCGGATTATGCTAACGCCTATCACAACCGGGCGGCGGCTCTGAAAGCATCGCTCAAAAAGGAGCGCGATGTGGTGGCGGCGAAGACCCCGCTCCCCTAGTGAATCGTCTTGGTCTTGCGGTTCATGTAATCGAGCAGGAGATACTCGCCGAGAGTATACGGGGTGGTGAAGTAGGCTTTGCCGCGGCACAGTTCGGTCACCTGCTGGACGAACTGCACGAGGCCGTAGTCGCTGGCGAGCATGAAGGTGTTGATCAGGATGCCCTTGCGCTTGCAGCGGCCCACCTCTTCGAGAGTGCGGCTGATGACGAGAGGGTCGAGGCCGAAAGCGTTGCGGTACATCTTGCCGTCATCGAGGGTCAGCGCCGAGGGTTTGCCGTCGGTGATCATGATGATCTGCTTCATGTCCTTGCGCTCTTTCTCGAGCAGGCGCTGGGCGAGAATGAGGCCGTCGCGAGTGTTCGTGTACCAGGGGCCCACGTGGACCTGCGCCAGTTCGGACAACCGCACTTCCTCGGCGGAATCATGGAAGAGGACGCAGCGGAGCGTATCGCCGGGGAACTGCGTGCGGATGAGATGCGCTAAGGCGAGTGCAACCTTCTTGGCCGGTGTGAAACGGTCTTCGCCGTAAAGGATCATGCTGTGGCTGCAATCGAGCATCAGCACGGTGGCGCAGGAACTGCGGTATTCGGACTGATGGACGTGGAGGTCCTTGTATTCGAGATTCAAGGGCAGGCTCAGCCCCTCGCGGCGCATGGCGGAGAAGAGAGTGGTGGAGATATCGAGGTTCAAGGTGTCGCCGAACTCGTATTGCTTGGAGGCGCCGCTGGCTTCGATACCGGTGGCAAGGTCGCGGGTATCGTGGGCTCCAAAGCTCGATTTGCCCAGCGAGCCGAGGAGATCCTTGAGGGTCTTGTAGCCGAGGAAGTCGATGGACTTGTCGGTGATCTCGACGGTGGAGTTGTTCTCGGCATCCCCGCCCGCTCCGGTGGTTCCCTGCTGGTCATCGAGGCGCACGTGGCCTTCCTGCACCAGTTGCCGGGTGAGGCGGTCGACGAGCCGGTCGAGTTCCTCGGGGGTCATCCTGTCGAGGAGTTCTCTGATTTGCTCCATCTTTTCGGCATCGAGAAGACGGTCGTCGTAGAGCGCCTGCTCGATGGCCTCGCGCAGTTCCTGGAAGGACATCGCGCGGTTGGGATTCGGGTAGTAGGGGTTGTCGAAGCCGCTTCGAAGGAAGAAATCGGCTAAGGCGCGCATCAAGTCCTCGGAACTGATCTCCAGGTCTTCGGGGGTGTAGCGCGAGTACTTAATCCACTTCATGAAGGCCCTCCGGGAGAGCGGCTAGTTGAACTGACGCCGCTTCTGGCGGCGGGGTTGCTCCTCACCGGGATCTTCGCGGCGGCGCTCGTCGGCGGTGAATCCCAGTTCTTCGTTGCGGCTGATGCGGCGGTGGGCGTAGAGACCTTCGAGAATAAACTCGGCGGCGGCGACGCGGACGGCTTCATCCGAACCCGGGCCCACGCCGAGAGCGGCGGTCTTTTCCATGAGGCCTTGGATGGACTGAAGCTGCCGCAAGGATTCGCGGGCTCCGAGAGAGGCGTCGAGTTTGAGGGAGCCGCCGAGATCGAAGTATTGCACGATCTGGTTCATATTGACACCCTCGAAGTGGTTGGAGAAGATGCGTGCGGCGGCGAGGCGGATCAACTCGCGGGCGACGGCTTCCGAGCCTTTCAACTCGCCTTCATACTCCAGTTCCAGTTTGCCGGTGATGGAGGGAAGCGCGTTGTAGAGATCGGAAACGCGGGCGGCGGCTACTTTGTCGCCGCAGCGGATGGCGCGCGCTTCGGCGTTCGAGGCGACGTTTTCACTGACGGTGATGGGGAGGCGCTGGGAGACGCCGGAACGTTTGTCGATCTTCTTATCCTCGCGAGCGAGGAAGGCAACCTGTTCGATCACCTCCTGAAGGTAAGGAGGCATGATGATTTCGACGGTCGACTTGCGCTTGAGCCAGGACTCCTGACGGGTGATGGCCATTCCCTGTTCGACGGTGAGCGGATAGTGGGTGCGGATTTCGCTGCCGATGCGGTCCTTGAGAGGAGTGATGATCTTGCCGCGAGCGGTGTAGTCTTCGGGGTTGGCGGTGAAGACGAGGAGGACATCGAGGGGGAGGCGGACGGGATAGCCCTTAATCTGAACGTCGCCCTCCTGCATGATGTTGAAGAGGCCGACCTGGATCTTGCCGGCAAGATCGGGGAGTTCGTTGATGGCGAAGATGCCGCGGTTGGCGCGGGGAAGAAGGCCGTAGTGGATGGTGAGTTCGTCGGAGATATCCTGACCGCGGCGGGCGGCCTTGATGGGGTCGATGTCGCCGATCATGTCGGCGATGGTGACATCAGGGGTGGCGAGCTTTTCGATATAGCGGTCCGAGGCGGTCATCCAGGCAATGGGAGCGTCGTCGCCTTTGTGGAGAAGCAGTTCGCGCGCATAGCGGGAGATGGGGCGGTAGGGGTTATCGCGGATTTCGCTGCCGGCAACGAAGGGCATGGCTTCATCGAGCAGCGTGGTGAGCAGGCGGATGATGCGGGTTTTCGCCTGTCCGCGAAGGCCGAGCAGAATGAAGTTGTGGCGCGAGAGGACGGCATTGACGATTTGCGGAACCACGGTGTCCTCGTAGCCGATGACGCCGGGGAAGAGAGGGCATTTTCCGGCAAGGCGCGCGATGAGGTTTTCGCGCATTTCGTCCTTCACGGCGCGGGCGGCAATTCGCTCTTCACTGAAGCGGGGATCGCGCCGTAAGGCTCCCAAGGTGGCGGGTAAATCATGCAGGTTCATCTCGAGCATCCTCCTTTGGGTACGGCTACCGAGGATTGTAGCAGACCGTCCCGCGCCGTCTGCTCCGTGCGAGATGGAATGCGGCTCAGCGCCGGCTCCGCAGCCCCTCGTTCGCCAGCCAGCGAATCAGCCCGGCTGGATCATTGGTGAGGATCCCATCCATGCCGAGCGCAACGTATTTGCGCCAGCTCGCCGGATCGTCCGCCGTGCTCGAGTAGACTTTCAGGCCCGCGCGGTGGAGTTTGTCCATGTCGCCCGCGGCGAGATCGTTGAAGTGGAGCATGATGTGCGTGGCCTGGTGTTTGCGGGCGAGAGCCGGATAGCCGGGTTTGAACCGGCGGGCGCCCACCAGACAGCGGCCGATGGCGGGGTCGAGTTTTCTCATCTCATCCAGCGTGCGATAGTCGCCCGATTGAAGAAGAAACTTTCGCTCGGCGCCGTATTTCTTCAGGACGGCGTAGACCAGCGAGACAAACCTGGCCGGGGGGACAAAATACGGCGAGTTGTCCGGCTCCATCTTCGTCTCGCCGAACAGAACGACATTGCGGCCGCGGAAGGCTTGCACAAATTCGTCCAAAGTGGGGATGTGTGCCCCCGGCGAGGGCTGCTGGTTGGGAAATGCTCGCGGAGGGCGCGAGCCGCAATCCACCTGGCGGATCTGCGCCAGCGTGAGGCTGCGAATGTGGGCGGGAAAAGTGATGCCCGCGCCTGGAGCAGGCGTGCAGATTTCCCGGTCAAGCGAGGTGTTGTGGTGCAACACCACCTGATCGTCCGCGGTCACGCCCATGTCGAATTCCAGCACTTCCGCGCCGAGCGCGGCGGCGTTCCGGAACGCATCCATGGTGTTCTCCGGCCGTTGCGCCATTCCCCCGCGGTGCGCGATCACGAGAGGCCCGTTCGCGCCGCCCCAGCCGGTCCCCGCACACAGGATCAGGCAAATTACCGAAGAGAACGAGAATCGCGCCATCTGTTTTTTCCTGCCCGGAGGCTGTAAAGACAGCAACCCGGCAACCCTTGGGGATTGTACTACAGGCCACCTGAAAAGGAGAAAACGGTCCCACCTCTTGCGCCATGCGATCCGTCCACGCCCGGCATCCTGTTTTGATATGCTCATGAACCTGTAATCATGCAACGAGATCTGGCGGAGATGGATTTTCAGCTTTTCTGGCGCAGGCTGCAACAAATCGGCCTGAATGCCTATGAAGCGCGATCCTACCTGGTATTGATAGGTCATCCGAGGTTCAAGGCCCTGGAACTGGCGGCGCGGGCGCACGTGCCGCGGCAGAAGATCTACGAAGTGCTGGACAGCCTGGTGGAGAAGGGTTTCGCGCAGGTAGTACAGGAAAAGACGAAGCTGTTTTCCGCGGTGGAGCCGGGTCTGGCGGTGCCGGCGTATCAGGCGCGGCGGCAGCGGATGCTCGATAAGGAGATCCAGGAACAGAACCGGCTGGGCGATGGTTTGATTGCGGATTTGAATGCGGCCTATTCGGAAGGAATGGGGGGCAGGGGGACGCTCGATTTCCTGCGGATCGTGAGTGAGCCGTCGCAGAGCGGAACGCAGTTCCGGGCCATGCTCGGCGAGGTGAAACGAGAGTACCTGGAGTTTTCGCGGCCGCCTTATGCCGTGGATCCGCTCGATGAGCAGCTTGTAAAACAGGCCCGCGAGCGCGGGGTTGTGTGCCGCCTGTTGTTTGAGAAAGGGCCGCTCGATGAAGAACACCGGCTGCGGCTGAAGGAGTACATCGCCTTGGGTGTGGAAGTACGGCAAACGGGATCGCTGCCGATGAAGCTGGCGGTGTTTGACGGCAAGCAGGGGCTGATTGCGCTGCTCGACCCGGTGATCACGAAGCCGTCGTGGACTTCCGTGGTGTTCGACCATCAGGGGATGGGGGAAGCGATGAGGGGGTTGTTTGAGGTTCACTGGAACAAAGGGGAAGTAATCGAGTAGTGCGGCGCAGAAGTTTCCTGAAGGCAATGGGCGCGGTTGCGGCAGCGCCGCTGCTACGCGGGGCTTCTCCCGTGCGGCTGGGTTATGACACCTATTCGATCCGGGCGTTCCGCTGGAAGGCTTTGGAGCACATCGAGTATGCGGCGAAGCAGAAGCTGGATGCGATCCAGATTTCGAGCCTGGGCGACTTCGAGAGCCTGGAGCCGGCGTACCTGGCGAAAGTGAAAGGCGCCGCTGACCGGCACGGAATCCGGATTGACGGGGGCATCGGCTGCATCTGTCCCACCGCCGCTTCGTACAGGAAGGGCGATGGAACGCCGGAGGAGTACATCCTGCGCGGGTTGCGAACGGCGAAGGCCCTGGGGGCGGCGGCGATGCGGTGCTTCGTGGGCAGCATGTCCGAGCGGCGGGGAAAGCTGCCGGTGGAAGCGCACATGGAAGCGACGGTGAAGGTTTTGAAGAGCGTGCGTGCGCGGGCGTTGGAATATGGCGTGAAGATCGCCATCGAGAACCACAATGGAGACTTGAGCGCGGCGGAAGTGCGGACGATCATCGAGGAGGCGGGTCCGGACTTGGTGGGATCGAACCTCGACGTAGGCAATCCGATGTGGCTGCTGGAGGATCCGATGCTGACGCTGGAGACGCTGGCTCCCTATGTGGTGACCTCGCATTTCCGCGATTCGGCGATTTGGGAGGTTCCGGGCGGAATCATGTTCCAATGGGTGGCGCTCGGCGAGGGAAGCATTGATCTGCATAAGCTGACAGCGCGGTTTCATGAACTGTGCCCGCGGGCGGCGATGCAACTGGAGATCATCACGGGGCGCCCGCCGCAGTTTCTGCCCTGCTACAGCGACCCGCAGTTCTGGAAGGGCTACCCGAAGGTCACGGGCGCGCAGTTTGCGCGGTTTGTGGCGCTGGCGAAGCAGGGGCATCCGTTTGCCGGGGCGATGATGACGGCGGGACCATCGAAGCAGCCGGAGGCGTATGAGGAAGCGCTGAAGCTGCAACAGCGCATCGATCTGGAGCGGAGTTTCGAGTATGCCAGGAACAAGCTGGATGCGGGAATTCGCTGGCGCGAGGGATGAGAGGATGACGGCAGGGAAGCAGGTATTGGCGGTGTTGTTGATGGCGGCTGCCGCGTGCGCGCAGGGGCCGAATACCGATATTCATTACAAGCTGGGGCCCGATTCGCTCGAGCAGGAGGGCGTGCCGAAGGGGAAGATCAAGGGGCCGTTCACGCTGCCGAGCCAAGCCTATCCGGGTACGCAGCACACGTATTGGGTGTACGTTCCGGCGCAGTATGACCCGGCAGTGGCAGCGAGTTTGATGATCTTCAACGACGGGCAGGCGTTCATGGCTCCGGAAGGCGACGCGCGGGCGCAGAACGTGATGGACAACCTGATTTACCGTAGGGAGATTCCGGTAATGATCGGCGTGTTCATCAACCCGGGGAGAAGGCCCGATCAGCCGGAACCCTCGCTGCATGATTGGGGCGACCGGAATACCAACAGGCCCACGGAGTACAACTCGCTGGATGACAAGTATGCACGGGTGATTGTGGATGAACTGTTGCCGGCGCTGTACAAGGAGTACAACATCTCGAGGGACCCTGAGCAGCACGGCATTGGAGGCGCAAGTTCGGGGGCGATTGCGGCGTTCACGGTGGCGTGGGAGCGGCCGGAGCATTTCCACAAAGTGCTGAGCATTGTCGGCAGCTTTGTGAATCTGCGCGGCGGGCACGTGTATCCGGAGATTGTGCGCAAGAGCGAGAAGAAGCCGATCCGCATTTTCATGCAGGATGGCCGCAACGACAATCGCGGGATGCGGCGGAACGGGGAGTACGATCAGACGCGCGACTGGTTTTACCAGAACGTACGTCTGATGCGAGCGCTGACGGAGAAGGGCTACGAGGTGAATTACGTGTGGGGCATCGGGAGGCACGGGCAGAAGCAGGGAGGGGCGATTCTGCCCGAGATGGTGCGATGGCTGTGGCGCGATCAGGCAGTGTCGACGGACGTGAAGGACATGGTGGAGCGGTCGTTCCGGGAGCCGGCGCAGAAGTAGAGTTCTACCTTCCGAGGCTGTTTCGACAGGCTGGCAGCGTTGTGGACTGTTGGAGGTGAGTATTCCCGCTGGCTCGCCTCGACGTCCTCACTTTCCTACGTATACGTCTTGTCTCCGCCGGTCTGCGAGTCCCAATACGTCGTAGGATCGGTGAAGAACTCGCCCTGCCTGCAGAGTGGGCGCATCGCTTCTTCATT